>NZ_BAAJPG010000040.1:1166-98604 GCF_057547025.1 Thermus sp. KWY1
CTAGAATAGGGCCCATGGTGCCCTTGGAAACCTTAAAGGCCTGGCTCCTCGAGGACCTCGGCCACGGGGACCTCACCACGGCCCTCACGGTGCCGGAGGACCTCATGGGCGAGGCCGTCATCCTCGCCAAGGAGGAGGGGGTCTTGGCCGGGCTTCCCGTGGCTAGGGAGGTCTTTACCCTAGTAGACCACCGCATCGCCTTCACGCCCCTGGTGGAGGAGGGGACGAAGGTGGACCCCGGCCACGAGGTGGCCCGCCTCGAGGGTCCCCTAAGGGGCATCCTGGCCGGGGAACGTCTTGCCCTAAACCTCCTCCAGCGCCTTTCCGGCATCGCTACCCTCACCCGAGCCTACGTGGAGGCCCTGAAGGGCACCAAGGCCCAGGTCCTGGACACCCGCAAGACCACCCCGGGGCTGAGGGCCCTGGAGAAGTACGCGGTGCGGGTGGGGGAAGGGAAAAACCACCGCTTTGGACTCTTTGACGGCATCCTCATCAAGGAAAACCACATCCGGGCCGCAGGGGGCGTGGCCCAGGCGGTGCGCAAGGCCAAGGCAAAAGCCCCCCACTACCTCAAGGTGGAGGTGGAGGTGACCCGCCTGGCTGAGCTGGAAGAGGCCTTGGAGGCGGGGGCAGACCTGATCCTTTTGGATAACTTCTCCTTGGAGGAGATGCGCGAGGCGGTGCGCCGGGTGGGGGGACGGGTTCCCCTCGAGGCCAGCGGCAACATGACCTTAGAAAGAGCCCGGGCGGCGGCCGAGGCTGGGGTGGACTATGTGAGCGTGGGGGCCCTGACCCACTCCGCCAAGGCCTTGGACCTCTCCCTTCTGGTGGTGCAGCCCTGATGGCATGGTGTGCTACCGTATAGGCATGGTGCGGACCCAGGTGCAGCTCACCGAGGAGCAAGCCCGGCGCCTGAGAGCCCTGGCCCGGGAGGAGGGGGTATCCCTGGCGGAGATGGTACGGCGGGCGGTGGAAGGCTATCTCCAAGAGAAGGAGAATGGGGGCTTTGCCGAGCGGGCAGAGAGGGCCTTAGCCGCAGTGGGCCGGTTCGCCTCGGGCCTTAGGGACGTGAGCCAGGAGCACGACCGCTACCTGGCCATGGAGTGAGGAGAACCTTGGCGGTCTTCGTGGACACCTCAGCCCTCTACGCCCTTTTGGACCGGGACGACGCCCATCACGAAGAGGCCGCGGAAGCGTTTCGCCGCCTTCTTGCCGACCGGGTGCGCCTGGTAACCCATAGCTATGTGGTGGTGGAAAGCGTGGCCCTGGTGCAAAGGCGGCTGGGCCTCGAGGCCGTGCGGGCCCTCTGCCACGACCTTTTGGGGGTGGTCCTGAGCATCCCGGTGGATGGGGATCTACACCAGGTAGCCCTAACCGCCCTGCTGGCCTCTGGGCGAAAGGACATCAGCCTGGTGGACTGGACCAGCTTCTTCTTCATGCAAGGAAAAGGCTTGCGGAAAGCCTTAGCCTTTGACGAGCACTTTTGGGAACAGGGCTTTAGCCCAGCAAGAGCGTGAACATGGAACGGGAGGCGCTTAGAGAAGAGGTGCTCCGCCTTAAAGCGGAGCGGCAGGCGGTCATTCTGGCCCATTCCTACCAACTTCCCGAGGTGCAGGAGGTGGCGGACTTCGTGGGGGACTCCTTGGGCCTGGCCCGGGAGGCCCAGCGAACCCGGGCCAAGGTCATCGTCTTCGCCGGGGTGCACTTTATGGCGGAGACCGCCGCCATCTTGAATCCGGAAAAGACCGTCCTCCTCCCCGATCTGGAGGCGGGCTGCTCCTTGGCGGACAGCATCCGGCCCGAGGACATCCGGGCCTGGAAGGAAGCCCATCCCCACGGGATCGTGGTGGCCTACGTGAACACCAAGGCCGAGGTGAAGGCCCTGGCGGACGTCTGCGTCACCAGCGCCAACGCGGTGGAGGTGGTGGCGCGGCTACCGGAGGGGAGGCCCATCTTCTTCGTGCCCGACATGTTCCTGGGGGCCCATGTGGCCCGGGCAACGGGAAGGAGGCTGGACCTTTTCCCCGGGGAATGCCACGTGCATGCGGGAATCCGGGAGGAGCACCTGAAGGCCCTTATGGAGGCCCATCCAGGGGCGGAGTTCATGATCCACCCGGAGTGCGGTTGTGGCTCCAGTTGCCTCTTCCTCAAACCCGATGCCAAGATGCTCTCCACCGAGGGGATGGTGCGCCACGCCAAAAAGGCCGAGGCCAAGGAGTTCGTGGTGGCCACGGAGGTGGGCATCCTCCACCGCCTCGCTAAGGAAGCCCCGGGGAAGACCTTCATCCCGGTGAAGCCGGACGCCATCTGCGAGTACATGAAGAAGATAACCCTAAAGAAGGTCTACTGGTCCTTGAAGGAGATGCGCCACGTGATCCGGGTGCCCGAGGAGGTGGCCAAGAAGGCCAGGAGGGCCCTCGAGGCCATGGTGGCGGTGGGTTGATGCCAAGGGTTGACCTCCTCATCCTGGGAGCCGGGGTGGCTGGGGTATACGCCGCCTTGGCGGCGGAGGAAAGGGGGGCCAAGGTCCTCCTCTTGAGCAAGGACCCCTTGCCTTCCGGCTCCACCCCCTGGGCCCAAGGGGGGGTGGCCTTTCCCCTTGACGAGGAGGACCTGGAGGCCCATCTCCGGGATACCCTAAGGGCGGGCCGGGGCCTGGTGGAGGAGGCCGTGGCCCGCTCCATCCTCCAGGAAGCCCCCCGCCACCTGGAGAAGCTTCTTTCCCTGGGGCTTCCCTTCCATCCCGAACCCACCCGGGAAGGCGGGCACTCCAGGGCCCGGGTGCGGCACTTGGGCGGGGATAAAAGCGGCCTCCTTCTCCTTAAGGGCTTGCTTTCCCGGCTAAGGGCTCAGGTCCTCGAGGGGTACATGGCGGTGAGCCTCTTGGTGGGCGAGGGGCGGGTGGCGGGGGCCTTGGTCCTTTCGCCCCACGGCTCGGGTCAGCCCGGTAGGGCTAACCTTGTGGAGGTGCGGGCCGGGGCGGTGCTCCTCGCCACCGGGGGCCTCTCGAGGCTTTTCCCCGTGACCACCAACCCCCCCTCGTCCACGGGGGACGGGATGGCCTTGGCCTACCGGGCGGGGGCTACCTTGAGGGATTTGGAGTTCGTCCAGTTCCATCCCACGGCCCTCCCCGATGGCAGCCTGGTGAGCGAGGCCTGCCGGGGGGAGGGGGCCCTCCTCCTCAACGCCCATGGGGAGCGGTTCATGCCCCGCTACGATCCCTTGGCCGAGCTGGCCCCCCGGGACGTGGTGGCCCGCTTCACGCACTGGGAGCGGGAGAGAACCGGGGCCGTTTACCTGGACCTGAGGCCCATCCCCCACCTGGAACGCCGTTTTCCCACGGTGGTGGCCCAAGCCCGGGCCTTGGGGTTGGACCCCTTGAAGGAGCCTGTGCCCGTGGCCCCGGCGGCCCACTACGCCATGGGGGGTGTGAAGACCGACCTTCAAGGCTTTACCGGGATCCCCGGCCTTTATGTCGCTGGGGAGGTGGCCTCCACGGGCTTCCACGGAGCCAACCGCCTGGCCTCCAATAGCCTTCTGGAGGGCCTGGTGATGGGAGAAAGGGCGGCCTTGGCGGCCCTCGAGGACCTGGCCTACCCCAAGGCCTTGGAACCCTTACCCGCTTACCTCCTTGATCCCGTGCACCTTAAGGCGCTACAAGACCGCATGGGCCAGGCGGCGGGGGTGGTGCGCCGGGGAAAGGACCTGGCCCAGGCCTTAGCCCATGTGGCCCATCTACCCCTAGAGGAGGTAACCCCAGGCGCGCTGGAAAGGTCCGGGTGGGGGGCCCACCTGCGCCAGGCCTTGGAAGCTTCGAATCTCGCCCTCCTTGGCCGGCTTCTCCTCAGGATGGCCCTGCTGCGGGAGGAAAGCCGCGGGGCCCACTTCCGCGAGGACTTCCCCCAGGAAGGGAAGGAAGCCTACCATCTGGAGGCACAAGGTTCAGAGCTCCGCCGGGTCCCGACGGTGGTATAATGCCCTTGGAGGTTCTTTATGAAAGGGCACCCGGACGTGATCCAGAGCCTTCAGGAAAGGCTTTCCGAGGAACTGGCCGCCATCTTGCAATACATGGTCCATGCGGAGATGGCGGAGAACTGGGGCTTTAAAGCCCTGGCCCGCCACCTCAAGGCCCACGCCATCACCGAGATGCGCCATGCGGAGAGGCACATCGAGCGCATCCTTTTCCTGGAGGGTTTTCCGGAGGTGAGCCGGATCGGGGAGATCCGGATCGGCAAAAGCGTGGAGGAGATCCTCTTCAAGGACTACGAGGGGGAGCTTCAGGCGGTGAAGGGCTACAACGAAACCATGAACCTGGCCCAAAGCCTGGGGGATAACGGCACCCGGGACATGGTGGCGGAGATCCTCAAGGACGAGGAAGGCCACGTGGACTGGCTGGAGGCCCAGCGGGAACTCCTGAACCAGATGGGGTTGCCCAACTACCTCCAGTACCTGGCCGGGGAAGCGGAATAGGCTCCGTAAAGGGGTTCGGGCTCACGGGCACGCCAGATCGCCCTCGGCCCCGAAACCTCAGCCCACGGGGACCTTGAGGTTCCTGCGGGCCCAGCGGTCTATGGCGGCGATGACCGCCTCCAGCTCCCGCCCGGCCTCGGTGAGGCCGTACCGGGTGCGGGGGGGCATGAAGGATTCCACCTTCTTTTCCACCACGCCGAGATCCACCAGGTGCTCCAGGCGTTGGGAAAGGGTAGCGGGGTTTACCCCCCCGATGGCCCGGGACAGCTCGTTGAACCCCTTGGGGCCTTCCAGGAGAGCCCTGATGATGTGCAGGGTCCACTTCTCCTGGAGGAGGTTCAAGGCGGCATAGACAGGGCAGAAGGCCGGTTCGCGCTCGGCCATACCCCCATGGTAGCACAGGTTAAGAGCAAGCTCCAAAATGTGTTTACCCGGAGGGCAAAGCATCCGTGGGCTTTCGGGCCACCAGGGTAAGGAGGGTATAGGCGGCCACGGTTTGGCCCTCCTGGTTCACCACCTCCACCGCCCACTCCACCACCCCGGATTTCTCGTCCCTGGGCCGCTTGGCCTTCACCGTGAGCCGGGCTTGCAAGGTATCCCCGATGCCCACGGGTTCGGTGAAGCGCAGGCCCTCGAGGCCGTAGTTGGCCAGGACTGGACCCGGGGCTGGATCCACGAAGAGCCCCGCCGCAGCGGAGAGGACGAAGTATCCGTGGGCCACCCGCTTCCCGAAAAGGCTCTTTTGGGCGGCGATCTCGTCGGTGTGGGCGTAGAAGTGGTCCCAGGAAAGGTGGGCGAAGAGGGCGATGTCCGCCTCCGTGACCGTGCGGCGATGGGTCCAGAGGGTTTCCCCAACCTCCAGTTCCTCGTAGTGCTTGCGGAAGGGGTGGGTGCTGGCGGGTTTTTCCGCTCCCCTGGCGTACTCCCCGGTGAGAGCCTGCAGGGTGTGGGGATCGGCCTGGAGGGCCAGGCGGGCCAGGTGCCGCTTTACGGAAAGAAGCCCTCCCAGCTCCTCCCCGCCCCCTGCCCGTCCGGGTCCCCCGTGGAGGAGGCGGGGCAAGGGGGAGCCGTGGCCGGTGGAGCTATGGGCGTTGAAGCGGTTCAGAATGTGGAGCCGGCCCACCTCTCCGGAAAGCCCAAGGAGGTAGAAGCGGGCCTCCTCGGGATCGGGGGTGGCCAGGGTGGCCGCCAGCATCCCTCCTCCCAACCGGGCCAGGCGCAGGGCTTCCTCCCGGTCCCGGTAGGGAAAGAAGGTAGCCACCGGGCCGAAGGGTTCCACCTGGTGGAGGGTTTCCGCCCAGGGATCCTCCGCCAGGAGCAGGGTAGGGGGAAAGAAGGCGCCATCCCGCCTGCCCGGGTGCTGCCAGTACACCCTGGCCCCGGCGGCCAGGAGGGCTTCCACGGCCCTTTCCACCTCCTCCTTTTGCCCTAAGGAGGCCAGGGGCCCCAGGTCCACGCCCTCCTCCCTGGGGTCGCCCAGCTTAAGGCCCTCCAGGTGCTTACGGGTGGCCTCGAGGAGGACCTCGAGGCGGCCTTGGGGTACCAGGACCCGGCGGATGGCCGTGCACCGCTGCCCGGTTTTGATGGAAAGCTCCTGGGCGATCTCCCGGGCCAGCCTCTCCACCTCCTCCTCCCCTACCTTTTCCCCCAGGATGGCGGCGTTTAGGGAGTCGGTTTCGGCATTGAAGAGAACGCCCCGCTCCAGAAAGGCGGGGTGGCGCCTTAACCGGTCTGCCGTGGCCTTGGAACCCGTGAAGTAGACGCTATCCCGGTGGTCCAGGGCCTCCAGGGCATCCCCCAGGCTTCCCGCCACGAACTGGAGGCTTCCCTCCGGCAGAAGCCCGGACTCCACCATGAGGCGCACCAACCCCTCGGCCACGTGGGCGGTGGGGGTGGCCGGCTTGGCCAGGGTGGGCACCCCCGCCAGGAAGGCAGGGGCGAACTTCTCCAAAAGGCCCCAGACCGGGAAGTTGAAGGCGTTGATCTGAACCGTGATCCCGCCCTTGGGACCCAGAAGGTGCCTTCCCTGGAAGGAAAAGTCCTTGCTTAAGGGAAGGCTTTCCTCCTCGGGAAGGAGGTTTCCCTCGGGAAGCGTCCGGGCCAGGGAGCTGTAGGTGAAGAGTACCCCAATACCCCCGTCCACGTCGTACCAGGCATCCCGACGGGTGCCCCCGGTGGTGGCGTAGAGCCGGTAGAGTTCCTCCTTCCGCTCGGAAAGGTACTGTGCCAGGGCCCGAAGCCTTCGGCCCCGCTCCTGGAAGCCCATGGCAAGGAGGGCCTTCCCCCCTACCTCCCTTCCCCAGGCCACCGCCTCCTTGAGGGGCAGGCCCTCCGAGGTCACGTGGCCCAGCACCTCGAGGGTGGCGGCATCCTGCACCGGCACCCCTTCTCCTGCGCCCGTCAACCATTGGCCCATGAGGTAGCTTTTTACCTTCAAGGTGTCCTCCTTGAAACCGATCTGTGTTCGCTCTAGGTCTTCCAGGAAAAAGGCCCGGTACGCCTCCTAGTCCCGGGCCTTATGTTTCCTCTTCAGACGGTCTTAAAGGCCTCAAAAACCTCCCCGCAGGCAGCGCACTGGTAGAGCATCTTGCACAGGGTGGCCCCGAAGGTGTTCTTGAGGACCACCTCCCGGCTTCCGCACCGGGGGCAGGGGGGATCCTTCCCCGCCAGGGGGAGGGGAAGGGGTGGGGCCACGCCGTAACCCAGAAGCTTCCTTCGGGCTTCCTCGGCCATGTCCTCGGTGCTCCAGGGGGTCCTGGCCTCCACCACCTCCACCTCCTTGGCTCCTGCCTCCCGCAGGGCCTTTTCGATCTCCTCGCGGATGAGCCGTAGGGCAGGGCAGCCGGAAAAGGTGGGGCGGAAGCGGACCCTGACCTTTTCCCCTTCCGCCTCCACCCCCAGGACCATCCCCATCTCCACGATGTTGAGGACGGGGATCTCCGGGTCCTTAACCCCTTTTAGGGCTTCCCAGTACCGCTCTACCATGCCTTGGCCTCCGGGTCCCAGCGGGCCACGGACTGCATCTCCGCCAGGAGGGACCAGAAGTACTCCGTGTGCTCCTGGCGGCTTTTGGGCACGTACCCTCCCTCAGGTGGCCTTAGGCCCGAGCGCACCAGGTGGGCGGTCACCTCCTCCAGGTAGGGGGCTTCAAGGGCCTTGAGATCCGGTACCACCCCTGCCTCCACCAGGGCCTCGTCCCCGGGGAGAGGCTGGAAGAGCTGGCGCACGTAGGGGAAGAGGGTTTCCAGGGCCTCCTGCGTCCGGTGGTGGGATTCCTCCGTGCCCTGGCCCAGGCGCTCCACCCAGAGGGAAGAGTGCTTCAGGTGGAACCTTTCCTCCTTCAGGATGCGGCTTGCCGCCTCGGCCAGGGGGGCGTAGACGCTCCGGGTTGCCTCCTTCAGCCAGAGGTTCTCGTAGGCGTCAAAGAGGTACTGCCGCACCATGGTGAAGGCCCAGTCCCCCTTGGGGAGCTCCACCAGGACGGCGTTTTGGAACTCCAGGGGATCGCGGAAGTAGACCAGGCGGTCGGGGTCGGAGCCGTCCAGCTCCTGCCGGAGCTCCAACCAGACCTTGGCATGGCCCAGCTCGTCTTGGGCCAGGTTGGCGATGGCGATATCCTCCTCGAGGATGGGGGCATGCCCCACCCACTCGGAAAGCCGCTGGGCCAGGACCACCTCATCGTCGGCCCAGGCGGTGAGCCGGGCCACCAGGGCGTCCTTCAGGTAGGCCTCAATCATTCTCCACCCCCTTGGCGGTGATGAGCCCGTAGTAGCTTTGCAGCCGGTAGGTCTTCTCCTTGGCCGGGGCAAACCAGCTTTCCACCACTTCCTCCGTGGGCTCGGTCCCCACCACCAAGCGCTCGGGAACCGCCCAGAAGGCCACCCCCTGGGCCTGCAGGAGGGCTTGGGCTATGGCATCCTCCGGGCCTTGCGCCAGGAAGCGGCCCACCAGGTCCCCGTAGACCATGCTCCGGCGGTGGCTCCGCTTGGCGAAGACCCAGTAAGGTTCTTCGCTTCCTCCCTCCCTCCTGGTGGGCTTCAGATCCTTTAGGCCCTCCTGGGAAACGTGAAAGAAGGCCTCGGCCGGGGCCACGAAGAGGGCGTAGGCGGCGGGGCGCCGCACGAACACGTGCCGGGCCACCAAGAGGGCGTGCTCCGGGTCAGCGGCGTGTACCGAACCCACCATCTGCGGGGGGCCATGCTTGGTGTCCTGCTTGATCACCTCAAACCGGGGCCACTCGGTTCCCCACATGGTGCCCTCCTAATCCGCGGCCTGGGCCAGGCGGCGCTTGCCGTAGGCCTCGAGGGCCTCCCGCACCCAGCGTCCCTCCTCGTGGGCCCTCCTTCTGGCCATGAGCCGGTGCCGGTTCATGGGGCCTTCCCCGTTGATCACCTTCCAGAAGTCGTCCCAGGGGATGGGCCCGTGGATCCAGTTGCCCGTCTTCTCGTCGTAGCGGAGGTCGGGGTCGGGGATGGTGAGCCCAGCGTCCAAGAGTTCCGGGACGTGTTCGTTCAGGAACTCCTGGCGCACCTGGTCGTTGGTCTTGGTCTTGATGCCCCACCGCAGAAGGAGGGGGGTGTGGGGGGAGTCGGTGTCGTGGGGCCCGGCCATCATCAGGGTGGGCCACCACCAGCGGTTCAGGGCATCCTGCACCATCTGGCGCTGCTTCTTGGAGCCCCTGGCGTAGAGGAGGACGGCCTCCTTCCCCTGCTTGTGGTGGAAGGTTTCCTCGGCGCAGATGCGCACCATGGCCCGGGAGTAGGGCCCGTAGGAGCACTGGGCCAGCATGGTCTGGTTCTTGATGGCCATCCCGTCCACCAGCCAGCCGATGATGCCCACATCCGCCCAGGTGAGGGTGGGGTAGTTGAAGATGTTGGAGTACTTGGCCTTGCCGGAAAGAAGGGCTTCCACCATCTCCTCCCGGGTGATCCCCAGGGTTTCGGCGGCGTGGTAGAGGTACTGCCCGTGCCCGGCCTCGTCCTGAACCTTGGCCAGCAGGATGAGCTTCCGCCGGATGGAAGGAGCCCGGGTGATCCAGGCACCCTCGGGAAGCATCCCCACCCACTCGCTATGGGCGTGCTGGGAGATCATACGGATGAGCTGGCGCCGGTACTCGGCGGGCATCCAGTCCCCGGGCTCGATCTTTTCCCCCCGGGCAATACGGGCCTCAAACTCCTCTAGCCTCTCCTGGTAGTCGGGATCCTCTGGGTAGCCGAGCTTAAGCTTAACCATCCTCGCCTCCTTTCTCCTCATTAGCCTCTACGCCCAAAGCCCTCAGGATGAGGGTGGCGTAGGCTTCCGAAAGTTCTTCCAAGGAAAGGGGCCCTTCGGGCCGGTACCACTGGTAGGTCCAGTTCAGGGCGGAAAGGACAAAGAGGGTGGCCAGGCGGAGGTTTTCCACCTGGAAAACTCCTTGTTCCATTCCCTCCTGGATCACCGCCTGGACGCCTTCCTCGTAACGGCGCCTTAAGGCCTTGGCCTCCTCCAGAAGGGGAGGGGAGAGGTGTTTCCACTCGTGGAAGAAGACCGTGGCCCGGGGCAGCTCCTGGGCGATGACCTCGAGGTGGCCCCGTACCAAGCCCTTCAGCTTGGCCACGGGGTCGCCCTTAAGTCCCTCCAGAACTTTAAGGAAGCGCTCGGCGGCCTGGCGCACCACCTCAAGGAGGAGCTCCTCCTTGGAGGTAATGTGGGCGTATAGGCTTCCCCCCTGGAGGTTTAGGTGCTTGGCCAGCTCCCGCATGCTGGTGGCGTGGTAGCCCCGCTGGCTGAAGAGGTGGCCTGCTATGGTGAGGATTTGCTCGCGCCGCTCCATGGCTAACGGTCGTTTGTTAGGGTAGCACACCTGAGGCGAAGGGACAAGTGTCCCGCATCACCTTTTGCGGGTCCCGGTAGGTCAAGGGGGGCCTAGCCGGCTTCCGAGTCCAGGAAGGCCGTGAAGGTTTCCAGCTTGCTGGGTCCCAGGAAAGCCTCCTTGGGAAGGGTGCCGCTTCGGGCGTGGCCTTCGCGGAACTCCGGGCTTTCCGTCCAGGCCCGGAAGGCGGCCTCGCTTTCCCAGAAGGTCATCACCACATAGGGGTCTCCTGGGTTCTTTGGACGAAGGACCAGGTTCCGGATGAAGCCCGGCATGCGGTCCACCAGGCGGGCCCGGGTGCGGAAGGCCTCCTCGAACTGGTCGGCGTACTCGGGTTTGACGGGGATGCGGTTCATCACCACAAACATGGGTACCTCCTACGGGAGTCAGTGTACCCGGCTTAAAGCTCGGGCAACCTCGAGGCCGCCTCCCTGAGCCGTTCCCTCGAGGCGTGCAGGTAGATCTGGGTAGTGGCGATGGACTCGTGGCCCAGAAGGTCCTTTACGGCATCCAGCTCCACGCCGTTTTCCACCAGCAGGGTGGCGTAGGCGTGGCGGAGCTTGTGCGGGGTGAAGCGCCTGGGGTCCAGGCCCGCCCTCAGGGCCGCCTCCCGGAACCTGGCCTCCACGTACCGGGCGGAAGGAACACTGCCCCGGTGCCTTCCATGAGTAAACGTGAAAATACTCACATTACCCTGGGGTGGCCCCAACTCTAAAAGAACTTCCCGGGCGGTCCTGGAAAGGGGCACCAGCCTTTCCTTGTTCCCCTTACCCACCACCCGGATGGCCACGGGAACCGAGCCCTCGAGGATCACGTTCCGGCCCTTCAGGGAAAGGGCCTCGGAGATGCGAAGCCCCGTGCCGTAGAGGAACCGGGCCAGGCGGCTGAGGAGCCTGGCCTCCTTTTCGGCTTCCAGGGCCTCGAGGAAACGCCTGAGCTCCTCCGGAGCGGGGTGCAGGGGAAGCCTGCGCCCGGCCTTGGGGCGGCCTATGCCCTCCGTGGGGTCGGACACGGCCTCTCCCTTGACCTGGGACAGGTAGCGGTAGTAGCTGCGGAGGGCCGCCAGGAACCCCTGCACCCTCCTTGGGGCCCAACGCTCCTTGAGGAGGAGCGCCCGGACCGCCTCGGGGCCCGGGGTGAAACCCTCTTCCTGGAGGAAGCGAAACCAGAGGGCCAGGTCCTGAAGGTAGCGGCGCACCCCCCTGGGGGAGTATCCCCGCTCCAAAAGGAGGTATTCGGCATAGGGGGCCAGGGGTTGAAGGGCCTTCTCGGGCTTTTTAATGCCGATGGATTTCCAAATAAGAGCGGGTTCCACGGGGGTAGTATAACATATGCGCGAAATGTACCTTTCGCGAACGAGCGAGCTCACTTGGGCGGGGAGCTGAGTGGCCTCCCTCGGTTGCTTCCCTGCAGTTTTCCAGAGCTCCTTCCCGCTAGTACAACCCGCACCCGTCAAGCATCCTCGCAGTCCAGAGGCGTACAGAATGATGCCCCCGGGTAGCAAGAGCAACCCCCTCTACGGGCCTTCGCCCAAAAGGGACCGGCCGGATCACGACCCTGCGTTCCGCAGGAGCGCCATCGGCGTAAACTCCGCCCCCAGCACGACCCTGGGGTCGGCGCCAATCCACTGCAGGGCCGTGGCGTACACATGGCGGAAGTCTGTTCGGTACTTGAGGGCATTCAGGCTGAGGTCCTCGAGGTCCGGTTCGTCCCCATAGAGCCCCCCGTTTACCCCGGGCCCCAGGGCCAGCATCAGCCCTCCCTCGCCGTGGTCCGTGCCCAGAGAGGCGTTCTCGGCCACCTGGCGGCCGAACTCGCTGAAGATCAGGATCAGCACGTCCCCGCCCCGTCCTATGGCCCGGAGGTCTTCCCGCAAGGCCGCCAGCCCTTGGGCCAACTGCCCCAGAAGCTCCTCATGGCGGGGTGGCTGGTTGGCATGGGTGTCCCATCCGCCCAGGGTGGTGTAGTAGACGCTGCTCTCCAGGCCCCCTGCGATCATCCGGGCGATATCCGCCAGGCTCCGGCCGAAGGCACCCTCCGGGTACTGGGCCCGGTTCTTCACCGTGCGCAGCCGGCCCACGCGGTCCAGCGCCCCCCGGAGGGAAAGCATCGCCCGCCGAACCTCCTCCGCCGTGCCCTGGCGCGGGCGGCGGGCCTCCTCCTCAAAGGCACGCTGGAGGGCCGGGGTGAGCCGCAGGGTGAAGGCATCGATGCTGGCGATGGCCGGGGCGGTACCCCGCTCGCCCCTGAGGGCCAGGGGGGCGGCACCCCCCAGGAAGGTTTCGCAGAAGGGGTCCTCCTGCCCGTCCGCCCAGCGGCCCAGCCAGCCGGTCTGGGCCCGCCGATCAGGGTTAGCGGTGTGCCAGATGGCCGTGGAGATGAAGTGGCTGCGGTTGGGGTTGGGGTACCCCACCTGGGGTATGAGGGCCAGCTCCCCCTTTTCCCACATGGCCATCAAGGGTCGCAAGGCCGGGTGCAGCCCCAGCCATTTGCCCCGCACCCCGAGATCCAGCACCTCTTTCCCCTTCAGGGCCAGGTTGGGCCTGAGGCGATGGTAGAGCTCGTTGCGGTAGGGCACCAGGGTGTTGAGCTGATCGTTGCCCCCGAAGAGATTGACCACCACCAGGATCCTTCCCCGGGTTTGGGCGGCCAGGGCAGTACGCACCAACAGGGAGGGTGCCCCTTGGCCCAGGGCCAGGGCAAGCAGGGATTTTCGCAAAAACTCGCGCCGATCCATCCTCCACCCCTACAAGAGCTGGGCTTCCGGCTTCACCAGATCCGCCAGTACCTTTCCGCCCTCCATGAAGACGGAAAGATCCAGGCTCTTCTCCTGGTTGGCCACCGCGGAGATCAGGTTGAGCCGTGCCAAATAGGGCGTTTCCGCCAGCCAGGCGGGGCCCCCCTCCCACCCCGCCACCGTGGGGGGATCGAAGGGGATCTGGCCCATGGCAGCCAGGGCCTGGTACACCCCCTTCCCTAACGAGGAGTCCGCGGGCAATTCCCTGATCCCGGCGGCGTAAAGGAGCCCCACCAGGTATTCCAGAGGGCCTTTGATCAAGCTATTCCGGAACGAAGGATGGTAAAAGGCCTCGTGGGTGAAAAGCCACCGCAGGAAACCCCTCGTTCCTTCCGATCGCAGAACCCTCGCCCCCTCCTCCACCATAGCCTCCGGGGGCTCCGGGGAAAGATAAAACCGGAGAAGCTTTCGGGAGAGGAAGCGGTAGGTCTGAGGGTGGGCGATAAGCACCTCCAGCACCTCTTCCCCACCCTCAACCCTCTGGCCCAGGAAGGTTTTCGGCCCCGGGTCGTGCCAGGCGGGCCGGACGGTGAACTCCCACGGCACGTTGGCGTCGGCCTCGCGCGGGTTCAGGCCCCCCTTCAGGCGTACAGTCCAGCCGGTAAAGGCCCGGGCCGCCTCGAGGATGTCCGCCTCGGAATAGTGGCCGGGGCCCAGGGTGTAGAGCTCCAGAAGCTCGCGGGCCCAGTTCTGGTTCGGGTGCTCCTTGCGGCTTTCCGCATTGTTCAGGTACAGGAGCATGACGGGATCCCGGGCCACCGCCTTAAGGAGGTCGCCAAAAGTCCCGTACCCTAGCCGCCGGAACATCGCAAACTGATTCCAAAAGTCAACGCCCTGGGCCCCCATGGTGGCTTGGAAGGCGGAGGTGAAATGGCCGTGCCAAAAGAGCACAAGCCGTTCCGCAGCTGGGGTGGGTGTGGTGAGCCAGTGCTCGATCCAGAGCAGGCTGATCTCGCGGTGTTGCTGGGACCGCTGGTTGCGGGCGAAGCGGGTGGCGTAGGGGGGTGCGGGGGCAGGGTCCCTAAGGAGACGATCCACCGCCTCCTCGAGGCCCATGGCCGAAAGCTCCTCCGCTTCCTCCCGGGTCCCCCGGGCCGCTGCCCGGCGCAATAGGTGTTGGGCGTCCGATAAGGAGAGGGGCCGGGACATGTTCTGCCTCCTACTGCCTACTTTAACCCTGGCCCCTGAAGGCCAAATGAAAGCGTGGATGATCCGGGCTTCACTCAGGCATTGCCCGGCAGGGCGCTCCCACGGTTCTTTTTCACGAGCTGATAACGAACGGTCTTCAAACTCCCTTAGTCCCAGGTTCCCTTACCGGGTTCACACCCTGGGTGCCTCGAGGGAAGCCCTGCGTGGTAGGCCTGCTCTCCTGACCGGGAGAGCGCTGGGAATAGGAGTGGCTAGAGGCCCTTTTCCTTCCCTACCCACAGGAGCAGATGGAATATCTTTCACTGTGGAGAGAGGCGAGGCTCTCATCCTAGTGGGACCCAACGGGGCGGGCAAGACCAGCGTGAAATGTCGTTTGGGGTTGCGATATCCTACCTCCTCATCCGAAGGGCAGCCCTACAAACTCGATGGTATAGATCCGGGCAACCTTCGTAGCCCGCCTCATTTCGCCAGGGGTAGGCGGGCCGGCGGAAGGAGGCAGAACCCTCCACTCCGCCGGCCAGCCTATAGCCCCGCACAAAGCGCTCAAAGCCCCAGTGGACGGTGATCGTCACCCAGCGGCCCCCTCACTCTTTTATGCGGGGCATTCCTTTGGGGACGGGCTTGGGGGCAGGGCAGTTCCCCAGGTGCTCCTGGTGGGATACGAAGTAGGCGTGGATGTCGTAGTGGGGAACCTCGTAGCCCTCATGGCCCTTGGGCAAGAACTCCAGGTCCACATGGTCTACAGCATGGCCCGTCAAGGGCTTCAGCGCCTCGGTCCAGGATTTGCCAGCGGCAAAGTCGGCCTGGGAAACCATGATCTCCACGAACACCACCTTCTCCTTCATGACCCCATAGATAGGTCCGAAGGGAAGGTTTTGCGGCTGAGCCCAGTGCTCACCCATGCCCGGTACACATGAACCTACCGGAACCGTGCCTTCTGGCAACCCCAGGACTTTGGCGTGTTCCGCCGGAGGATGCGCCCACACAACCGCCAATACTCCCAATAGCCCAACTACCCATCCGAGAACTGCCATTCTAGCCATCGCTTACCTCCTTACCCAGCTGGCAATCCAGCCAGGCAGGGTCAAGTTAGCAAGGGTAGGATGACCGAAGCGTGACGGGGACGGGTTCAAGGGGCTCCTGAACCGATTGACTCCTTAGCCTCCATGCGTGCCCTTTTGGCAACATGTCTGGGCCGATAGCGCACACCTTGTGCTCCGATGCGCACTTCAGCCAGGGGTTTGGCCTCCGCCGGGTAAACCGGGCCGCCCCAGCTTTGACCCGCCTCCATCCCCGCTCAAAGGGCGGCCAAGGTGCATTACATCGATGCCTGCACCCATGACCGCCCCATCGACGGTCAAGCCGCCACCCTCGAAATCTTGTTACACACCCGACTGCGCCGCAAAGCGCACCGGGGCAACGTCGCATATTGGGCAACGCTGTTCATCGAATGGCGCCCTGGATTTAGGCCATGCGGGGGACCGTCTGAAGGAGTCACCAACCTAACCTTTGACGTAGGAGAACTTCTCCGCTACCTTCCCATCCCGCACACGAAACACATCCACGCCGCGCAGATACCAGGGCCTTCCTTCTTTTGTCTTTCTGTAAATCCATCGAACAACACAGCGATCAGCGACAGCAAACATCTCTTCAACCTCAAAGTGCGCATCTGGGTTGGCCGCAAAGAATCGCTCCCACACAGATCGGACGGCCGCCTGGCCCTCATAGCGTGCGCCATCCGGGGGTGGGTAGGTGTTTTCGAACACACAGTCCTCGGTCATGGCTGCCATCACCGCATCAACGTCGTGCCTATTGATGGCGTCGTTGAAGCGCTGAACCGCCTCGAGGGTGATCTCGGTCAGCGTTTCTTCGGGCACGTCGGCGGGCATCTTGACGATATCTGCCAGCTCGATCAACACGTTCGCTTCATCACCCACTACCCAGGCGTCATGCCCAGGATGCATGATCGCCACGTCCCCCGGACCGAATTCCATCTCGGTACCGTCATCCATCCGGACCCGTTGCCGTCCTGCGAGAAAGATCTTCACATGGAACCGCTGGCAGCTGTTGCCACCCACGACCGGTTTCACGTGCCTGGACCACTGCCAGCCCGGCGCAAGGGTTTCACGGTAGAATGGCAGCCCCCCGACAGTGATCACGTCAATCTTGCCTTTTTCGAACGGCCGCCGGGTTTCATCTGGGGTGTCGAAGCTCTTGCCCGTGATCTTCTCGACTTTCTCTTCCATGTGTATCCTCCTTAAGCTAGACTGGCCCGACAACTACGGCGATGTGCCGCCTTTTTCTTCCCTCCGTGCCCTACCCAGCGGTCAACCCAGCCGGGTAAAGCTAGCCTAGGTAGCCCAAGATGACTCGAGGATGACAGGTTCAGGAGGACTCGATGCGAAGACCAAGTCAAGCTCCTCGAGGCTTCCGTGTAAGACTGGGCAGTGGGGAGTGTGTGCTACGATAACTGCATACCGGGGTAGGAAATGTACAAGTTGCCAGACCAAACCGTGGGCAAGAGGATGATGCTGGAGGTCTCCGGCCCCGTGCTGGGCCTCGGGTTCCGGCTTCCCATGGAGAATCTGGACCGGTACACCAAGAACTACCGGGCGCACAACCCCCAGGAGCCCGCTGCCTTCGGCGAGTTCATCGAGCAGATTCCTCTGGGCGGCCCCGTTTCCGGGGTCGGGGTGGTGTTGAGGGATCTGGGTCGGGGACCCCAAGGGGGCCGTACCGTGGAGGCGCTGGTTTACACAGAAAACTCCTTTGAAGGGGCACGGGCCGAGGCCCTCGAGGCCCTCCTCGCCTACGCGGTGACCCGCACCGCCGAGGCCAGCTCCTACCTCCTCATGGAGGTGCTGCCCCAGGAAGAGGTGGAAAGGATCCGCCGCCTCTTTCGGGAGGAAAGGGAGGAGGAGCTTATGGACCTCATGGAAGCCCTCTTCCAGAAGCACGGCCTCAGCGTCTAAGCCCAATCCTCTTCAGGCCGCCCAGGGTTAAAGCCCAGCCAGCAGACCACGGAGGTGCAGGCGAAGCTGGCATCTTCCGGGTGGGCCGCAAGGAGAGCGTGGGGCTTACCCTCCAGGAAGTGGCGGGCCAGGGCGGTCCTGCCGATCCGACCTCCTCCCGGTGCAGACCACCGCCTGGGACTTCAATCGCCCTTCCTGTGCCTCAAGGGGACCTGCCCACACCAGGAGCGTGTTCCTGGTCGGCAATAGCCCCGAAGTCTCCCCGTGGGGTGGTCGCACAAGGGACTCACTCCTGCGGTTAAGCTCCGCCAGGAATGATCGTGGCGCAGGCCCCTCCAGGGACGGATTACCCTGGAGGTAATCCGTTCAGTACCAGAGGTGAGGACGACAAGCCTGAGCTGGCCTACAGCTCAAGTGCGTACGTTTCCGAATCCACGCGTGTCACGGTTTTATGCGTCCTAGAGCCTTCTTCGCAAGCTTAATGGCCATATCCTTGTTTTGTACCGAGATCATCAGGAGCCCTCCCTTGAATTTGCAGACGAAAAATCCGTAGGTGGGGGACCAAACGGCCCCATCGCCAAGTCCCTTGATGGTTTCGCTCTTCGGCATGGAGGACCAGGAGTTCCACCGTTCCTGAACATCGCTCCGCGTGTAACCAACTGTAACGACCGGAATCTTCAGAATCTCGTCAAGGAGTTTCTCCTTGGTATAGTAGATGCAATTCCCGTACCCTGGCTGGACCTCCACAATATCGATCTTTTGGCCGATAACCTCCTCCACCTCCTCCTTGGTCACAAGATCACAGGCATTGCCCCCGCTACCGGCTTTGCCGAAAGGCAAGAGCACCGGGCACAGGCCTAACGCCAAAGCGACCACGAGCTTTCCTTTCATGCTTCGCACCTCCCGTTATCCCAGACCGGAGCGCGCTCCGAAAATCTCCAAAGCGGCGACCCTAAGCCTGAAAGCCAATGCCTTAAACCTTCCCATCCACCACCCCCTTAGCGGATCCGCCCCGTTGCCAGCTTCGCCAGATGGATGGACAGCTCCTTCTGGTTAGCCCTGAACCCATGGTCGATGACGAGGAGCCCGCCCTTGACCCAGACGTACAGGAGTGCGTTGTCTATCCAATAGGCCTCCTCGCCCAGGCCACGGAGGGCCTCCCCGGAATAAAAGGTCGTGCGCACGTTGCTTTTAACTCCCCGGAGTGGTTGCAGGGCTCCCGGGTCCCGCCGGTAGGAGACGGAAACGGCGCACCCACTTGGAAGCACCCGCAGCGCGCCGAAAAAACGACCCAACCTGCGTCAAATGGTCTTTCCTATGCAGCTTCCTCACCTCCAGAACCAGCGTGCCTCATGATCCGTCAAAGGTCCGTCAACACCGGGTGGAAGGCCTGACAGCCTTCCGGTCGAGGTGGCACGGCCTCCGGGCGGCCAGGGTTGCACCTGGGGTCCTCGAGGTCCCTTGCCCTTTCTCTTCTGGTTGCGTCCTACCCGAGGCAACCCGAGGGCCGTGAGACTCCTATAGGCTGATGTGAGATGAGCAATGCCGCGGGACTACCGTCGGGGAACGAGAGTGGCTTCTTCTGGATCGCCAGAGGGTTTCCAGAACACGCCCCCTCGAGGAAGCGGATAGCCTGACAGGTCCTCGGGGGAACTCGGTGATGGGGCCGTTCTTTGCCCCGAGGCAAGGTACCGGCTACGCCCGTCACCAGGGAGGAGAAAGGAAGCCTTAGCGGAGGCTGGAAAAGCCTCACATGGAGGAGAAGGGTAGAGTACAAAATCGGGGCGTAAGCCCGGTGGCCCTACTTTCTAACTTGTGATCGGAGGCAGCTGAGCACAGCCTTCCACGTGCGTCGATTGGATTCCCAGTGGAGCTCCGACTCCACGGCGGAGATGGGCACCCACTTCCAGTCGTCATGCTCCTCAGGGGCAATACGAATGGCGGTTTCAGAAACCTCCACCCAATACAGATCTTTCCGGATGACCTGATGGGGTAGCTGAACCTCCCAGTGCCCGGGAACCTGGTGGAGATCCTCGGCCCGTACCCTCAGGGATGTTTCCTGATAGACCTCCCGAACACAAGCTACGTGCGAGGTTTCACCCTCCTTGATTCCTCCCGTAACAGGTTGCCAGAAGCCGCCCGGGATATCAGGCTCCCCCACCACGTGTAAGAGAAGAATGGCACCCTCTGCTCCCACCCTGCCACAAATGATCCAGCACTCTATGCTATGCCGGATGGGTTTGCTCGCCATGTGACTTGGTCCTTCGATAGTATTCTAGCCCAAACCCCTACCCATTTCCGCCAGAACCCAGGACGCTGGAACAGGGCTTTGCCCGAGTCCCCCGGTAACCGCTGTACTAAACTAGCTCCCTTGTGCAAGCGTGCAACCGCGGGCACCGACAACTCCGCGGCACGCTTCGTAATTTCCGCCCCAAGCCTTATGTCCTTCTAGCTCTTCCTTTGCGATCCCTTCCTTTTTTCAAGGACCGACAACAATCTGGAACGCCATGTAGGGATGGAGCGCTTGCAGTAAACCGAATATTCCCGAGGGAGGGCAAAGGTGTAACGGAAACGCTCACCCGGGGCTAAGACCCCACTATCGAAGAGGCCCCCACTTTCCGTGGCGGTATGGGGATACCGACCCTGATTGGCAAAGACCACGGTGGTTCCCGGAGGAATCCGCAGCGTGTCCGGCCGAAAGGCAAGATCCTCTATCAATACCACCACCTCCCGAGAGGGAGGGGCATGAGGCTCCAAGTCCGCTGAGGGCACTCCTTCCCGGGGAAAGCAGCCTGCCACAACAAGGGCGAGGCTTAGGACCGCCAACCTCACAAAAAGACCACATCCCCCATGAGGGCAGGTCCGAACACGGAGACAAACTGGAGGCTTCCCTGGAACTGGTGGATGGCCCCGGCGGGTACCAGGACCAGGCTCCCCGGTCCCACCCTCTTACGGGTTAACTCCACCTGGGCCACTCCCTCCCCAGCGACCACGTAAATCTGCTCGTCCTTGGACCGGTGGTAGTGCCAGGGCTGGCCCAGGCGCGTGGCCACCGCCACCACGGTTCCCAGGGGAGCATTGGCCAAGGGAGTGGCAGCAAAAGGGCGGTCCTGCGGGATCTCGGGGGGTCGATAGTCCAGAATCAGAGGCGTGCCCTCGTTGGGGCCGGAGCCTGCCTGAACAAAGACCACATCCCCCATGAGCTTTGGGCTGAAACGGGAGAGGATGTCCATCTGCCCCACGAAGGCGTGGGCGGTCATAGGGGGTATCACCACCAGTTGGCCGGGACGAAGGGTGGCCTCCCTGCCTCCCACCACGAGACGTCCCTCCCCCTGGAGCACCAGGGCCACCTCCAGCCTCTCCCGGTGGTAATGGAGGGGTTGTTCCGTGCGGGTGCGGATTAGAACCGAAGTGCCCAAGGGGGTTTCCCCCAAACCCTTGACCCCAAAAGGGCGATCCGGGGCAACCGCTACGTCCGCTGCAAGTTCCGGATAACGCCGGAAGATGGGCTCCCCAGTAGCCCGGCCCAGGGCCAGGCCGCGGCCCAGGATCCAAAGCGCCGTGCTGCCCACCACCCTTAACGCTTCCCTTCGCCTCATATCGTAACCTCCCACCTGGGTATATCCCCTATTGGGGTCGTTTGGATTCCTGGCCCCCTACCTGACCCTCACCCGAACCGTGTGGTAGCCGCTCGCCCCCTCAGGCAAGGGTTCCCGGTCCACGGGATCCTGGACCCGTCCACCCACCTCCACGGCCCGCACCTTTAGGGTGTAGTTGCCCTGGAGGGGCCTCCAGGGCAAAGCCCATAGCTGCCAGGCAAACTGGCCGTGGGGTGGCTTGAGCTCGGCCCTTTGCCACGTAAGGCCCCCATCCGTGGAGATCTCTACCCGTTCCAGCGGACGCCCGCCCGCATAGGCCACCCCGGCGACAAGCACCTCTTCCCCCTCCTTCAGTTGCGCGCCAGGTCTGGGGACGTCGATCCGGCTTAGGGTGCGGATCACTGCTTGCCGGCTCCAACCCCGCTGGGCCCAGTAGCCCACCTCTTCCCTCTCCAGCACCAGGATACGCGTAAGCCACTTGGGTTGTTTCATCCCATACCGGCCAGGCAGGATCAGGCGCGTCGGGTAGCCATGGCGGGGCTCAAGCTCCTCATCGTTGATGGCGTAGGCGATCAGGGCCTGAGCGGGAAGCTCCACTAGGGGCAGGGATTCCCGGTACCCATCCGCAGCCTCAAAGACCAGCCATCTGGCCTGAGGCTTCATACCAGCCCTGTCCAGCAGGAACTTTAGGGGCACCCCCGTCCACCGGGCGCAACCGATGAGATCACCCCCAACCGGGTTGGAGATGCAGACCAGGGTGTTCCAAAGGTGGCTGGCAGGCAGGGACTTTAGCTCCTCCAGGCCGAGCTTAAGGGGCTTTTCCACAAGTCCGCCCACCTCTAGGCTGTAGGGCCTCCCCTTAAGGTTGGGGTTGAAGATGGCGGGATTTTTGGACACGATGTAGAGTTTTCCCTGGGGCGTAACCTCCAGGGAGAGGCCGGGAACCCTGTCCCACGCGATCCTAGAGGGTGTAGCAGACCGGGCCTTGGCCCCTTGTCTCCCGTTCCTGGTAGCCAGCACGCCCAGTACCGCCAAGAGCTTTCGGCGGCTAACCCCTCCCCTGCCCCCTGCGGCTCTAAAGTGGGTTCGGCCTCGCTTCCTCCACCAAAAGAGCGCCAGCAGACCCGTGTAGATCAGTCCGGCAAGCCATCCGCTCAGCAGGAGATAGAGCACCAGGGCGGTCGGGAGGGCCACACGGCCCCGAGTCCGCCAAAGCCAGGTCAATGCCATGTGCAGGAAAAGCCAGAGCCCCACCGTGCCGAAAAAGGCCAGGTTCTTGCCCAACTCCCCGTAGCCGAAGACCCTGTGAGCGAACTGGAACACGCTCGGGACCCCAAGCCAGAAGGTGATCCAGCCGTACAGGTTGAGCAAGGGATGGCTTAGACCCCACCCCTGGTACAAACCCCAGCCGATGGCCGCCAGTCCTGCTCCCGTCAAGGCACCCCGGACCACGTCCTTCCCAACCATGTTCCCCCCTCCTCCCTCCCCCAAAAAGTTAAAGTTGAGCCCTCCCCACCGATGGGGTGGTGGGTGATGGACTTCCACCAGGGGGTTCCACGGAAACGCCCAGCCAGCTGCCTTCCGGCAGGGGAACCCCAACCTCCAGCATCCGGCCCGGCGTGGTTCCCAGGCTCTTGCGTCCCTCCCCCTGGATCCACCACGCCTGATACACCCGGCCCGGAGGAGGCGGCTTCTTAAGGTAGAGCACCACTCCCCCGTCCGCAGTGCGCAAGGCCCATCCCGTCTGGTACCCTGCGGGATCCACCAGGGGCATAAGCCTTGCCCCGGGTTGGGAAGAAAGGGCCATGAAACGCCTCCAGGCCAGGATGTCTTGGTACTTGGGATACGCCCAAAGGGCTACCAGACCCAGAAGGGCTCCTCCTAAAACCAACAGGAAGGCGCGGCGTTGCGCGCGGAAACGGGAAGGCAGCGATGCTGGAGCGGATGTCCTGAGGCGTTCCTTGAGCTCCTGCTCCCATTCCACCGGTACAGGCAAGGGTTCCTGGGACTGGGCCAGGTGGGCGAGGGCCTCGAGGTGGCGCCGGTAGGTCTCGCGGCAAGAAGAGCACCGCCGGATATGGGCCATAAGGTTCTTCCGCTGAGCTTCGGGAAGGGTATCCAGGGCCAGGGCAATCAAGCTATCCGGGTCCGGATGGATCATCTCAACTCCACCTCCAGCTTTTTCAAGGCCCGCCGCAGGCGGCTTTTCACCGTGCCCAGGGGCCAGCCCAGGATCAGGGCCAGATCGCTGTGGCTGTAGCCGTAGAAGTAGGCCAGCTCCAAGAGCCTCCGCTCCTCGCCATCCAGAGCCTCCAGGGCCCTAGCCACCCGGATTCGGTCAAGGTGTTCCTCCGTGCCCACGCTCTCCACAGGAGCATCCCAGTCCTCGAGGGGAAGGGTATCCGGGCGCCGCTTCAGGGCCTTTAGGGCCAAGCGGTGAGCGATGGTGAGGATCCAGGTACGGGGCGTTCCCAGCTCGGGGTCAAAGTACTCGGCCTTGTTCCAGATGCGCAAGAACGTTTCCTGGACGACGTTTTTAGCCTCGTCTTTATCCCTAAGGATCCGCCTGGCCAAAGCATGGACGTAGGAGGCATGGCGGCGGTACAGGGCCAGCAGGGCCTCCTCGTTCCCCAGGGTCACCTGCCGGAGGAGCTCCGCGTCCTCGGTATCCCCCATCATCTAGGTATACCCCTTCTTTCAGTACCTTGGATGTCGTTCCCACCCTTTTCCGGACAGCGCCTTCCGCTGAATGCCACGCCCCTTTCAGCCGCCAGGGGTTTAGGTGCCGCTAGGGTTGCCCCCTTCAGGACCCCAGCCTCACGGCTGGCAGGCGTTGCCTTATACTTCACCTCGTGCCCAGGTTCCTCGGAGAAGACCCGTGGGTGATGCACCGCCTCATCAGTGGCTGGAAGACCAGGGCCAGGGCATTTAAACGGGAAGTCAGCGCTCTCTACTTGGCCCTTCACCATCCCCGGCTACCCTGGCATGCTCGCCTCCTGGCCTCTTTGGTGGTGGCTTACGCCCTGAGCCCCGTTGACTTGATCCCTGACTTTGTGCCCATCCTAGGCCACCTCGATGACCTTGTGCTGATCCCTCTTGGAGTCGCCCTGGTACTCCACCTTATTCCCGAGGAAATTCTGCGAGAGGCCAGGGAGAAGGCCGAAAAGTTAGATTCCCTTCCACGAAGCTGGCTAGCGGCCGCCGTCATCCTAGCCCTTTGGCTTGTCCTAACAGGCTATTTCGCCTGGGTGGGGATCCGTTACCTTCTGTGAATCCCTATCGGCATAGGCCTACCATCTCCAGACGGGCAGGGATCTACGGGGCCCGGTGACCTTACCGGGTAGATTAAGGTTTTCGCTTGACCGCAAGGACCCAGCCGGTGTTCCCCTGGTGCCTCATTGCGGTACACCCTTCCTACCCTCGGGGGGCCGCGTGGCCGGTACGTGGGGGCGATCCCGCTCCCCATGAGTAATCTAGCCTGGATTTCCTCCCTGGAACCCCGGCTCCTCGATTGATGCCTTGGTTACTTTCCCACCACTCATCTAAAGGGCTGTAGGAAGACCCAGGTGTGCATATCGTTAACCTAAAGACAAACACTGGTCCACTCCTACCATTACATAAAGTCCCTTACTTCGAAGAGTTCATACCTATCGTTAACGCCACTCAGTTCAATCGTCCATTCCTTACTTGACATTCTATGTCTGCACATTTATACTGCCTAGCCAAGGGTGGGCCCACCCGACCGCCAGAGGAGGTGAACCATGTTGAGCAGCCTCAGGAGGTCACGATTATGGCTTGCCCTCGCAGGACTTGCGACCTTTCTGCATGCTTATGCACAGGAAACGGTTAGAGTGGGCGTTCTTCACTCCCTTTCCGGTACTATGGCCATCAGTGAGGTAACCGTAAAGAACGCCACGCTCCTGGCCATTGAGGAGATCAACGCCAAAGGTGGTGTTTAGGGACGCAAGGTCGCGCCGATCGTGGAGGACGGCGCCTCGGATCCTGCCGTTTTCGCCCAGAAGGCCCAGAAGCTCCTGCAACAGGACAAGGTGGCTACTGTTTTCGGAGGCTGGACTTCGGCAAGCCGAAAGGCCATGCTTCCGGTCTTTGAGCGGCTGGGAGGCCTCCTCTGGTATCCCGGTCAGTTCGAGGGCAACGAATGTTCCCCGAACATCATGTACACGGGGGCCCAGGCCAACCAGCAGATCCTCCCCGCTTTGGAGTGGGCCTGGAGCAAGGGATACCGGCGCTACTTCCTAGTAGGGTCGGACTATGTCTTTCCGCGCACCGCCAACCTAATCCTGAAAAAGCACATCGAAAGCCGGAAGGGCGTGGTCGTGGGGGAAGAGTACGTTCCCCTCGGCGGCACAGACTTCAGTAGCGTGGTAACCAAAATCAAGGCTTCGGGTGCGGACATCGTTCTGAACACCATTAACGGGGATTCCAATGTGGCTTTCTTCAAGCAGATGGCTGCCTCCGGCCTTTCGCCAGCGAAGCTTCCGGTCATGTCCTTCAGCATCGCAGAGCAGGAGGCCAAAGCCATAGGCCCCTCTCTTCTTAAGGGAAGCCTGGCCACGTGGAACTACTTCATGACCTTGGATTCACCGGCGAACAAGCGGTTTCTACAGGCCTACCAGGCCCGGTATGGCAAGGAGGCGGTGGTCACGGATCCCATGGTCCACGGGTACGTGGGGGTCTACCTGTGGAAGGCGGCGGTGGAAAAAGCCGGGTCCTTTGACGTGGACAAGGTCCGCAAGGCGGCAGTTTCCATGGGTTGGGTGGAAACCCCACTGGGGAGTGTGCGTCTGGATGTCAACCAGAGCCTCTACCAAACCGCCTACGTGGGAGAGCTACAGGACAACGGCCAGTTCAAGATTCTCTGGGCCTCCAAGGAACCCATTAAGCCGGAACCCTACGACCCGCTAGCCTTCCCAGGCAAGACCTGCAAGCTTCATTAGGAGGTGAAGAACATCATGGGGGAGTGGGCGTTTTTTGCAAACCAAACCTTTAACGGGCTTAGCGTCGCCTCCATTCTAGCCCTGGTGGCGGTGGGTCTGGCCATGAGCTTTGGGCTCCAACGGGTCATCAATATGGCCCATGGGGAATGGCTGATGCTGGGAGGTTATATGGCCTACCTGGCGTACCAGGCCCTGCCCCTCCCCCTTTGCCTCCTGGCAGCGTTACCCCTTGGCTTCGTTGTAGGAGCCCTTGCCGCCCTCCTACTGGAGGTTGCCGTGATACGCCACCTGTATGGGCGGCCCCTGGAGACCCTCCTGGCCACCTGGGGTGTATCCCTCATCCTTCAACAAGCCGCACGGAACGCCTTCGGCCCCGTGGGGGTGGAGGTGGCAGCACCCCCTTGGCTGGCTGGAACGATCCACCTGGCCGAGATAAGCCTCCCCTGGGTGCGGCTCTTTGTCATCGCTCTGGCCGCGGCTGCCCTCCTGGGCCTCGCTGCTTTCCTGCGCCACACCACCCTAGGCCTACAGCTAAGGGCCGTGAGCCAGAACCGGGAAATGGCTGCTTCGTTGGGCATCTACACCCGGGGGGTGGACGCCGTGGCCTTTGCCCTGGGAGGAGGACTGGCAGGACTGGCCGGGGCGGCGCTGGCCTTGATCGCCCCGGTGACCCCCACCGTGGGGCAAAGCTACATTGTGGATGCCTTCCTGGTGGTCATCCTCGGGGGTGTGGGCAGTCTGGGCGGCGCCGCCTTGGCTGCCCTCCTCCTGGGGTTAACCTCGGCCACCTTGCAAGGGCTGACCAGCGTGAGCTTGGCCAAGGTTATCCTTCTTTTCCTCGTGGTCCTCTTCCTACAGCTCAGGCCCCGGGGGCTCCTACCCTCGCGCACGCGGGCCCTCGAGGAGGTGTGACATGCAGAGAAGCCTTGTGGCCCTCCTGCTCATGGCGGTGATACTTACCGTTTTGCCCTTCCTGGTGTCCCCTTACGACCTCTCCCTCATGGGCAGATTTTTGGCGGTGGGTTTGGTTGCTCTCGGCCTGGTTTGGGCCTGGGGCTACGCAGGGATCCTAAGCCTGGGCCAGGGCATTTTCTTCGGACTCGGAGGGTACGCCATCGCCATGCACCTGAAACTGAGTGCCCTCTCCCCTGGGGAGCTCCCTGACTTTATGGTCTGGAACGGCATCGAGGCCCTACCCTGGTGGTGGGCTCCCTTCAGGAACCCGGTCTTCGCCATCTTGATGGCTGTCCTCCTGCCTGCCGCCCTAGCCTTTACCCTGGGTATTCTCCTCTTCCGCCGGCGGGTAACCTGGGTGTACTTCTCCCTGATCACCCAGGCCCTAGCCCTGGCCTTTTCCACGCTGCTGATAAGCCAGCAGGGTCTGACAGGAGGATTCAACGGTTTAACCAATTTCGCCTCCTTTCTCGGGCAGTCCTTCGCCGACCCCATTTTCCAGCGGGGCCTCTACTGGGCCACGGCCCTCCTGGTCCTGCTGGTTATAGGGGGCTCCCTAGCCCTCCGGTCCACCCACTTTGGCCTGGTACTTCGTGCCCTTCGGGAAGGAGAAAACCGCACCCGCTTCCTGGGTTACGACGTGGCCCTCTACAAGGCAGCGGCCTTTTCCCTGGCAGGCTTTCTAGCGGGTCTTGGGGGAGCCCTCTTCACCCTGCATGCGGGTGTGGTCTCTCCGGCCTTCGTGGGGGTCCAGCCCTCCATCGAATTTGTCATCTGGACGGTCTTGGGGGGTAAAGAGAGCTTCTTCGGAGCGGTGTTGGCCTCCTTGCTAGGAGGATTTGTACGGGATCGGGTAAGCAGCCTCTTCCCCGATCTTTGGCTCTACCTGGTGGGAGGGCTGTTCGTGTTGGTGGTCTTACTTCCGGCTCTCCGGTCCACCTACAGGAAAGGGGCAGAAGGGGTGGAAGGCCATGGAAGACTTGCTCAGGGTAGAAGGGCTTGAGGTAACCTACGAAGGCGGTTTTAAAGCCCTGGACGGGGTGGACCTGAAGGTTACGAAGGGAGAGCTTAGGGTCCTCCTTGGTCCCAACGGTGCAGGAAAGACCACCCTTTTGGACGCCATAAGTGGAAGGGTGCGCCCATCCCGCGGACGCATCCTGTTCAGGGCAAAGGAAATCGGGGGAACCCCCGAACACGTCCTGGCCTGGAAGGGAGTGGGACGCAAGTTCCAGAACCCAGGAGTCCTCAACGGGCTTACGGTGTTGGAAAACCTCGTGGTGGCCACCCGCAGGCGAAAAGGGCTCCTCACATCCCTAGGACCAGGCCTTAGCGCCGAGGAATGGGAGGTATTGGAGAGCACCCTAGGGCTCGTGGGGCTACAGGATAAGCGGTACGTGAAGGCTGCCGCCCTCAGCCACGGGGAACGCCAGCGGCTCGAGCTGGCCATGGTGCTCTCCACCGGAGCGGAGCTCGTACTTCTGGACGAGCCCACCGCTGGCCTGACCCGGAGCGAAACGGAGGCCGTCGCCGACCTTTTGAACCGTTTAAGGGGTGCAAAAACCGTGGTAGTGGTGGAGCACGACATGAACTTCGTGGGGAAACTCGCAGCAAGCGTTACGGTCCTGCATTTGGGCAAGGTGCTTCGGGAAGGAACCTTTGAGGAAGTGCGCCAGGATCCCAAAGTACGGGCGGTTTACCTGGGGAGGGCCTATGCTTGAAGTCCTGGACGTGGAGACAGGCTACGGCGATGGCCAGGTCCTCTGGGGCGTGAGCCTAGCTGTGGACCGGGCAGAGGCGGTAGCCCTCCTGGGGCGCAATGGGGTGGGGAAAACCACGCTTCTGAAAACCGTTCTCGGCCATCTTTCCCTGAAATCGGGCCGCGTGGTGTACAGGGGTCGGGACATCACCCGCTTAGCCCCCCACCACCGCGCACGGCTGGGTATAGGGTACGTGCCCCAAGGACGGGGTATCTTCCCCTTCCTCACGGTGGAGGAGAACCTTAAGACGGGTTTGGCAGCCCTAGCGGGCCGCCTTCATCCGCGGGCCCAGCGGATACCCGAGGCGGTATTCGAACTGTTCCCCATCCTCTGGGTGCTGCGGGCTAAGAGGGCGGGTGCCCTCTCCGGAGGGCAGCAGCAGCAGCTGGCCATCGCCCGGGCCCTCGTGGGCCTTCCCGATCTGCTTCTGCTCGACGAACCCACGGAGGGCATCCAGCCCACTGTGGTGGAGAAGATCCAGGAGGCTTTGCTCTGGATCCGTAGCGAGCTGCGCATCGCCCTCCTGGTTGTGGAGCAAAACCTGGACTTCGTTTGGGGCTTTGCCCAACGCTTCTACGTCATGGATCGGGGCCAAGTGGTCATGGGTGGCAAGGTCCGGGAGGCCAATCCGGAAACCGTGGCCCAGATGGTGAGCCTCTAGGAGGTGGGAAGATGCGCCTTACCCCACGGGAGATAGATAAGCTCCTGATTTTCCTGGCGGGAGAAGTGGCCCGCCGGCGCCGAGCCCGCGGCTTAAAGCTTAACTACCCCGAGGCGGTGGCCTTGATCACGGCCGAGATCCTGGAGGGGATAAGGGATGGAAAGAGCGTTGCCGAGCTAATGGAGCTTGGGACACAGGTCCTCACGCGCGACGAGGTGATGGAGGGGGTTGCGGAGATGATCCAGGAGATCCAGGTGGAGGGCACTTTTCCGGATGGCACCAAGCTGGTCACTATCCACAACCCCATCTGATAGGAGGCAGAGCAAGGAGGCCCAGGATGCAAGTGAAAAGACGGCTTCTGATTTTCGTAGCCTCTAGCAGGCCAGACCCGCTAGCCCACGCACAGGCAACCAAGCCTTTCCTGAGGAGGTAGCTCGTGGACGCTGGATCGTTCCTTTCCCTCTTAGCCGTGGGGGTGCTTTTAGGCCTGCGCCATGCCTTGGAACCCGACCACGTGGCAGCGGTGGTCAACCTGGTGACCCAGCAAAACAACCCCTGGAAAGCAGCAGGGGTCGGCGCCCTTTGGGGCCTGGGGCACCTCCTGATCCTGGCGGCGGTAGGGGGCGTGATCCTTGCCTTGCACCTGCCCCTACCCCGGGGACTCTCGGCAGCCATGGAGCTCGTAGTGGCTCTGGCTCTAGCCTGGCTAGGCCTGGGAACCTTGAGAACCTGGAAGCGGAGCTCCTTTGTGGGTCGTTCTCCAAGAAGCTCCCTACTCTCCCCCCCCTTCTGGGGGGTTATCCACGGCCTGTCCGGTTCGGCCGCTTTGGTTCTCCTGGCTTCCAGCCAAATGCCCAGCCCTCTCTGGGCCTTCCTCTATGTGCTCGTCTTCGGCGCAGGTGCCCTCTTGGGAATGTTCCTTATGAGCCTGGCCGTGGGGGCGCCCTTTGTGCTGGTGGCGGGACGGGTCCGGTACCTGCAACGCCTGGCCTCGGTAGGGGTTGCCCTCGGCAGTCTGGCTGCGGCCTCGGCCATCGTGTGGGACTTTTTACGGGGGGCAGCATGATCCCGGGAGAGTACATGTTGGAGGAGACACCCATAGAAATCAACTCAGGCCGCAGGGTTATCCGCATCCTGGTGGCCAACACGGGGGACCGGCCCGTCCAGGTAGGTTCCCATGCCCATGTCTTCGAGGTGAACCGGGCCCTTCGGTTCGATCGGGAGAAAGCCTACGGGTTCCGGCTCAACATCCCTGCTGGCACGGCGGTGCGGTTTGAACCTGGGGAAACGCGAGAAGTGGAGCTGGTCGAATTGGGAGGTAAGCGAACGGTTTTCGGCATGAATGCCCTGGTTACGGGATCGTTGGAGGAAAACCGAGGAGTGGCTCTAAGGAAAGCCCATGAGAGGGGGTTCCTATGAGGCTTCGGCGAGAAGACTATGCCAGGCTTTACGGCCCTACCAAGGGTGACCGCATAAGACTGGGGGATACCAACCTCCTGCTGGAAATCGAGGAGCACCGGACTGTTCCGGGGGAGGAGGTGGTCTTCGGCGGGGGCAAGGTGATTAGGGATGGGATAGGCCAGTCCCAGCTGAGCCGGGAGCAAGGAGCCCTGGATTCGGTGATCACGAACGTGATCGTCCTGGATTACTGGGGCGTGGTCAAAGCGGATGTGGGGATCAAGGATGGCCGCATCGTGGTCCTGGGTAAGGCGGGCAATCCCGATGTCCAGGAGGGCGTAACCCCCGGTCTAGTTATCGGTCCCGGCACCGAGGTGATATCCGGGGAAGGAAAGATCCTCACGGCCGGCGGAATCGACGCCCATATCCACTTCGTCTCCCCTCAACAGGCATGGGAAGCCCTTTACAGCGGCATCACCACAATGATCGGCGGGGGTACCGGTCCTGCGGAGGGGACCAAGGCCACCACCTGCACCCCAGGCCCCTGGAATCTCCACCGCATGCTGGAAGCCCTCGAGGGGCTACCCGTCAACTTCGGGCTCCTGGGTAAAGGCAACGCTTCCCTAGAAGGCGCACTGGAGGAACAGATCCTCGCCGGGGCCATCGGATTGAAGATCCACGAGGACTGGGGCGCCACACCCGCGGTCATCGACGCCGCATTGCGGGTCGCGGACCTCTACGACGTACAGGTGGCCATCCACACTGACACCTTGAACAAAAGCGGCTTTGTCGAAGATACCCTGCGGGCCATCGGCGGCCGCACCATCCACGCTTACCACTCCGAGGGGGCAGGCGGTGGGCATGCTCCGGACATCCTGAAGGTGGTAGGCCACGCCAATGTGCTTCCTTCCAGCACCAACCCCACCATGCCCTACACGGAGAACACCCTGGCGGAGCACCTGGACATGGTGATGGTCTGCCATCACCTCTCCCCCCGGATCCCCGAGGACGTGGCCTTTGCCGAGTCCCGAATACGGCCAGAAACCATGGCGGCCGAAGACGTCCTGCGCGACATAGGCGCCATCAGCATGATGTCCAGCGATTCCCAGGCCATGGGGCGTGTGGGGGAAACCATCCTCCGCACCTGGCAAACAGCCCACAAGATGAAGGAGCAACGTGGGCCCTTGCCGGAGGACTCCGAGAGGAACGACAACTTCCGCATCCGGCGCTACCTGGCCAAGTACACCATCAACCCAGCGATCGCCCACGGGATCGCACAGTACGTGGGTTCTGTGGAACCCGGCAAGTACGCCGACCTCGTCCTCTGGGATCCCCGTTTTTTCGGGGTAAAACCCGATCTCGTCATTAAGGCGGGCTTTATTGTGGCCGCCCCCATGGGGGATCCCAACGCCTCCATCCCCACCCCGGAACCGGTTTACTACCGGCCCATGTTCGCCGCCTTTGGCCGGGCCTTGGAAGAGGTGGCCTTCACCTTCGTGTCCAGGGCCTCCTTGGAATCAGGGAACCTGCCGGCACGCCTGCGGCGCAGGCTCCTTCCCGTGGGGGGCGTCCGAAACCTGAGCAAAAGGGACATGCGATTAAACGACGTCCTTCCCTCCATCGAGGTGGATCCGGAAACCTACGAGGTGCGGGTGGACGGCCAACCCATTACCAGCCATCCGGCCGGGCGTCTACCCTTGGCCCGGCGCTACTTTCTCTTTTAGGAGGATGTCATGGAACCGATTCTAATCACAAGGCTACCCGATGCCGGCAACCGTGAGGAAGGCCTTGAAACCGTACCGATTCCCTTGACCGTAGCCGACCGCAGAAGGGTACGCCGCCTCTTGACTGCTCCGGACGGTCAGGCCTTCTACCTCGCCCTGCCGACGGGAACCGTGTTGCGCCCGGGCACCGTGCTCTGGGCTGGTGGGGGCAGAGCGTATATGGTAACGGCGGCGGAAGAGGATCTCCTCCGGTCAGGCCGCGAACCCTTAGGGAGGCGGCCCAGGTAGGCCACCTCCTGGGCAACCTCCACAGGGACATAGTGGCGGAGGGAAGGTTTATCTACGCCCTCTGGGACGAAGGCCTTTACCATCGGCTTAGGCAAAAGGGCTTTGCGGTTGAGCGGGTCCAAGGGCCATTTGTGGGGAACACCCCAGGGGAGCACGCCTACTAGGAGGAGGCATGGGGGGAACGCTCTCGCTCCTGCGCTTGCAGCAGATCCTTGACTCCCAGTTCCCCATCGGAGCTTTCGCCCACTCGTGGGGTCTGGAGGCCTATAGTCAAGGAGGAAACCTGTCCCAACGGGCCCTGTATGACCTGCTCCATGCCAGCTTAACCCGAGGCAGCGTGGGCCTCGAGGGGGCAGCTTGCGCCCTGGCCCACTTCCGAGCAGGTAGTCCCAAAGAGCTATTGGAGTTTGCCCACCAGTTCGCAGCTTGGACACCCATAGCGGGCCCCAGGGAAACCAGCTTGCGGCTAGGTGGACGACTCCTCCGCATTCTCAGCCGCCTTTACGGTTTGGCCTGGTCCCCTTCCGTTCCTCCCCACCAACCTCTGGTCACAGGCTGGGCCCTCGCCCGGTTGGGCCTGCCCCTATCCCTCGCCTTGCCCGTCTACCTGCAAAGCAGCCTGATGGCCTTATTGGCCGCAGCCATACGGAGCATCGCCCTTTCACCCGAAGCCGCCCAAGAAATCCTTACCCAGCTTCAGCCACACATCGCCACCAAGGCTAGGGCCATCCTCGAAGACCCTGATGCCCACTTCTACACGGCCACGCCGGGTTGGGATTTCTGGGCGGCGGTGCAGCCCCATTTGGAAACCCGTCTCTTCTTGTCGTAAGGAGGTGAGATGCGTGGGACCGGTGAAGATTGGCATCGCTGGGCCTGTGGGATCAGGAAAAACCGCCTTGATCGACCGTTTGTGCAAGGCCATGCGGGACCGCTACTCCCTGGCGGTCATAACCAATGACATTTACACGTACGAGGACGCGGAGCTCCTGGTGCGTTCAGGCGCCCTACCGCCCGAACGCATCAAAGGTGTCCAGACGGGAGGCTGCCCCCACACGGCCATCCGCGAGGACCCCTCTGTCAACCAGTAAGCGGTGGAGGAAATGCTGACCCGCTTCCCCGACCTGGACATTCTATTCCTGGAATCCGGGGGGGACAACCTCGCCGCCGCCTTCAGCCCCGAGCTTGTGGATGTGTTCATCTATGTGATCGATGTGGCCGGGGGGGATAAGATCCCACGCAAGGGAGGTCCCGGTATCGTGCGCAGCGACCTCTTGGTCATCAACAAAATCGACCTTGCCCCCCTCGTGGGGGCCGATCTCGCCGTGATGGCACGGGATGCCAAGAGGTAGCGTGGAGAGCGTCCCTTCGTTTTCACCAACCTCCAAACGGGAAAGGGACTGGATGAAACCGTGGCTTGGATTCGCCGAGAGTTCCTTTTTGAAGAGGCCTGAGCCCAAGAGGGTCCATTCCCTGGAGATCCACATGGTTTACCGTGGTGGAAGGACCCTGGTGCAACGGGCCCATTCCTCAGGAGCCCTCCGCATCCTCCGTCCCTTTGACCTGGGGGATAGGATCCTTCTTCAGCTCATCACCCTGGGCCCTGGCCTCCTGGACGGCGACCTTTTCCGCATCGAGGTGCACGTGGGGCCAGGAGCTAAGGCGCTTTTGGTGAACCAGTCCGCAGGGAAGGTCCATCCAGGACTTGCGCGTCAAGAGGTGGTGATCCAAGCCGCCCAGGAAAGCGAATTGGAGTTCTACCCAGGGCTCTCCATCCTGTTCCCCCAAGCATCCCTGGAACAACGAACAAGGGTCTGGCTGGAACCCGGTGCCCGCTTTGGCCTTTTGGAAACCTGGGCCTTGGGCCGGATGGCGAGAGGCGAGGCATGGGACTTCGTCTTCCTCGACACGCGCACAGAGGTGGACCAAGGCTCCATCCCCCTGTTCCGGGACGCCCTCCTGCTCAGTCCCCTCAACGCCAGCCGGCCCGGGTTCATGGAAGGACGCCCCTACCTGGCGAGCGGGTTCTGGACCTGGCCTGCCCCCGACCCGGGCATGGAACTTGGAGGAACCTGGGCACTGGCCTGGAGTTCCACCGCCCAGGCACACCTGGTGCTTCGCGGCACAGCCAGCGAAGGTGCGGGCCTACTCGGGGCGCTCACGGACCGTCTCTATGTGTGCCGTCAGAGCTGGGGATTGGTGAGGCTGGACCTTGGCCGGTACTCCAGCGCTTGGGCGGGGTCGGGAGCCACCCCTATCTCGTTCCCGGGTCAACCACGAACGTCCTGCGGCAAAACCGGGTGCGAGCTTCCATCCCCGAGAACCCCAAGCCCCTGTTGACAGGGCAAAACACAGGGTGATATGTTGTCGCGGAACCAGAAGGAGGTTTTGGCATGAAGCGTTGGTTGGTTGGTTTGTTGGTTCTAGCCCTCCTGGCCATGGCCCCATCCTGGGCCCAGCAATCCCGCATGGATCTGGTCAAGTCCCGGGGAAAGCTCATCTGCGGCGTGAACGCCGTACTGCCCGGGTTCGGCTTCCTGGACCAGAAAACCGGCAAGTACACGGGCTTTGACGTGGAGTTTTGCCGGGCGGTGGCCGCCGCCATCTTCGGGGACCCGGACAAGGTGGACTACGTTCCCTTGGACGCCCGAGTCCGCTTCCAGGCGGTCCAGAACGGTGAGGTGGACGTGGCCTTCCGCAACACCACCGTCACCGCCAACCGGGACGGGGCCTTGGGGGTGGACTTCCTCCCCGTCACTTTCTACGATGGCCAGGGCGTCATGGTGCGCAAGGGCCGGGCCAACAGCCTGAGGGAGCTGGAAGGGGCCACCTTCTGCACCACCCAGGGCACCACCAACGAGAAGAACATCTCCGACTACATCCGGGCCAAGCGTTGGCGGAACACCAAGCTGCTCACCTTTGAAGACGGAGCCAAGGTAATGGCCGCTTTCCTCCAGGGCAGGTGCGACGCCTTCACCGCCGACAAGTCGCAGCTGGTGGGGTTCCGGGCCACGGCCCCCAACCCGGAGGAGCTGGTCATCCTTAAGGAAACCATCTCCAAGGAGCCCTTGGCGGGCTTCGTGCGCGAGAACGACTCCCGTTGGCGGGATGCCCTCACCTGGATCGTGTACGCCACCATCCAGGCGGAGGAATACGGCATCACCAGCAAGAACCTGGATAGCTTCTTGAAATCCGATGTGCCCGAGATCCGGCGGTTCCTGGGCCTCGAGGGGACCCTGGGCCAGGACCTCGGGCTCCCCAAGGACTTCACCGTGCGGGTGATCCGGGCCGTGGGGAACTACGGGGAGATCTACGACCGGTTCTTCGGCGCCAAGAGCCCCTTCTACATACCCCGCACCGGCACCCTGAACGCCTTACAGCGCTTTGGCGGCCTCATGTACAGCCCTCCCTTCCGCTAAGGCATGCCTCGCCTAAGGGACCTGGTCCTCCAGGCGCTGGTCCTCGGGCTGGTGGCCTGGGGGCTGGCTTACCTGGTGGGGACGGCCAAGGCCCGCATGGCCGCCCAGGGCATCCCCTTCAATTTCGGCTTCCTCTCCCAGGAGGCGGGCTTCTCCCTCTCCGAGGGGGTCACCTGGTCGCAGGGGGAGGGCCTTAGGCCCTACTACCCCTCGGACACCTACTGGCAGGCCTTGCTGGCGGGCTTTTTCAACACCCTTAGGGTAACGGTTCTGGGGCTTGTGGCTGCAAGCCTCCTGGGCCTCCTGGTGGCCATGGGCCGCTTATCCGGCAACCCCTTGGCCCGGGGACTGGCCTTCGGCTACGTGGAGCTGGTGCGCAATACCCCTCTCCTCCTCCAGCTTTTCGTGTGGTACTTCGGCCTCCTCCTCAAGCTTCCCCCTTGGGAGAAGGGGCTGGCCCTTGGAGGGGCCTACCTATCCCAGCGGGGCTTGGTTCTGCCCGAGGTTACCCTGGCTCCCGGAGCCCTTGGGCTCCTCGGGGCGGTCCTCTTGGGGTATGCCCTGCGTAAGGCCGGGAGGTGGGCATGGATCGGGCCCCTCCTGGTCCTTGTTGCGGCCTGGCTGGTCCTGGGGCCGCCCATCCGGCTCGTCCCGGTGGAGGTGGGGCCCTTCGGCCCCAGGGGTGGAACCTCCCTGACCCCGGAGTTCGCCGCCCTCCTCTTTGGCCTCACGGTGTACACCTCGGCCTTCATCGCCGAGGTGATCCGCGGGGCCATCCTGGCGGTGCCCAGGGGGCAGTGGGAGGCGGGTTTAAGCCTGGGGCTTTCCCCCAGGGATACCTTCTTCCTCGTGATCCTCCCCCAGGCGGTGCGCGTCGCCGTCCCCCCCCTGGCCAACCAGTACCTGAACCTGGCCAAGAACACCTCCCTGGGGGTGGGGGTGGGGTATCCCGACCTCTTCTCCGTCTACTCCACGGTGGCCAACCAGTCCGGGAGGAGCCTCGAGGCCATCCTCCTGGTCATGGGGGTGTACCTGAGCCTGAGCCTGGGCATCAGTGCCCTGGTCAACGCCTATAACCGCCGCGTGGCCCTGAGGTGGAAGCTATGAGGCTCATCCGCGCCCTTTTCGGTTCCCCCGGCAACGCCCTGCTCACCCTTTTCCTCCTGGCTCTCCTGTACGCCTTGGGCAAGGCCCTCCTCCTTTGGGCCCTGGGGGCCCAGTGGTGGGTGGTGACGGAAAACCTCCGCTACTTCTTCGTGGGCCAGCTGCCCACAGAGCTCACCTGGAGGGCCTGGGTTACCCTGTTGGCCGGGCTTGTTGCCCTGGCGGGATGGCTGGGAAGGCTGGGGATCCTGCCCCTGCCCAAGGCGGGCTGGGTGCTGGTGGTAGGGATAGGGGCAGGGGTTCTGGCCCTGCCCCTCCCCGTAACCCTCTGGAGCGGGCTTTTTCTCTCCCTCCTCCTCTCCCTCAGCGCCATGGCCCTGGCCTTCCCCTTGGGGGTGGCTCTGGCCTTTGCCCGGCAAAGCCGGCTCGTGGGGCTCCGGCTCCTGGCCATTGCCTACATCGAGGCTGTGAGGGGGGTGCCCCTGGTTTCCCTCCTTTTCCTGGCCTTCGTGACCCTTCCCCTCTTCCTTCCTGAGGGCTTCCGGCTTCCCCAGGTGGTCAGGGCCCTCCTGGCCTTTACCCTCTTCGCTGCCGCCTATCTGGCGGAAAATGTGCGGGGCGGTTTGCAAGCGGTGCCCAAGGGGCAGTGGGAGGCGGCCTACAGCCTGGGCCTGAGCTCCTTCCAGGCAGCCCTTTACGTGGTCCTGCCCCAGGCTCTCAGGGCGGTGGTCCCTGCCCTGGTGGGCCAGTTCATCTCCCTCTTCAAGGACACCTCCCTGGTGGCCCTCATCGGCATCCTGGACCTCATGGGGGTTGCCAGGGCGGTGCTGGCCAATCCGAGAAACGTGGGTCTGGAGCGGGAGGTTTACCTGTTTTTGGCGGTGGTCTACCTGGTGGTGTCGGGCGCCTTCTCCTACGTGGGAAGGCTGGTGGAACGGCGCATGGGACTCGGCGTGAGGTAGAGGATGGACCCCATCATCCGCATCCACAACCTGCACAAGTGGTTCGGTACCCTGCACGTGCTGAAGGGGATCCACCTGGAGGTGGCCCCTGGGGAGAAGCTGGTGATCATCGGTCCCTCGGGCTCGGGGAAGAGCACCCTGATCCGCTGCATCAACCGCTTGGAGGACTTCCAGGAGGGGGAGGTGGTGGTGGACGGCCACAACGTGAAGGAGGAGCGGGCCCTCAAGGAGGTGCGGCGGGAGGTGGGGATGGTCTTCCAGCAGTTCAACCTTTTCCCCCACATGACGGTGCTGGAGAACATCACCCTGGCCCCCATGCGGGTGCGGGGCTGGACCCGGGAGCGGGCGGAGCGGAAGGCCTTGGAGCTTTTGGAGCGGGTGGGGATTTTGGACCAGGCGAGGAAGTACCCGGGGCAGCTATCCGGGGGCCAGCAGCAGCGGGTGGCCATTGCCCGGGCCTTGGCCATGGAGCCCAAGGTGATGCTGTTTGACGAGCCCACCAGTGCGTTGGACCCGGAGATGGTGGGGGAGGTGTTGGACGTGATGCGGGACCTGGCCCGAGGGGGTATGACCATGCTGGTGGTGACCCACGAGATGGGGTTTGCCCGGGAGGTGGCGGACCGGGTGATCTTCATGGACGGGGGTCAGATTGTGGAGGAGGGGAGGCCGGAGGGGATCTTTTCCTCCCCCAGGGAGGAGAGGACCCGGGCCTTCCTGCAACGGGTCTTGCACCACTAGAAGGAATGGATGGGCAGAGACGTTTGGAAACGGACGTTTTCACGGCCTCGAGGTTCAGCGCCAGGGGGAAACGGTTCACCTGAAGAGGGTTTCCGGGCACTCACATGTTCACGCTAACTCTTCCTCAAGGGAACACGCGTGCTCAAGACCCGCTGTCCCCCTGGAAAGCACCTTGAGCTGGATCGCCCCCTGGTGGGAAAGAACACCTCGTTATTCGGGCCGCCACCACGCATCCCACCAGACCAAGTCCTTGGGGAACGCGTTCTCCAGATACCCAAGCCCAGAGGAACCCGGTATGCAGCCTCTCACCGATATGGGAAAACATGCCCACGTCCGCTCAACGGCCCCTACCGGTTCCAAGCCCTAGGGGGTTTCCACTTCCTCCGGGGAACCCTGACCCCAAAGAGGACACGCCACTTGACACGTGGAAGCACTGACATTCCCATGACCTACTCCCCTTAGGGTGCAAAGGGGAGGTAAGGCTATGAGAAAAACCTTCCGGGTTCTATTGGGACTGGCCTTAGCCTTGGGTTCGGCGTGGGCAGCTAAGCTGGCCGTTTTTCCCTACGACGGGGCAGCCCTGCTGGCTGGCCAACGCTTCGACCTCCGGGTGGAGGCCTCGGAGTTAAACGGTGCGCTAAAGGATTACCGCATCACCCTGGATGGGGTACCGCTTACGGGCTTGGAACAGACCTCCCAGGCAACGGGAACGGCCGAGTGGACCCTCCGTGGCCTCTCCTTGCGTCCAGGCAGCCACACCCTCGAGGTGAAGGTCAAGGACGAAGCCGGCGAAACCCAAAGGATCGTGCGTTGGGAGGCAAGGCAGTACCCCCGTCCTCTCCGTCCAGCCAAGAACGTCATCCTCTTTATCGGCGACGGGATGGGCTGGAACACCCTTAACGCCGCCCGCATCATCGCCAAAGGGTACAACCCGGAAAACGGGATGCCTAAGGGATTCCTCGCGATCGAAACCGGCTATGGCGGCATGGCCACGGTGGTGACCAGCAGCTTCGACAGCTTCATTGTCGATTCCGCAAACTCCGCTTCCTCCATCATGTCGGGGCTTAAGCTGCCGGTTAACGCCCTAAACGCCGGCCCGGCCAACCTCAAGGACACCCTGGCCCACCCCCGGGTGGAAACCCTGGCCGAGATGATGAAGCGGGTGCGCGGGGCCAGCCTCGGCGTGGTCACCACCACCTTCGGTACGGACGCCACCCCGGCCGCGGTCAACGCCCACACCCGCCGGCGTAGCGATTACCAGGCCATCGCTGACCAGTACTTCGGGCGCGGGGGATTCGGCATTCCCCTGGACGTCATGCTCTTCGGGGGTTCCCGCGACTTCATCCCCAAAAGCGCACCGGGCTCCCGCCGCAAGGACGATACCGACTGGATCAGCGAGGCCCAAAAGATGGGCTATACCTTCGTCAGCACCCGCACCGAGCTCCTGGCCGCCAAACCCCAGGGAAAGCTCTTTGGCCTCTTCCACCTGGACAACTTCCCCAGCTATCTGGACCGGGCGGTTTGGAAGCGGCCTGAGATGCTGGGTAGCTTCACCGACATGCCCTACCTGTGGGAAATGACCCAGAAGGCCGTGGAAACCCTCTCCCAAAACCCCAACGGGTTCTTTCTGCTCGTGGAAGCGGGAATGGTGGACAAGTACGAACACCCCCTGGACTGGCAACGGGCCCTGTGGGATGTGCTGGAGCTGGACCGGGCAGTGGCCTGGGCCAAGCAGTACGCTGCCGAGCACCCCGACACCCTGGTCATCGTGACCGCCGACCACGGGCACTCCATCTCCGTCTTTGGCGGCTACGACTACTCCAAGCAGGGTCGCGAGGGTGTCGGGGTCTATCAAGACGCGAAGTTCCCCACCTACGGCGATCGGAAGGACGCCAACGGGTTCCCCCTGCCCGAAACCAGCTGGGGTATTGCGGTGGGCTTTGCCGCCACCCCTGACTACTGCGAAACCTTCCGGGGCCGGGAAGTCTACAAGGACCCCACCATTTCCGACGGCAAGGGCGGTTACGTGGCCAACCCGGAGGTGTGCAAGGAACCCGGCGCCTATCTTCGCACCGGCAACCTCCCCGTCAACTCCAGCCAAGGGGTGCACACCGCCGATCCACTCCCCCTCTTTGCCTTCGGCGCCGGATCCCAGCTCTTCAACGGCCTGATTGACCAAACGGAGATCTTCTTCCGCGTGGCCCAGGCCCTGGGTCTCAACCCCTACCTGGGCCGCTAGCCCGTTTTCTAAAGAGGGTCATACCCCATGAGCCTTCCCCGCCCGACCTCAAACCCCTTGCCCTGGAATCCCGCGATCTGGGTCCTCTTGCTGGGGTTTTGGTTGGGCGGGGGAGGGCTCGCCCAGGTCACCCTGGACTTTGCCGACCTTTACAGCCAGGTGACCGTAAGGGGAATCGAGTTTTCACCCCGGTTGAAAGCCCTTAACGGTCAGCGGGTGAGCATGACGGGCTGGATGGCCCCACCCCTCAAACCCAAGCTGGACTTCTTTGTTCTGACCAAGGTCCCCCTGGCCACCTGCCCCTTCTGCTCCACGGCCGCCGACTGGCCCCCGGATATCGTGTTGGTGATCATGCCCAAAGGTCAGGAGGCCAAGCCCACCACCCGCTGCATCCGGGTAACGGGGCGCCTGGATATCGGGGTTAAGGAGGATTCCCAGACCGGCTTCGTGAGCCTGGTGCGGATCTACGCGGACCGGGTGGAGGAGGTGCCCTGATGGGGGAGGTGCGCCTCAAGGGGGTGGTGGTGCGCTACGGGGAGGAGGTGGCCCTGACGTTGCCGGACCTGGAGCTGGCCGCCGGGGAACAGGTGGTCCTGCTGGGTCCCTCCGGGAGCGGGAAAACCACCCTTTTACACCTCCTCGCTGGCCTGTTGGTGCCCAGCGAGGGAGAGGTCTGGGTTGCCGGGATGAACCTGGCTGCCTTGAACGAATCCCAGCGGGATGCCTATCGGAGAGGAAAGGTGGGCTATCTCTTCCAGGACTTTTACCTGGCCGAAGGCTATACCGTGCTGGAGAACGTGCTCCTGGGGCTGGGCCTTGCGGGCATAAGGGGGAGGGCGGCGGAAAACCGTGCCAAAGAGGTCCTTAAGACCCTGGGTCTGGAACATCGTCTGGGGCACACTCCCGAACGCCTTTCCACTGGGGAGCGGCAAAGGGTGGCCCTGGCCCGGGCGGTGGCCCACCGGCCAAGCCTCCTCCTGGCCGACGAGCCCACGGCCCACCTGGATCGTTCCAGGGCAAAGGTGGCCCTGGAGCTCTTGATCCACACGGCCATCGGCCTTAAGGCCACCCTGGTGCTGGCCACCCACGACCCGTGGGTGGTGGGCCATTTCCCCCGCCAGGTGGAGCTCTAGTCTCCCGCTTGGAGGCTTCCATGACCCTGTGGATCGTCGTCAGAAACCTAAGGGTGAGGGCTTTTTCCACTTTCCTCACCCTTGTCGGGATATCCCTGGCCACGGCCATGGCCTTGGTCGTTCCCCTGGTGCTCCAGTCCCTGGAAAGAGGGGCGGCCAATGCCGCCCAGGTCTTCGACCTCCTCATCGCCGCCAAAGGTAGCCCTACCCAGGCCGTGCTTTCGAGCCTGTATCTCCTGCAACCCCCCATCGCCAACCTGCCCTACGCCACCTACGAGCGACTGACCCGTGACCCCAGAGCAAGGCGGGTGGTCCCCCTGGCCTTTGGGGACAGTTATCGGGGCCTTCCCCTCATAGGGACCAGCACTCAGGTCTTTGAGCTCAGGCTTACGCCCACGGATCCCCCGTATTTCCGCCTGAAGCAGGGGCGGCCCTTCCTCCACACGTACGAGGCGGTGCTGGGGGCTAGGGCCGCACGGGAAACGGGCCTGGAGGTGGGCGCCGAGTTTCTAAGCGACCACGGGTTTTTCGCCAGCCAAGCGGAGGCTGCCAGCGCCCTTGCCCACCACCAGGAGGAAAAGTACCGGGTGGTGGGGATCCTCGAGCCCACGGGAGGCCCCTGGGACCGGGCCATCCTGGTGCCGATAGAGGCCTACTGGGAGGTCCACGGGGAAGGTGAGGGGAAGCGGGAAGTTACCGCCGTGCTCTTCACAGGCCGGCGCCTATCCGATGTGTACCAGGTGGCCCAGGAGGTTAACCGGAGCCCGGAAGCCCAGGCGGTCCTGCCCGGCCAGGTCTTTGCCCAGGTGAGGGAGGCGATGCTCCAGGGGCAGTCCGCCTACGGGGCCTTGTCCCTCCTGGTGCTCTTTCTGGCCGCCCTCCTCATCTGGCAAGGAATCTATGCCCAGGGCCTCGAGCGCCGCCGCCACAACGCCCTCCTGCGGGCCCTGGGAGCACCGCGGGGGCTGGTGTTTTCGGTGTTGCTCTGGGAGACGACCCTCGAGGTGGGGCTCGGAATCCTTCTCGGCGTCCTCTTGGGCTGGGGGCTCGCCGCCGCCGGCTCCGGGGCCTTGGGGGAGCGGCTTGGCTTCTACCTCCCCCCTCCGCAACTTAGCCTGGACCTCCTGGCCCGGGCCTTCGCCCTACTGCCCCTGGGCATACTGGCGGCCCTGCCCCCTGCGTTTCAGGCCATGCGGGAAAGCCCCCTCGAGTACCTCTAGGGAGGAGGATTTCCCTCTCGCTGGCGAACTCCTTGAATGGAAAGGGATGCTGACCGCGCTCTGACCCAAGGGGCTTACGGTGAACCCATGGACCTGCGCATCGCCATGGGCGTAGAAGATGCCCTTAGGTTTTCGGCACCTGAGGATCCCTGGCTGGGCCTCGAGGTCTACCTGGACCCCGCCCTCCTGGAGGAGGACGCCCTCTTCGCCAAACTGGCCACCGGCTACGAGGGGATTCTCTCCGTTCACCTCCCCTTCTGGAACCTGGACCTGGTCTCCCCGGACCCGGAGGTGCGCAACCTCACCCTCAGGCGGCTTCTCCTGGGCTTGGACCGGGCGGCGGAGCTCGGGGCGGAGCGGGCGGTCTTCCACTCGGGCATCCCCCACGGCCGCACCCTGGAGGAGGCCCTGGACCGGGCGGACCGGCTCATCCAGGCCCTGAAGCCGGTGGTGCGGCGGGCCGGTACCCTGGGGGTGGAGCTGGTCCTGGAGAACACCCACGAGCCGGAGCCCAGGGCCCTGGCCCCCATCCTGGAGGCCTACCCCGAGGTGGGATTTTGCTTCGATGCGGCCCATGCCCGGGTTTTCAGCCGGGTGCCGGAGCCGGGACCCTGGCTGGCCTTGGAGCCCGACCACCTGCACCTGAACGACACGGACGGCCTCTACGACCGGCACTGGAACCTGGGAACCGGGGTCCTCGGCCACCGGACCTGGCTTGGTCCCTACCTGGACCGCACCCTGGTCCTGGAGGTGCGGGTTGACCCGGCCCCCTCCGTCGCCTTCCTAAGAAGCCTGCGGGAAAGCCTCCCTGACCGAGCCCTGACCGAAGGGGCCTAGCCTTATCCCGAACATGGACGCCACCCTCAGCCGGGCCCAGCGCCTCCAAAGACACCTGAGGGGCCAGGGGGAGGCTTTGGTCTTCCTGCTCCCCGCCTACGCCCTTTTCCTCCTCTTCCTGGTCCTGCCCCTCCTCGAGGCCCTTTGGCTCTCCCTGCACCAGGAGGATCTCTTCGGCCGGGGACGGGTCTGGGCCGGGCTTGCCAACTACCAGGAGGCCCTAAGCCGCCCGGAGTTCTGGAAAAGCGCCTGGCTCACCCTGAAGTTCGCCCTGATCACCGCACCCCTGGAGCTCCTTCTGGGGCTCCTGGCGGCCCTCCTGGTCTACCGGCCCTACCCGGGGGTGGCCCTCTTGCGCACCCTCTTCTTCCTCACCACGGCGGTGCCCACCGCGGTGGCGGCGGTGGCCTGGGGTTGGTTCCTGCATCCCGTGGGGGGCCTTGCCAACCGCCTCCTGGCCTCCTTGGGCCTGCCGCCCCAGCCCTGGCTCACCAGCCCGGAGCTGGCCCTGCCCACCCTGGCGGTGATCACCGCCTGGGCCGGGGTGGGGTTCACCGCGGTCCTCCTCACCGCAGGCCTGCAGAACATCCCTGCGGAGATCCTGGAGGCGGCGGAGGTGGACGGGGCCGGCCCCTGGACCCGCTTCTGGCGGATCACCCTGCCCCTCCTCTCCCCCACCCTCTTCCTGGTGGGCCTCCTGGTGGTGTTGAAGAGCCTCACCGCCTTTGGCCAGATCCACCTCCTCACCCGCGGGGGGCCGGCGGAAAGCTCCATGGTCTGGATCTACCGGGTGTACCAGGATGCCTTCTTCAACTTCCGGGTGCCCCTGGCCGCCGCCGAGGCCTTGTTGCTCTTCCTGGTGCTTTTGCTCCTGGCGGCCTTGCAGTTTTGGCTTCTCGGTCGGAGGGTGCACTATGGGTAGGCGGAAAAGGCTGTGGCCCACCTACCTCCTGGCCGGGGGGTATGCCCTTCTCCTTCTCCTCCCCCTCCTCACCCTCCTCTCCGCAAGCCTCCGCCCGGAGGGGGACCTCTACGCCCCGGGCCTCCTCCCCCCGCGGCCGAGCCTCGAGGCCTACCAGGAGGCCCTCAGCAAGTTCCCCCTGGGGCGGTTCCTATTGAATAGCCTCCTGGTGTCCAGCCTCATCACCCTGGGCGTGCTCACCACCAGCCTCCTGGCCGCCTACGCCCTCGCCCGGCTCCGCTTCCTTGGAAGGGAGGCCCTCTTCGGGGTGGCGGTGGCCCTCCTTCTGGTGCCGGGGGAGGTCACCTTCCTGCCCCTTTACCTCCTGGTGGACCGCCTGGGCTGGCTGGACTCCTATCTGGCCCTGACGGTTCCCTTCCTGGCAAGCCCCCTGGGGGTTTTTCTCCTCAGGCAGTTCCTGCGCACCATCCCTGAGGACTACTTCGATGCCGCCCGGATCGACGGGGCCAACCACTGGCAGATGCTCCGCCACGTGGCCCTGCCCCTTTCCGCCCCCGCCCTGGGGGCCCTGGCGGCCCTCACCTTCATCGGGGCCTGGAACATGTACCTCTGGCCCCTGGTGGTGACCAAAAGCCGGGAGATGCAAACGGCCCAGATCGCCGTGAACTTCATCCTCAACGAGGAGGTAGCCCGCTGGAACGTGGTGGCCGCTGCGGCCATCCTGGTGCTCCTCCCCAGCCTTTTGGCCTTCCTGCTCGCCCAGCGGGCCTTTGTCCGGGGCATCGCCATGGGCGGGCTGAAGGGATAGGAGGTGTAGGTATGCGCATGTGGACGAGACGGGTTTGGGCACAGGCCATCCTCAGCACCCTGCTCCTTTTGGGCGGCGCTCAGGCCCAAAGGGTCACCCTGGAGTTCTGGCACTCCATGGGTGGGGTTCTGGGGGAAGCCACGGAAAAGCTGGTGCAGGACTTCAACAAAAGCCAGGACCGGATCCAGGTGAAAAGCCAGTACGTGGGCAGCTACGATGACGGCATCAACAAGCTTCTCGCCGCCTTGCGCGCGGGCCGGGGATACCCCCACGTGATCCAGGTCTACGACATCGGGGCCCGGATCATGGCGGACTCCGGGGCGGTGGTGCCCCTCGAGGACCTGGCCCGGAAGAGCGGGTTTGACCTGGGCCGCTTCCTCCCCCAGCCCCGCAACTACTACACGGTGGAGGGGAAGCTCTACGGGCTTCCCTTTAACTCCTCGAACCCCATCCTCTACCTCAACATGGCCGCCTTCCAGGAGGCGGGGATTCCCTTCAAGCCCACCTGGAGCCTTAAGGACCTGGAGGAAGCCGCCCGCAAGCTCACCAAGAAGGATGCCCAGGGCCGCACCGTCCGCTACGGGCTTTCCATTCCCATCGACTCCTGGTTCGTGGAGCAGATCTCCTATAACTCCGGGGAATACTTCTGCAACAACGAGAACGGCCGCAAGGCCAGGGCCACCGCGGTCACCTTTGACAACCCGGCCGCCGCGGCCTTCCTGGACATGTACGCCCGTTTGGTGCGGGAGGGGGTGGCCGCCAACACCGGGCGCAACTGGGCCGACTCGCAAAGCCTCTTCGCCCAGGGCCAGGCGGCCATCGCCGCCTACTCCACGGCCAGCCTCACGGGGGTGCTGCGGCAGGTGGGGAACCGCTTTCCCTTGCGCACCGCCTTCTACCCCTTCCTCCGGGAGCGGAATGGGGTAGCCATCGGGGGCGCTGCCCTTTATGTGCTGAAGGGCTTCCCCGAGGAACAGGTCCAGGCGGCCTGGGAGTTCGTGCGCTTCCTCCTGGAGCCGGAAACCCAGGCCCGCTGGCACCTGGCCACCGGTTACTTCCCCGTGGTGCGGGGCGTGACCGAGCTTCCCCAGGTACGCCAGGCCCACGTGAAGCAGCCCAACTACACCACCGCCATCCAGCAGCTAGCCACCAGCAAGGTTAACGCCTCCAGCGCCGGCTGCCTGATGGGGGCCTTCCCCGAAATACGCCAGTATGTGCAGACCGCCTGGGAGGAAACCCTGAAGGGGAAACCTGCCCTCGAGGCCCTCAGGGAGGCCAAGGCCCGGGCTGACCAGGCCCTGGAGCGCTACAACCGGAGCGTGGCCCAACCCTGACCCACCAGGCTCCTCCTTCCCGCTGGGGGTATCCCCCAGCGGTTTTTGCCGTTGATCTTGAGCTGACATTGGCCCCTTAGGGTAGGGGCATGCGGATCCTGGTGACCAACGACGACGGCGTCTTCAGCCCAGGGCTTTGGGCGCTGGCCGAAGCCGCAAGCCCCTTTGGCGAGGTCTTCGTGGTGGCCCCTGACGTGGAGCAGAGCGGGGTGGGCCACGCCATCACCATCGCCCACCCCGTGCGGGCCTTCCCCCATCCCTCCCCCCTGCCCGCTCCCCACTTCCCCTCCTACCGGGTGCGGGGCACCCCCGCCGACTGCGTGGCCCTGGGGCTCCACCTCTTCGGGCCTGTGGATCTCGTCCTTTCCGGCATCAACCTGGGGAGCGACCTGGGCCACGAGATCTGGCACTCGGGCACCGTGGCCGCGGCCAAGCAGGGCCGCCTCTTCGGGATCTCCGCGGCCGCCTTCAGCACCCCCATGAACGGAAGCGGACCGGACTTCGCCGCCTTGCGGCCCTGGGTGGAACGGGTGCTGGAGAACCTTCTGCGGCTGGAAAAGCCCTTTTTGGTCAACATCAACCTGCCTCACCGGCCCAAGGGGTTCCTCTGGACCCGGCAATCCGTGCGGGCCTATGAGGGGGTGGTGGTGGAAGGGGAAGATCCCATGGGAAGACCCCTTTACTGGTTCGCCGCCAAACCCCTTAAGGAGGCGGAGGAGGGCACGGACCGCTGGGCGGTGGAGCAGGGGTTTATTGCCGCCACCCCCCTCAGGCTGGACCTCACCGATGAGGCCCGCCTCCAACCGGCCCTGGCCCATGATTAGCGTCCTCATCCCCACCCGGAGCCGGCCGGACTCCCTGCGCCAAGCCCTGGCCTCCCTGCTCCGGCAGACCTTTACCCGGTTTGAGGCGGTGGTGGTGGACGACGGGGAGGGCGAGGGTATGGAAGTGGTGGCAGGCTTGGCAGATCCGCGGCTCCGGGCCCTTCCCAACCCGGGACGGGGCCAGGTGGAGGCCCGCATGCAGGCCCTGGCCCAGGCCCGGGGGGATGCGGTCCTTTTCCTGGACGACGACGACCTTCTCCTGGACCCCGCTTACCTGTACCGGGTATGGCGCATTCTGTCCAGGGAGGAGGCGGTGGTCTACGGGGAGGGGGTGCTGGACCTGGGCTCGTGGGAGATACCCTACCGCCCCGGCGAGCCGGGGGACTGGATCCTGGTGGATAACCGCATCCTGGCCTCGGGCACGGCCCTTCCCCTCCGGCTTGTAAGGGAACTCGGGGGCCTGGACCCGGAGGTGGGGGACTACTGGGACTGGGACCTCTGGCTCAGGGCCTATCGCAAGGGGGTTCCCTTCCGATACCTGAAGGGAAGGGGGGTGAGCATCGGAGTGCACGGCGCCAACCAAAGCCACGGCAACCGCCCGGATGAGCGCCGGTTCTTCCTCGAGCGGCTTCGGCAGAAGCACGGGCTTCCACCCTTAAGGCTAAAGGACCACCTGCTGCTGGCCCTGGAAGGCGCGGAGGATGGAAGTGTGCCAATGTTCACCTTCGGTCATACCTCACCGGGGTAAGGTAAGTGGGGGATAAAAAGCCCCCATGGGAGGTTTGGTCTGAACAAGGGCCTTTTGATTTCGGGAATCCTGTTTTTGGCCGCTGTAGAGGGAGGTATGGCGCAGAGCCTGAGCTTGGGTGAGCACCTGGTGCTCCGGGGCTACACGGGAAAGGCCTTTGGCCAGGTGCTGGCCCAGAACCAGGGGCTTAAGAGCCTGCACATCCTCACCAACAACACCAGCATCTGCGCGGGCCTGGTGGGAGCCATGGGGGCCAGCTACCTGGACCTCGAGGGCCAGCGCCAGCTCAAGGTGACCACCTTCGGCGCCCCCGAGGAAGTGCCTCCCTTGAAGCCCCAGGAGGAGGCCGTGGCCCTGATCTTCGGGGGACAGGCGACCCCCGAGGTGAACTACGGCCTTACCAAAAACGCCCTGAAGGCCCTGGCCGAGGCCAACTACCCAGGGGCCATCTTCTTCCACCTCAGGGTGTGGGGACCGGGCATGGTGGCCAAGGCCGCCCAGGAGGATCCGGCCATCGCCCGGTATCTACAGCAGAAGAAAAACCTCTTTTCCGCCACCTATGACTCCCAGGCCAACGTGGTCCGGGTATGGCGGGTGGCCGTGACGGAAGGCCGTCAGGTGAACGCCGAGGAGCTGGTGAAACTCAGCCCCACTCCCACCTGGGAAACCCTCCTGAAGCGTTCTCTCTAAGGCTCCCTAAAGCTTTCCCCTACCCCGGCCCTGGGGTAGGGGATTTGCCTTAACTCGCCCGTTCGGTTTGTGCTCTCTCTAGCGCATGGCCTGGGCAAACCCGGTCGCTATCTGGCGCACCAACTCCGGGTAGCTGGTGGCCTCCTCCCCCAGGATGTCCAGGAAGATCACCTCGAGGCCAAGGTTCCTGCCCAGGGGCAGGGCTTGAGTACGGGTGGCCAAGGGCGCCAGCAGGTAACGGATCTCCTTCTCCTAGGCGATCCTCCGGGCCTCGGCCACTGCCCTGGCACTGGCCTCAGGAGCCTCGGGGTTGGGGACCACGGTGTAAAGAATGGGAATGCTGTACCGCCGGGCAAAGTAACGAACCGGGTTCCTTAAGGCCAAGACTCCGGGCTTGGTCCGCTCGCCAAGAATAGCGCGCACCTCCCGGTCCAGCTTCAGGAGTTCCGCCTGAAGCCGGTCCCCGCGGGTTCGGTAGAGGACCCCGTGGGCGGGGTCAACCCTTTCCAATGCCGCCACCAGGGAGGGCACCGCCTTGGCCATCAACAGGGGATCCACCCATACGTGCGGATCAGGCCCGGTGGGGGTGGAAATGAGCTCCTCCTTAACCGCATCGGCCACCCAAAGGACCGGCGTGGCCAAGGCGTTGGGCCGGATCAGCTTGTCCACCACCCAGACGTCCAGGTGGGCACCACCCGCCACCCCCAACCTGGCTTGGGCCACCAACCGCACCTGCGACGGCGTGGGCTCGTACACATGGGGGTTGGCGGAAGGGGGAACCAGCACCGCCACCTCCCCTACTTCTCCCACCAGCTGAGACAGGAGAAGGCCATAGGGCTTTATGGTGGCAAGGAACACCGGCTTCTCGGCCACAGCCGCCGACACGATGAAGAGGGCCAGGGCTAATCATCGTTTCATCCTTACCTCCCTGCCCCTCCCGGGGCCGGGAGGGGCGGATTAATGATAGTGCTATTGCATTTGCAATCTCAACTCTCCTCCTAGCACCCCCGCCCGGGAGCCCCCGTAAGCCCCGCCAGGGACGGGCCGATGGCCGATCCAACCTCTGGCAACGGCGGGCTGACCGAAAGCTGATAATGCTTCCTTAGCCTTAAACCGCTATGGGATACTTGCAACCCAAGCGGAGCAGAGACCTCGTGGTGGCAGTGGCGGCCTTCGGGCTCCTGTCCTTGGCCAGCGCCCAGGAGGCCAAAGTGGTGGGGGTGTACACCCTTCCCCCCGTGGGCATCGCTACCCTGAACCCCCAGCTCTCCGCCGCCGATGTCCAGCAGGCCTACGCCCGCGGATGGCCAACCTCTGATCGGCCGGGAATCGGCTCTGGCCTCTATTACCTGGGGAACGGCCGCTTCCTCGGCCTTACCGACCGGGGACCCAACGGCGACTGCCCCGAGGGCAAGTCCGGGCTCTTCTTCCCCCTACCCGGTTATGCCCCCACCCTGGTGCCCTTCCGGCTCGACCAGGCCAATAGGCTCCTACGCCTCGAGGAACCCCTTCCCTTGAGGGCTCTCGGGGGCAGGCTCCTCTCCGGTCTCCCCTCCAGGGAGGACCAGCAGAACGGCTATTCAGACTCCTCCTGCACCGCGGTGCTGCCGAAGGATCCCGGCGGGGTGGATCCCGAGGACGTGGCCGTCCTCCCCGGCGGCCGGGGGTATTTGGTGGTGGAGGAAAACGCCCCCGCCCTTCTCTACTTGGACGCAAAGGGAACGGTCCAGATGGGGTATGTGCCCAAGGGCGTCCAGATCCAGGCTCCTTACCCCATCCGGGACACCCTGCCCAGGGTGCTGGCCCTGCGCCGCGAGAATCGGGGTTTGGAAAACCTGGCCCTTTCGGGTGACGGCAAAACCGCCTGGGTGGTTCTCCAAAGCCCCATCGGCTCCACCAAGGATTCCGCCTACGGGGATAGCCTGGTGGCGCGGGCGGTCCGTCTGGACGTGTCCAATCCCCTCGAGGTTCGCGTCACGGGCCTTTACCTGGTTCCCTTCTCCGATCCCAAGGAGTACCCCAAGCCCAACAAGCCCAAGGACATGAAGTACTCCGCAGCCGCCCGGGTCAGCGGGGAAAAGATCCTCCTTCTGGAAAGGGCGAGTGGCGGTGCTCGGATCTTCCTGGTGGACTTTTCCCAGGCCACCAACCTCCTGGACCATCCCCTGGGAGACACCCCGGAGCTGGACAAGGCGGGGACGGACTACGGGGCCTTGGGAATCCGCCTTCCCCAGCGCAACCTGGTTCTGGAAACCTGGAAGCTGCCCGAGTTCGATACGGACAAGCTGGAAGGCCTGACCCTGTTGGAAGACGGACGCACCCTGGCCATTGCCGACGATAACGACTTCGCCATCACCGGCAAGGAAGGACCCAGCCGCCTCTGGCTGGTCCTTCTCCCGCAAGCCTTGCGCTAGGAACAGGCCCCGCCGCGCCCTGGGCCAAAGGGCCCAGGGCGCCTTCTTCTTGCCAACCGGGCTCCTCAGGCAGGGGACACGCACCCGCCAAGGTAAGGGGCTTGCCCTTCTAGCCCCAGACCCTTGCCCTTGACTTTTACCTGACTGGCCCCGGGTAGCTTCAGCCTGGATGCGAAGCGTCGGGATCTTCCTCCTTCCCACCCTGGTCTTCCTGGTGGCCTTCACCTACCTGCCCTTTGGGGTCGCGGCCCTGGAGGGGATCAGCGCTTTAGGGTCCCTTTTCCAACGGGAAAACCTCAACGCCTTGCGGGTGACCGCCCTCTACACCCTGCTGGCCGTGCCCCTTTCCGTGGGCCTGGGCCTCCTGGCGGCCGTGGCCGTGGAGGGCACCTCCCGGCTCCGGCTTCTGGCCAGGGCCCTGATCTTCCACCCGGTGATCCTGCCCACGGTGGCCTTCGCCGCGGTCTTCCTCTACCTCCTGAACCCCCTGGGCCCCCTCCAGGGCCTTCTCCGCTGGCTGGGCCTGCAAAACCCCTTGGGGGACCCCATGGGGGCCTTTCTCGCCGTGGTCCTGGTGGGCGTGCTGAAGGATGCCGGCCTGTACATGCTCTACTACCTGGCCGGCCTCCAGGCCCTGCCCAAGGAGGTCCTCGAGGCGGCCCGGGTGGATGGGGCAGGCCGCCTGGCCACCTTCTTCCGCATCACCCTGCCCTTGCTCTCCCCCACCACCTTCTTCGTGGGGATCATGGCCACCCTGGGGGCTCTCCGCAACGTGGACCACATCTTCATCCTCACCAAGGGGGGCCCGGTGGGGGCCACGGACCACCTCCTCTACCGGGTCTACACCCTGGGCTTCGAGTACTTCGACTTCCCGCAGGCGGGGGCCTTGACCCTGGTTCTGCTCACGGCCCTGACCGCCCTGGCCCTTCTGGCCCTGCCCAGGTTGGAAAGGGGGGTGCACTATGACGGGTAGGCAAGCCCTGCCCCTGACCAGGACCAGGAAGCGGCTGGCCAGGGCCGCCTCCTTCCTCCGGGAGGTGCCCGCCCTTATCGTGTCCCTGCCCTTCCTCCTCATCGCCGCCTTTACCCTGATCGCCGCCTTCACCCCCACCGCCGACCTCAACCGGGGCCAGCTGGGCACCCTTACCCTGGAAAACTTCCGCCTGGCCTGGCAGGCGGCGGACTTTCCCCGGCTCTACGGGAACACGGTGTTGTTTACCTTTGGGCTTCTCCTCGTCCAGCTCGTCACCGTCACCACGGCGGGCTTCGCCCTAGCCCAGCTGAAGGCCCGGGGAAGGAATGGCCCCTTCTACCTAATCCTGGCCCAGCTTTTCCTGCCCGCCTCCGCCCTGATCCTCCCCAACTTCATCCTCATCCACAAGCTGGGGCTCAGCGATACCCTTACCGCCCTGGCCCTGCCCTACGTGGCCTCGGCCACAGGAGCCTTCCTTCTCCGCCAGGGATTCCTGCAGATCCCCAGGGAGCTCATCGAAGCAGCCCAGGTGGACGGGGCCACCTCCTGGCAGATCCTGTGGAGGGTCCTTCTGCCCCTGGTCCGGCCCCACCTGGCCGCCTTCTCCCTGGTGAGCCTGGTCTACCACTGGAATGAGTTCCTCTGGCCCCTGGTGGTGATCCAGAGCCCGGAAAAGCGGGTGCTTTCCCTGGGCTTCGCCAGCTTCGCCCGCTCAGCGGAAAGCGGTATGGAGTGGGGCGTTATCGCCGCCGGTGCCATTCTGGTGGCCCTGCCCATGGTCCTCGGATTCCTCCTCTTCCAGAGGGGTTTCGTGGAGGCCTTCACCCGAAGCGGGTTGAAAGGCTAAGGAGGTGAGGTCGCATGAACATGAAGAGGATCGGTATCGGATTGTTGGCGCTCCTAGGTCTGGGTCTCGGCCAGCAGACCACCATCACCTTCTATTACCCGGTGGGGGTGGCGGGTCCCTTGGCTAGGTTCATCGAAAGCTACGTCAGCGACTTCGAGAAGCAGAACCCCCAGATACGGGTGAACACTGTCTTCGGGGGCAACTACGAGGAGAACCAGGCCAAGGTGGTGGCGGCCATCCGGGCGGGGAACCCCCCGGACACCGCCATCCTCCTTTCCCAGCAGCTCCACACCCTCTTGGCCATGGACGCCATCGAGTCCTTCGACCCCTATATCGCCCGGGATCCCGAGCTGAAAAAGGCGGTTCAGGACTTCTTTCCCGCCTTCATGATGAACTCTACCCTGGACGGTAAGGTCTGGAGCCTCCCCTTCCAGCGCTCCACCCCGATTCTCTACTACAACAAGGAGGCCTTCCGGGAGGCCGGTCTGGACCCGGAAAAGCCCCCCACCACCTGGGAGGAGCTGGTGGAGTACGCCAAGCGCCTCACCAAGCGGGACGCCCAGGGCCGGGTGGTCCGCTACGGGGTGGCCATCCCCACGGAGGACCGCTCCACGTGGTTGCTGGAGGGGTTGGTTATCCAGGCGGGAGGCCTCCTCTACGACCCAGCTGGCAAGGGGTGCAAGGTCCTGGTGGACACCGAGCCCGTGCGCAAGGCCATGCAGTTCAAGGCGGACTTGGCGAGGAAGCACGGGGTGAGCCCGGAAGGGGTCATCGCCTGGGGTACCACCCCCGGGGACTTCGCCGCCGGCAAGGTGGCCATGATCTACCACTCCACGGGGTCCTTGGGCTTCATCCGCACCAACGCCCGCTTCGCCTTCGGCACCGCCTTCCAGCCCAAGCTGGTGCGCTACGGGGTGCCCACCGGAGGGGCCAACTTCTACCTCTTCAAGGGCTCGGACCCCGCCAAGCGGGAGGCCACCCTGCGCTTCATCAAGTTCATGACCAGCCCCGAGCTCCAGGCCCGCTGGTCCATCGACTCGGGTTATGTGGCGGCCCGGAGGTCCAGCTGGAACCTGCCCCTCATGCGGGATTACGTGCGGCAGTGGCCCCAGGCCCTCACCGCCCGGGAGCAGCTGGCCTACGCCAAGGCGGAGCTTCCCGTCTACAACCTGCAACAGGTGAAGGACATCATCGCCGAGGCGGAGCAGGCGGTGGTCCTGGGCCGCAAGGAGGTGCGGGAGGCCACCCGCGAGGCCCAGCGCCGGGTGGACGAGGCCCTGAAGCCCTTCTGTAGGTGATCCCTGCGTGGGTCTTTGGGAGGCCCACTGGGCCTCCCTTGACCTTTTCCTGACGTGGGCCCCTTAGGGTCAGGGTGCCATGAAGAGGCTCCTGATCCTGGCAGGTATGGCTCTAAGCGTGGGACTGGCCCAGGGGGGTACCCTCACCCTCTACACCTCCGAGATCCTGGCGGACGTGAACGCCCTGGTGGAGGCCTTCCGGGCCCAAAACCCAGGGGTGCAGGTCCAGGTGTTCCGCTCGGGCACCGGGGAGGTGGTGGCCAAGCTCCGGGCGGAGCTGGAGGCGGGAAACCCCCAGCCGGACCTGCTCTGGTTCGCCAACGAGGACTTCCTCCGGGAGCTGGCGGGCAAGGGTCTTTTGCGCCGCATTCCCCCCACGGTGCCGGGATATCCTGTGCAGTATGCCCACGGGGGCGGCCTCTACTACGAGGTGCGCCTCCTCTACAACGTGATCGCCGTGAACACCCAGCGGGTGCGGGAGGCCCCCACTTCCTGGAGGGACCTCCTCAAACCCCCCTTCCCGGGCCTCCTGGCCATGCCCGACCCCAACTTCTCCGGGGCGGCCCTGGCCACCCTTGGAACCCTTTCCCAACGTCTGGGCTTCGGCTTTTTTGAGGCCCTGAAGGCGGGGGGCATGCGCATCGAGCAGTCGAACCCCGTCCTGCAGCAGAAGCTGGCCCGCGGCGAGTACGGCCTCGCCATCACCACGGATTTCGGGGTGCGCCAGGAAGTGGCCAAGGGAGCGCCCCTGGCCACCGTATACCCCCGGGATGGGGCCATCCTGGTGCCCACCCCCATCGCCGTCACCTCCTGGAGCAAAAATCCGGAGCTGGCCACCCGCTTCCTCCTCTTCCTCCTCTCCCCGGAGGCCCAGCGCCTCTTTGCGGAAAGGGGGTACTACCCGGTGATGCCCGGCGCCCCCAAACCCAAGGGAAGCCCGGTCCAGGTGGTGGGCATCCGGGCCCGCTTTGCCGACCCCGAAACCCTGTCCCGGTTTAACGCCCTTTTCGGGCTCAGGCGATGACAGGACCCGGGTTTTCCCGCCCCCTCTCCTTCCCCTGGCACCTTCCCCTGGCCCTGGCCCTTGCCCTCCCCTTCCTGGTGCTCTTCGTCCGGGGGTTGCCTCATTTCCCCAGCACCGGGCGCGACCTGGACGTAATCCTTTTCAGCCTGGTCCTGGCAGGCCTGGGAACCCTCCTTACCCTGTTCCTGGCCCTGACCCTGGCCGTGCTGGGCCTGGCGGGGAGGGTGGTGGGGGGATGCGAGGCCCTTCTCCTTTTGGGGTACCTGGTCCCCCCCTTCGTGACCGGGATGGGGCTGCTCTTCAGCCTGGGGGCCCTGGGGGTGCGGATCCAGGGGGTGCCGGGAATCCTCCTGGCCTGGACCCTCCACTACGCCCCCCTGGCCTACCTTCGCCTCAAACCCCAGGTGGGCCTCGCCCTGGGGCTCCTGGCCACGGCCCGGGTCCACGGGGCCACGGGCATCCGGTCCCTGAAGGCCTTCCTCCCACCCCTCTTCCCACCCCTCCTGGTGGCAGGGGGCACCCTGTACCTCGCCCTCTTGGGGAACTTCGGGGTACCGGCGGTCCTGGGGCTACCCGAACGGGTGTACGTGCTTCCCACCCTGGCCTACGCCCGCCTCCTGAGCCCTGTGGCCCAGGACCCCCTAGGGGAGGCGGCCGCCCTGGGCCTATGGCTGGCGCTCCTGGCCCTGCCCGCTGTGCTCCTGGCGCGTAGCGCCCTCCTGGAGGCCAGGGAACCCCTCCTGCCCCCGCCCAAGCCCCTCTACCGGCTTCTCTTCGCCCTCTACGCCCTCACCGCCCTGGCCCTGGTGCTCCTGGGCCTCCTGCGGGAAGCCCTGCAGAACCCCTACACGGGTCGGTGGGACCCCGCCTTCACCCAGGCCCTGGGCCTGCCCCTGGTGCAGAAGGGGTTACGGAACTCCCTTCTCCTGGCCCTGGGGGCCACGGGCCTGCTCCTCCTCCTGGCCCTGGCCCTGAGGCCCTTTCCCCGCCTCCTGAAGGGGATACGTGGGGTGCTGGACATCCACTACCTCCTCCCGGGGACCCTCCTGGGGGTGAGCCTCATCCTCCTCCTGGCCCCCACCCCCCTCTACGGCACCCCCTGGCTCCTCCTCCTCGCCTACCTGCTCCACTTCGCCGCCCTGGCGTTGAGGGCCCTTGAGGGGGGACCCGCCGTGGAGGGGGCGGTCCTGGCGGGAAGGGTGCACGGCCTCTCCCCGGGGCGGGCCTGGTGGCGGCTCGGGTATCCCCTGCTCCTTCCTTCCCTCTACGCCGGGGCTTTTCTCATATTCCCCTTGGCCTTTTCCGAGATCACCCTCTCCGCCCTCCTCTACGCCCCGGGAGCGGAAACCGTGGGGGTGGCGGTGCTTTCCGCCCTGAATGGGGGTCTTTACCGGGAAGCCAGCGCTTTGGGCCTGGTCCTCATGGCCCTGGCCGCCTTGGCCCTTTTGGGGAGGCCCAGATGATCCGCCTCGAGGGCCTCAGCAAGCGCTTTCCCCAGGGGGGAGGGGTGGAGGGAGTGGACCTGGAGATCCTCGAGGGGGAGGTGTTCGCGCTCCTGGGGGCCTCGGGAAGCGGCAAGACCACCCTCCTCAACCTGGTGGCGGGCCTGCTTTCCCCGGACCGGGGCCGGATCCTCCTGGCGGGGAAGGAGATCACCCACCTGCCCCCGGAGAGGCGGGAGCTGGGCTACGTCTTCCAGGACCAGGGGCTTTGGCCCCACCTGACCGCCCTGGACCACCTCCTCCTGGTCATGCCAAGGCCCGACCGGAAGGAGGCCCTGGCCCTTTTGGAAAGGGTGGGCCTTCTGGACCACGCCCACAAGCGCCCCCACCAGCTTTCCGGCGGTCAAAGGCAACGGGTGGCCTTGGCCAGGGCCCTGGCCCGCAGGCCCCGGCTCCTCCTCCTGGACGAGCCCTACAGCGCCCTGGATCCGGTGCTGAGGGAGGAGCTTCGCCTCGAGGTGCGCACCCTGCTGAAGGAAAGGGGAACCACCGCCCTCCACGTGACCCACGACCCGGAGGAGGCCATGCTCCTGGCGGATCGGGTGGGGGTGATGAGCCAAGGGCGTCTCCTCCAGGTGGGGGCGCCCAAGGAGGTCTACCTGAGGCCCAACTCTCTGGAGAGCTTCCTGGCCTTCGGCCGGGCCAACGTGTTTTCCCGGGATGGGGAGGTGCTGGCCTTCCGGCAGGAGTGGGTGCGCCCGGGCGGGAGCCTGGAGGCCCTGGTTCTGGAGCGGCGGGAGCTCAGGGGGGAGGTTCTCTGCCGGGTCCAGCTGGAATGGGGGGAGGCCTGGGTGCGCCTCGAGGCGGGGGTGGGGGAGCGGGTGAGGCTGCAGATCCACCCCCTTCTCCGCTTTCCTCAGGACCTCCCTGACCCTGCCATGACGGCAGAGGTCTAGGCTTCTGGCGGAGGTGAGGCGATGAAGCGGGCATGGCTGGTCACGGCGCTAGGCCTGGGATTGGCCTTAGGGCAGGGAACCGTCACCCTGCAGTACTGGCACATCAACACGGAGGCCTTCGGCCTGCCGGCGGTAAGGGAGCTCATCCGGGAGTTCGAACGGAGGAACCCGGGTATCAAGGTGGAAGAGCGGTACCACCCCAACGCCTACACGGGCCTCCTCCAAAACCTGCAGGCCGCCCTCGCCGCCGGGAATCCACCCGACGTGGTCCAGATGGGGTACCTTTACACCCGGTACGCCGCCAAGAACCTGCCGTATGTGCCCATCACCGAGCTGGCGAGAAAGTACGGGAACGAAAGGCACCTGCGTCGCTTTGCCCCCAACATCCTGGCCTTGGGCCAGGTGGATGGCGTCCTGGTGGGCATGCCCTACTCCCTGTCCAACATCGTCGCCTACTACAACGCAGACCTGTTCCGCCGTGCAGGCCTGGATCCGGACCGCCCCCCCAGCACCTGGGAGGGATGGCGGAGGGCCGCCCGCCAGATCAAGGAGCGCACGGGAAAGTACGGAATCTATCTCATCCTCCTGGATGACAACTGGGCCATCGAGGCCCTCATCCGTTCCAACGGGGGCACCCTCCTGCGGTGCGAGAACGGGGTGTACCGCACCGGGATCGGGGACAAGGAGGCCATCGAGGCCCTGGCCATGTGGGCGGGCCTGGTCAAGGAGGGCCTGGCCCTTGGGGTCCCCCTTCAACAGGGTGAACAGGCCTTTCTGGCAGGGGAGGCGGCCAGCTTCATGACCACCATCGCCCGCAGGGCGGGCCTCCAAGAGCAGACGCGCGGCCGGTTTGAACTCCGGGCCGCCCGCTTCCCCACCTTTGGTGGCAAGCCTCCCGCCCTCCCCGGCGGAGGCAACGTCCTTATGGTCTTCAGCCAGGACCCCAGAAAGCAGGAGGCAGTCTGGAAGTTCATCCAGTTCCTCACCTCCCCGGAGGGATTCACCATCTGGACCAAGGGAACGGGGTATGTACCCCTCCTTCCCGAGCTCATCCGCGACCCCCGGTACCTCAAGGACTTCGTGGAGAAGAATCCCATCCAAAAGGTGGCGGTGGAGCAGCTTCCCTTCACGGTTCCCTGGACGAGCTTCCCCGGGCCCAACGGGTTGGCGGCCAGCCAAGCCCTCTTCCGGGCCACCCAGAAGGCCCTGTCTGGCCAGGCCACAGCCGAGGCAGCCCTTAGGGAAGCCGCCCAGGAGATCCATCGCCTCATCGGAACAGAGCGGTGCAGCGAGTAGCCGTGCGCCAACGAACCCCGGGGATGGGGAGGCGGCCTGACCTCGAGGGCATCCTACTGGTGGCCCCGGGGTTCGGCCTCCTTTTGGTCTTCGTCTACTGGCCCCTGGTCTACAACCTTTGGCTGAGCCTTCACGACTGGAACCTGGTGCGGCCCCAGGCTGAGTTTGTGGGCCTCGCCAACTACCAGGCCCTCCTGCAGGATCCGCTCTTCAGCCAAGTTCTCCGCCAAAGCCTCCTCTACATGGGCCTCGCCGCCCTTGGTAACTTCCTTCTCCCCCTGGGACTCGCCCTTCTCACCCTCCAGGTGGGGGGACGCTGGGCGGAGTTTTATCAATCCCTGCTGTTCGCCCCCACGGTGGTGGCGGTGTCGGTGGCGGCTTTGGTTTGGCTGTACCTCTACCTTCCCGCAGCCGGTCCCTTGGCCAAGCTGGCCGGGATGGTCGGTATAGAAGCTCCCAATTTCCTTTCTGACCCCCGGTACGCCCTCCTTTCGGTAAGCCTGGTGGTCAACTGGAAATTCCTGGGTTTCCACTACCTCATCGCCCTGGCCGCCCTTAAAAGCCTGCCCCGGGAGGTGCTGGAGGCGGCGCGGGTAGACGGGGCTGAAGGCTGGGTCTTTTTAAGAAGTGTCCTTTTCCCCCTCCTCGGACCCACCCTCCTGTTCCTCTTCCTGAGCGCCCTGGCCAGCGGCCTCGAGTACGCCTTTGTCCCCATCGACGTGATGACCCAGGGGGGGCCCTTCGGCCACACTTCCAACCTGTTGTACGCCGTGTACCAGGAGGCCTTCCGGTTCTTCCGGTCTGGGGTGGCAGCGGCCCAAGCGGTTCTCCTCACCCTTGGTCTCGGGCTCATCATCCTGGGCCAGCTCCACATGATGGGGAGAAAGCATGATTAGGAAGGCTCAGGTCCACCTACTCCTTTTTCTCTCCGCCCTCCTGCTCCTGGCTCCCTTCGGCTATCAGTTCAGCCTATCCCTCACCCCCCCGGAAGCCCTTTTCGCCTCCCCCTGGCCCTTCGCCCATCCCATAACCCTGGAGAACTATCGGATGGTGCTGGAGAAACTGCCCATGGCCCGTTACGTCCTCAACACCCTGGTCTTCGCTGGAGTTTCCGCCTTGGGGCAGCTCCTTGTGGGGCTTCTCGCAGCCTACGCCTTCGTCTTCCGCAGGCCACCCCTTTCGGGGCTCCTCTTCTCCCTCTTCGTGCTCAGCATGCTGGTTCCCTTCGTGGTCACCTACCTGCCCAACTACCTTTTGGTGGCTCGCCTTGGCCTCCTCAACACCTTCCCCGGCCTCATCCTTCCCATGCTCACAGCAGGGTACGCCACCTTCCTCCTGCGACAGCACCTCCTCAGCTTCCCCCGGGAGATCCTGGAGGCAGCCTGGGTAGACGGGGCTTCCACCAGGGACCTTTTCCTGCAAATCCTCATACCCGCCAATCTTCCTACCCTGGCCGCCTTGGCCATCACCCTCTTCATAGGAGCCTGGAACCAGTTCATATGGCCTTTGCTGGTGGCCAACCGGCCCGACATGTACGTGCTCACGGTGGCGGTGCAGCGGTTTGCCGGAGGGGAAGGGGCCAACGCCTGGGGGCCTCTCATGGCCGCCTCCGTCCTCGCCACCCTGCCCACCCTTCTCCTCTACCTGGCCTTCCACCGACGCATCCTGGAAACCCTAATGGAAGGGGGAGTGAGGGGATGATGCGCATCCTGTTCTTTGGCGACGTGGTGGCCGAACCTGGGTTAAAGGCCTTGGCCCAGGAACTCCCTGGCCTGCGCCAGGAGTTCCGGCCCGACTTCGTGGTGGTCAACGGGGAAAATCTGGACATCACGCTCCCCGAGGCGGGGAAGGCGGGTATGCATCCCAATACCCTAAAGGCCCTCCTCGCCCTCGGGGTGGACGCGGTCACCGGTGGCAACCACTCCTTCGATCCCCCCTGGGCCGAACAGGTTCTGGGCCACGCCCGGGTACTGCGTCCCCTAAACTATAGCCGCCACGCCCCGGGCAAGGGAAGCCTGCTCCTAAGGAAGGGGGAAAAGGAGCTCTTGGTGGTTAACCTGGCGGGTCGATCCGCCTTACCGCAAGCTGGGGATCCCATTGAGGCCTTTGAAAATCTTTTGTCCCAATGGCCCAGGGTACCCATCCTGGTGGATTTCCACTCGGAGTCCGTGTTCGAAAAGCTCGGCTTCGCCTACCTCTTTGATGGGAAGGCGGTTGCCGTGTTGGGGACCCACACCCATGTGGCCACCCAGGATGCCCGGATCCTGCCCAAGGGCACAGCCTATGTGTCCGACGTGGGCATGGTGGGCAACGACGGGGGTTACCAGGGGTACGACCCGGAGTTCCTGGTGGAGGCATTAAGGAAACGAATCCCCCCTAGAGGTTTTGTCCTACGGCCTGCGGAGGGCCCGCCCCGGGTGAGCTTTGTGTTCTTGGAAGTCGAGGAGGGTAGGGCTCGTAGCCTCCTCCACGCCTCCTACCTGTTGGCGACTCCACCCGTCTCTCAAGAGCGGCCTGTGGAATAGCAACCCGCGGACCCGCCAAGCAGGTTCCTGCTCATAGCACCTGCACGTAAAGGGCCAGATGGTTCCTCCCATCCCGGTACTCCAGCCGGCTGGCCAGACGCAGGTTGTACCGGCTGTCTCCGGGAAGGTCCGGGTCGTAGATCCTAAGCCAAAGCGCGTATACCCCCGGCTCCGAGGGTGCCTGCACCGTGTACGCGTACACCGCCTCCCCTCCCGGAACGGGGCCGTAGAAGCGGGTATCCAGCACACGCCCCACCTCCAGGCCATCCCCCTCCCTCTTGAACACCAGCTCCAGTCCCTTCGGGTTGTATAGGCCCCCGAACCCCTGGTTCTCCAGGTACAGGCGCAGGGTCAAGGCCTCCAAAGCCCTGAGCTGGTTAGCGCTCACCTCCACCCGCCGCAGGTAGAGCCGGTAGCCCAGGTCCCGCTTGAGGGCATCCAGCAGGGAGCCCGAACCAAAGGGGGTCTCCCGCAGCCACCGGATGAAGTCCGGGTGATAGTGCAGGTTCAGGTTGCTGAAGCGGAACCGCTGGAACTGCCGGTACACGTACCCCGCGGGGTCCTCCCCCGGCGGAATATAGGGGCCTGGGGTGCAGGTCTCGCCCCCCATCACCGTGTAGAGGGTGTCCCGGCTCCAGTACTCCCTCTCCAGGTCCTGCTGGGGACCCGGGTCGTAGTAGTAGGTGCCGTAGTCGTTCTCCGAGCTCATGAAACAGTCGTTGTGGGCCCCCAGCCGGGCCTTCAGGGTGTTCCCGTGGGCCTCGGCAGGGGTAAGGGGCGTGAAGTAGGTCGCGGCCGGGTAGGTCCCCACAGGGCCCCCAGCCTCCAGTTCCAGGAGTTTGGCCTTGGCCATGGGGTAGCGCACCGCCACCTTCCGCCCGGGGACCTCCTGCAACAGGGCCTGCACCATCTCCAGGGTCTTGGGGTTCGGAAGTTTCCGGTCGTAGTTCTGCCGGCCGCAAGGGGGCTGGCTTCCCTCCTGGTATCCCGGCAGGGGGTCCATGAGGGCCGCCTCCGGGCTGGCGGAGTGCCACTCCCCCCAGGGACCGATGAGGCCCGCCTCCAGGTAGGCGATGACCCCAAGGTGTTGCCGGAGCACGGGCCCTATCTGGGCCAGGTGGGACAGGATCCGCTCCTTGGGAGGGTCGCAGTAGCTGGGGCCGTTCGCCCGGTTCTCGTCCGGCCGGTAGGCGAAGCGCAGGATGAGCTTCACCCCCGCCGCCTGGGCATTGGCCAGGTCCTGGGCCAGGGTCTGGAGGAAGGTGGAGGGAAGCGTGTCCTGGCCCGCGAAGGCGTGCAGGTAGTAGGTCCTGCGGATGAGTCGCACCTCGAAGCCCTGGGACCGGGCCTCCGCCAGTTTGGCCTCCGCGTCCAGGCTGGGCTCATCCGGGTAGTAGGAATCTGAGGCAAACCCCCGTTCGGGGTTCACCACCTCCCCCTCCGCAGGCAGGAAGTCGAAGGCCAGGCCGGAAGGACCAGCCATGAGCCTCCTGAGAAGGTCCAGCTTCTCCTGCACCGGGGTCTTCCAGTCATCCTGAAGGATTCCCCCCGTATCCCCGGAGTTCGGGTTGAGGGCCCAGTAGAACCACACCCTCACCCCCTTCCCCCTCAGGTACTCCACAAACCGGTCCTGCCACACCCGGTCCTGTCCCGTGTACCATCCCCCAAACTCCCCGATCCCCCAGGGCAGGCCCCGGGTCGAGAGGTGGCCGAAGTGGGTGTCCCAGATAGCCGGCATGTTCTCGGGGAAGGTGGGATCCGAGAAGTAGGGTTGGCTGCTCACCGAGGGACCGTACACGTGGGGCAGGTAGAGGAGCCGGTCCCCCAGGCCGAGGTCGTCCCGGGCCTCCGTCAGGTTCTCCCCCCAGAAGGCAGGATACCCCCCGCTATCCGAAGCGTTCCCCACCCCCTCCACCGCCACCAGGATCCGCGGGTTCACCCGGAGCACCGCCTGCGCCCCCTCCTGGGCCAGGGCCTTCCACTCCGTCCAGGTGAGGGCGTGGGGCTCGTTGGCAAGGTCCACCCCGAACACGTTCGGAAACTCCAGGGAAAGCCGGGCCATCCGCTCCAGGTCCGCAAGCCAGTCCGCCTTGGTGTACCCCTGGGCCGGGTCAAAGGGCTTCCCGGGAAGCTGCCCACCCACCAGGTCGCAGCGGAAGGTGTGGAAGTCCAGGAGCACGTAGAACCCCAGGCCCTGGGCCTTCTCCAGCACGTACCGCAGCCCCGTTAAAGGGCTTTGCGGGTAGGCGGGGTCCCCTATCTGGGCCCAGGAGGCCACGCTCCCCTGGTCCCTCAGCACCGCCGGGGACACGGGCAGCCGCAGGGCGTTGAACCCGTATCCCCTCACCTGGGCCAGGATCTCCGTCACGCTCCGCCCGGACCAAAGCCCGTGGGGAGCCCGGTCGCAGGTCTCCAGGCCAAACCAGTTGAGGCCGTAGAGGGGTAGCGCAACACCATCCTTATACACCCCACCGGCCCCGGCGCTGTAAAGAGGGAGGTTGGGGGCAGGATTGCTCCTGGAGATCACCGTCAACCCAATAGGGTGGTATGCGGTGAAGTCCTTGCTCCAAACCTTAAGCCTCAGGGCATACTCTGCTGGAGGGGTGTCCGTGGCCACACCCAAGCTCAAGTTCGCCTCGAGGCGGGTCTGGCGATTGGCGGACAGGTTGGTGGGGGCCAGGCTGACGCCAGCAGGTGGCGGGCCTCCATCTGACCTTTCCAAGCTTAGGGTGATCTGGCCCGAGTAGCGTCGGTCAAAGCTCACCATCAAGGTAGTGGAACCGCTTTGCCCTGGTTCCAGCGTGAGATCGCTCGGATTAAGCGAAAGGGTTACCTTAACCGGGCGGCTAGCACCCTGACCCTCCAGTAGGCCCGCTCCTCCGCAGCCAGCGAGAACAAGGCTAAGTAAAACCAGACCGAAGAGAGGGGATTTCAGCCGCTTTTTTGCGCCGATGATTAGGGTGGATATTTTATCCATCATGTTCCAAACACCCCCTTTGACAAGAAAAATACCATACAGCGCCACGTGCATTCGGCTACCACCCCCGAGGTCAAGGAACTAGGGGCATGCCCAACGCGTGAGCTAGGCCCCGAGTACCCAAAACGAGTACACAAAAGAAGATTGCTTTTCACCTCCGGCCCAAAGCCCCACACCAGAAAGAAAACCGCCTGCCACCGAACCCTTCTCACTCCGAAGCCCACCGCGAGGTCACAAGCCCGTAGCGCCTATCACGCAATGGACGATCATGCGGCAGAAACCCATCGGGCATCAAACGTCGGTGCCTGGATGGGACACCAAGCGGAGAAAACCCCACACCCGCGGACGCCCATTCCCCTACCGCGCGACACCCTGACCATCTCGCCGGGTAACCCCCAAGGAGTCGACCCCCCTACACCCTTTCGTCACCCCTGTTCAGCCTTCACTGGGAATACCCTAACGCCGCCTCAGGAAAGTAAGGCCCAGGAGGGCGAGAAGGGTGACGTAGAGAAGAACAGCCGCCACGGCGCTGGCCGCCCGAAAGTCCTCGCGCAGGCTCTGGAAAAGAAGGAGGGGCAGGGTGATGGTGCCAAACCCCGCCACCATGCTGGTGATCTCAAACTCCCCCATGGAGATGGCAAAGGCCACCAGGCTTCCCGAGAGCACGGCGGGCACCAGGTTCGGCACCAGCACGTACCGGAGCCTGGCCCAAAGCCCTGCCCCCGAGGCCCGCGCCGCCTCCATGAGGAGGCCCACCTCGAGGCCCGCCAACCCCGCGTACACCGTACGGAAGAAGAAGGGAAACCCCAAGGCCGCATGCCCCAGCACCACGATCCACAAGGTTCCCGACAGGGAAAGGGGTGGACGGTTGAAGGCCAGGAGAAACCCCAGGCCCACCACCAGGGGGGGCACCAGAAGGGGCAAAACCTGCAAAAGCCGCCTCAGCCCTTCCCCCGCCCGCCCCGCCCAGGTGTAGGCCGCGTAGGCGGTGGGCACCCCCACCAGGATGTTGATGGCCACGGCCATGAGGGCAATCCGCAGGGAGAGGAGGCCCGCCTCCACGTACCTGGGATCCCTGGCGATCCGGGCATACCAGTCCAGGGTGAATCCCTCGGGAAGCACGTCCAGCCACATGCGGCTGAAGGAGTAGACCACCGGGGCCAGCATGGGCAGAATGAGGTATAGAAGGAGGAAGGCAAAAAACAGCCAGCCCAAAGCCCTCATCGCCGGAACCTCCTTTCCCAAAGGGCGAGCAGATACAGCCCCACCCCCGTGGAGGCCATGAGGACCACGGACAGGGCGGCGGCCAGGGGCAGGTCAAAGGTGCTCTCCGCCACCAGGCTGTAGATCTGCAAGGAGAGGAGGTTCTTGGCAAAGCCCGTGAGGGCCAGGGCCGTGCCGAAGGCCCCCATCATCCCGGCGAAGACGATGCTGCTCCCCGCCAGGATCCCCGGCATCAGGGCGGGCAGGAGGACCCGTACCCAGGCCTGGAAAGGGGTGGCCCCCGAGGCCCGTGCGGCCTCCATCAGGCTCCGGCCCACGCTCTCCAGGAGGGGCATGAGGGCAAGGGCGAAGAGGGGGATGTTGTAGAAGGGGAACACCGAGAACAAGCCCGCCCAGGAGTAGAGGTCAAACCGGGGCCATCCTAAGGAGGCAAAAATCTGGTTCAGCACCCCATTCCTTCCCAGAAGCACGATGAAGCCGAAGGCCACCACCAATCCAGAAAGGGAAACGGGGATGGCGTAGAGGCTCATCAAAAACCCCTTCCACCGAAGGGGAACCTTGCTAGTCCAGTAGGCGAGGAAAAGACCCCCCAGGGCGGCCACCAGGGTGGACAGGGTGGCAAAGACCACCGAGTTCCGCCAGGCCTCCAGGTAGGCGGGAGCCGTGAGGGCCTTGGCGTACCGGGCCAGGGTCAGGCCCTCGGGGGCGGCGAGGCTCCGCTCCAGGATGGAAAAGAGGGGATAGGCGAGGAAGAGGAGGAGAAAGAGAAGCCCGGGAAGGAGCAGAAAGCGCTCGCCGCGCACCCGTCACCCCCTAACGGATGGTCTCCCCGTAGTACTTCTGCAGGGCCTCGGAAACCGCCTCCTCCCGCTTGTAGTCCACGAACTTCACCTTGGCGTAAGCGCTTTTAGGCGGGTACTTGGCCGCTATGTCGTTGGGCAGCTCCACGTCGGGACGGATGGGGGACACGAAGGCCTTGGCGAACAGGCTCTGCCCGTACTTGGAGAAAATGAACTCCAGGAAGAGCCTGGCGGTGTTGGGGTGCGGGGCATTGCGGGCCGCCACGATCCCTCCTCCGTTGGCCAGGGTGCCGTCCTGGGGAATCACCACCTCCGTGGGGAAGGGGAAGCGCTCCTTCCAGGCCAGGAGGTTGTAGTCGTAGTTGATGAAGATCCCCACCTCGCCCCGCTCAAACTTGGCGGTGGTCACCTTGGCCTCCACCGCCCCGATCACCCCCAGCTTGTGAAGCCTGGCGAAGAAATCCACCCCCGCCTTGTAGTTGTAGGGATCCCCGCTGAGGGCGTAGGCGGCGCTCATGATGGTGGCCACCCCGGTGCCGGTGGCCCTCGGGTCCATGTACTGGATCAGGCCCTTGTACTCGGGGTTCTCCAGTTCCTTCCAGGTCCTGGGCACCTTTTTGACCAGCCGGGTGTTCACGATCCACCCCAGGGTGCCCTTGTACCCTGCGTACCAGGCGGAGCCATCCTTGCCCACGCCCTTCTGCCCTTCCGGAAGGGCATCCCAGGAGGTGACCTTGTAGGGCAAGGTGAGCCCTTCCTCCGCCAGGGTCATGGCGAAGGCCGGCTTCAGATCGGCCACGTCGTTTTTGCTGGCCTTCTCCTCCCGCATGCGGGCCAAGACCACGGCGCTACCCATGTCGATGTCCTGCTGGCGGATGCCGAAAAGCCGCTGGAACTCGGCATAGATGCCCCCGTAGTTAGCCCAGTCGTTGGGCATGCCGTAGCTGTTGATGACCCCGCCCTCCGCCCGGGCCTTCTGCGCCAGGTCGCGGATGTAAGGGGTGTCCAGTTCCGGGGGAAGCTGCGCACCCGCCTGGGCCAAGGCCCCACCCTTGAGGGCCAGGGAGCCCAGCACCAGGGCCCCTATACCAGCCAGAATCCAAACCGCTTGCCGCTTCATCCTTCACCTCCCATTGCCTCGGGGACCAGCCCCGTTGAGGCCAACCTGCCGTACACCTCCAGGTATTCCGATGCGTTCCTGGGGGGAAGCTCCACCAGCACCGTGCAGGGTTTCCCGGCAAAGGCCCTTAGGTCCTCCGGGTCCGGGGGCAGGTGCAGGTCGTACCGACCGTCGTTTGCGTGGGCGTGAACGTGGACCAATCGGGTTCCCAGGACTTCCACGAAGGCCGTGGGGTCCTGTCCCGCCATACGGGCGTGGCCCAGGTCCAGGCAGAACTCCAGCTGGGGCACCTGGAGGAAGAAGGCCATCTCCTCCGGGGTCCTGGGAACCTCCTGGGGAGCCGGAAGGTTCTCCAGGGTAAGCCTCAGGCCTAGGTCCGAAGCCAAAAGGGCAAGCTCCGCCAGACCCTCGAGGGCCCTTTCCAGATACTCCCGCCTAAGCTTTTCCTCCTGCTCCCTCAGGGCCTCGTGGGCCGGGGAGAGGCCGGGGGGCGGGTAGTCGGTCCAGGGAAGGTTGCCCGCATGCAGGTTGACCAGGAAGGCCCCCATTTGGGCGGCCCGCTCCAGATCCTCCCGGAGCACCCTTAAGGAGGCCTGGCGGATCTCGGGAACCGCAGAGCCGGGATACAGGTCCATGTAGCGGGCGTGGAAGGTAAGGGCGTAGCCCATGGACCGGGCCTCCTGCGCGGCGTCGAAGAGCTCCAACGCAGCAGAACCGGGAACCTCTATGAACTGGTAGCGGTTAAGCAACCCCCTGGCGTAGTCCAGGAAGGTCGCAGGATCCTTAGGGGGACGAAAACCCAGCCTCATCGCTCCTCCCGTACGAAGGGGGCCTCCTCGGGAAGCCCCAGGCGGACCCTTTCCCCCAGGGCGGGCACCCTGCCGGGGGGCAGGTCCACCTTCAGCACCAGGCCCTCCACCTCCACCTCCAGGCGCACCAGGCTCCCCAGGTAGGTGGCCAGCACCACCGTGCCCTCCAGGAACCCCCCCTCCTCATCTACCGCCAGGCGGAGCCGCTCGGGTCGCAGGAGCAGGAACCCCGGGCCCTCCCCCTTGACCCGCACGGGCCAGGGACGGTCCCGGTGGAACAGGCCCTCCCGGGCCTCCCCGGGCACCAGGACCCCGGTTCCCACAAAGGCAGCCACGAAGGGGGTGGCGGGCTCCTCGTAGATCTCCCTGGGGGTCCCCAGGTGCTCCACCCTGCCCTCCCGCATCACCGCAATACGGTCGGAAAGAGCCAGGGCCTCCTCCTGGTCGTGGGTCACGTACAGGGTGGTGAGGCCCGTTTCCCTCTGGAGGCGCTTAAGCTCCCCCCTCAGTTCCTCCCGGATCTTGGCGTCCAGAGCCGAGAGGGGCTCGTCCAAAAGGAGCACCTTGGGCTCCCGGGCCAGGGCCCGGGCCAGGGCCACCCGTTGCTGCTGGCCCCCGGAGAGCTCCTTGGGGTAGCGCCCCTCGAGGCCCACCAGGTGGACCATCTCCAGGAGCATCCCCACCTTGCGGCGCACCTCCTTCTCTGGAATCCCCTTCAACCTCAAGGGAAAGGCCACGTTCCCGAATACGGTCATGTTGGGAAAGAGGGCGTAGTTCTGGAACACCATGCCGATGGGCCTCCGCTCGGGGGGAAGGTCGTTGACCCGCTCCCCCCCGATGCGCACCTCCCCGGCATCGGGCGCCTCGAAGCCCGCCACCAGGCGCAGGGTGGTGGTCTTGCCGCACCCCGAGGGGCCCAGCAGGGTGAAGAACTCCCCCTCCCTCAGGCCCAGGTCCACCCCGTCCACGGCCACCACCTCGCCGTAGCGCTTTCGCACCCCCAAAAGCTCCACCACCGCACACCACCTTCCCAAGGACTTGTCAGCCCCGTGTCAGGAGCCGGTAGTAGGCCGCCACCAGGGCCAGGGTGAGGAGAAGGAGGAGGTAGCCCATGGCGCTGGCCCCCGAGAGGTCCAGGCCCAAAAAGGCCTTGCGGTAGATGTAGTAGCTCACCAGGTCCGTGGCGGAACCGGGCCCCCCGCGGGTCAGCACGTAGACCAGGTCGTAGGTGCGCACCTCCGCCAGGGTCTGCAGGATGAGGAGGACCACCAGCACGGGACGCAGGAGGGGTAGGGTCACCCGCAAAAAGGCCTGCCAGGGGGTGGCCCCGTCCACGTAGGCGGCCTCAAGGGGCTCCTTGGGCAGGCTCCTCAGGCCCGCCAGGAGCACCAGGGCGGCAAAGGACACCTGCTGCCACACGTCCACCAGGGCCAGGGAAAAGAGGGCGTAGCGGGCATCCCCAAAGAAATCCACCTTCCCGAAGAGGTAGGAGAGAATCCCCAGCTCCGGGTGCAGGATCATCTTCCATATGAGCCCCACCCCCACCGGGGCGATGAGCATGGGCAGGCTCACCACGAAGTAGTGAAACCCCTTCCAGGGCAGGTTCTGCTGCAGGAGGAGCGCCAGGACCAGGGCCAGCACCAGGGTGAGGCCCACGGTAACAGCCACGTACAAGGCGGTGAGGCCCAGGGCATGGAGGAAATAGGGGTCGCGGAAGGCCTCCTGGTACCGGGCGGGCCCCACCCAGTGGTAGCTCGGCCTGAGGAAGCTGTACCCGGTCAGGGAGAGGAAGAGGGCGTACAGAAGGGGGAGGCCCACCACCCCACCCAGGACCGCCAGACCCGGAAGGGCCAGCAACCAGGCCACCCCCCTCTGCCCCATCTCCCGCTTCCTCAGCGGAGAAGCCCCGCTTTCCGCAAGAGCCCCTCGAGGCCCTTGGCCGCATCCTGTAGGGCCTGCTTAACCGCCTTCTGTCCGGCCGCCGCCAGGCTGATCTCCCGGCCCACCACGTCCTCCATCTCCGCCGTGTAGGCGAAGATGGGCACCTTCCTGGCCTTGGCGATGATGGCCTCCGCCTGGCGGTAGTAGGGGTACTTCCTCAGCACCTCCGGATCCTGGAAGGCATCCTTGCGGGTGGGAGCGTGGCCCATCAGGGCACGCTTCTTGACGATCTCCTTGGACTCCACCCAGGAGATGAACTTCCAGGCCGCCTCCTTGTTGCGGCTGTTTTTGGGAATGGCCCAGCCCCACCCCCCGTTCACCCCTGCTCCTCCGGGCATGGGGGCCAGGGCCACCTTGCCCGCCACCTTGGGGCACTGCTTGGCGTCGTCCAGCTGGGGAAGCATCCACCAGTAGGTGACCATGCTGAAGGCCTGGCCCTGGCACATGACCCGGAAGGTGTCGTCCAGGTTGAAGTTCAGGGCCCCCTTGGGCGCCGCCTCCCGGATGTTCCTCACGTACAGGCTCAGGGCCTTCTCCCCCTGGGGGCTATTCAGGGTCACCCGCCAGTTGCGGTCCACGTAATCCCCCCCGGCGGCGAAGAGGTAGTTGGAGAACTCCATGAAGTTGGGGTCCCCCCGCTGCCCCTGCATGGCGGCCCCGGAAACCCCGGCGTTTTTGGCCATGAAGAGGGAGAGCTCCACGTATTCCTCCAGGGTGCGGGGCAGGGCCAGGGGGCGCTTGTGCTGCGCCTGGAAGCGGTCCTTGAGGTCCTTGCGCTCCAGCAGGTCCTTGCGGTAGATGAGCCCCATAGCGTAGTTGTACATGGGGATCATGTAGAGCTTCCCCTGGTAGTACCCCACCAGGTCCAGCATGGAGGGGTAGTAGACGGAGAGGTCGAAGCCCGAGGCCTTCACATAAGGCTCCAGGGGCTCAAGCCACCCGGCAGCGGGAAACTCCCCCGCCCAGAGGAAGTCCACCTCCAGGAAGTCGTAGGCGTTTTCCGGAGCCAGGAACTGGGCCACCAGCTTGTCGTGCATGGCCCCGTACTGGACCTTCTCGAACTCCACCCGGATGCCCGTGGCCCGCTCGAACTCGGGGAGGAGCGCCTCGATGATCCGGGTTTCCGGCACGTCCTCCATCAGGGCCCGAAGCACCACCCCCTGGGCCAGGGAGGCCCCAAGCCCGAGAGCCAACCACACCGCCAGCCACCTTTTCATGCCAGCCCACCTCCTTCGTTCACTTCACCGCCCCCAGGGTGAGACCCTCCACCAGATACCGGTCCACCATGCGGGCGAGAAGGGCCACGGGAAGAACGGAAAGCACCACCCCCGCCGCCACCTGGGCGAAGAGCACCCCCCGCTGGGTGACGAAGGTGGACAGGGCCACGGGTACCGTCTGGGTGTCCCGGCCCGAAAGGAGCAGGGCGAAGAGGAACTCGTTCCACGAGAGCAAGAAGCCCAGGATGCCGGCGGCGAAGAGCCCGGGGGTGGCCAGGGGCAGCACCACGCGGAAGAACACCTGGAAGGGCGTGGCCCCGTCCACGTAGGCCGCCTCCTCCAGCTCCCGGGGAAGGTTCTGGAAAAACCCCAGGAGCAACCAGGCCATGAAGGGAAGGGCGAAGGCCAGGTAGGAGAGCACCAGGGCCCAAAGGGTCCCTGAGAGGCCGAAAAGCCGCATGAGGGCGAAGAGGGGCAGGGCCAGGACGATGGGGGGAAGCATCTGGGTGGCCAGCACGGCGAAGCGCAGCCCGTGCCCTCCCACCCGGTAACGGGCTAGGGCATACCCCAGGCCCGCCGCCAGGGGCAGGCCCAGGAGCACCACGGAGATGGCCACCAGGAAGCTGTTGCGAAAGGCCTTTCCAAAAGGCCCCTCGAGGACATTCCGGAAGTTCTCCAGGGTCCAGGGTCCGAAGGCGGGGGGCAGGGCGTAGGCCAGCCCCTCGGGGAGGAGGGCACTCCGCAGGGTCCAGAGCAGGGGCAGGAGGAAGACGAGGCTGAAAAGCCACAGGCCCCCGTGGGCCAGCCACCTGATCACCCTAGAAGATCCAGGCACCGCCGTTCACCTCCACCGCCTCCCCGGTGATGAAGTCCGAGTCCGGACCCGCCAGGAAGCTCACCACCTTGGCCACGTCCTCGGGCAGCTCCAGCCGGCCCAAGGGGGTCTGGCGGATGTACTCCTGGACCACCTCCTCCGGGGAGATGCCGCGAAGCTGGCTTTCCCAGAGGACCTCCCTCTCCTGCATGGAGGTGCGCACAAAGCCCGGGTTGACGGCATTGGCCGTGATCCGGTAGGGGGCGAGCTCCTTGGCCACCGCCTGCACCAGGCCCAAGACGGCGAACTTGCTGGCGGTGTAGTGGGCCAGGAGGGGGGCCGCCTGCCGGGCGGCCATGGAAGCCGTGGCGATGATCTTTCCCCTAAGCTCGCGTCCCGGCATCAAGGGTTGGTGCACCATGGCCCGGGCAAAGGTCTGCAGGGTGAGGAAGGTGCCCTTAGCGTTCACGATGAGGTTGAAGTCCCACTCCTCCTCCGTCAGGTCCAGAAAGCGGTTCATGGTGGACACCCCGGCGTTGGCCACCAGGACGTCCAGCCGGCCGTCCTCCCGGAACACCCTGTCCCGGGCGGCCTCCAGGTCCTTCCTCGAGGTCACGTCCAGGGGCAGATGGGGCATCCCCAAGGCCTCCCCCACCGCCTTGGCCCGTTCCCCATCCAGGTCCGTGACCCACACCTTGAAGCCATCCCGGGCCAGCCGCTCGGCGATGGCCTTGCCGATGCCGGTACCCGCACCCGTCACCAAGGCGTTAGGCATACCCACCTCCCAGGCGCGGGTAGAGGTCCTTGAGGCGGCCGTAGAGTTCCCGGTAGATCCCGTAACGTTCCCGGTAAACAGGGACCCACTCCCCCACGGGCTCCGTCACCTCCTCTACCCTGCGCCTTACATCCCCGTACCCCCAAAGCCCTACGGCCACCCCCGCCAGGAAGGCGGTGCCGAAGGCGCTACCCAGGTTCGCTTCAGAAAGCCTCTCCAGGGGCCTTTCCAGGACGCTGGCCAGGATCCTCCGCCAAAGCCGGCTCCTGGCACCCCCGTCCATGACGAAAAGGCGCTCCACCCGGTGCCCCCTGGCCTCGAGGACCTCCACATGGTGGCGGAAGGCGTAAGCCACCGCCTCCAACAGGGCCCGCCAGAGATGGGCAGGGGTGTGGGTGAGGGTGAGGCCCACCACGGTGCCCCGGGCCTCGGGGTCATGGATGGGGGTCTTCTCCCCCAGGAAGTAGGGCAGGACCACCAGGCCCTGGGCCCCCGCGGGCACGGCCTCCGCCTCCTGGTCCAGCTGGGCAAACCCCACCCCGGGCCGGAACCCATCCCTAAACCACCGGAGGAGGCTTCCCGTGGTGGCCATGCACCCGTTGATCACGTACAGGCCGGGAATGTCGTGGAAGTCGATGAAGAGCTCGGGCACGGGGGCGAACCGGTCCACCGCATAGAGGAAATCCCCCGCCCCTCCCAGCTTGACCACCGCCTCCCCTTCCTCCTTGAGGCCGGAGGCCAAGGCGGCGGCGATGTGGTCGGCGCTCCCGGCGATGACGGGAAGGCCTTGGGGAAGGCCCACCTCCTGGGCCACCTGGGCATCCACCTCCCCCACCACCTCCCAGGGCCGCCGCACGGGACCCAAAAGCCACGCCTCTAAGCCTATGTACTCCAGCACCTCCCCAAGCCAGGCCTCGCTGGAGGGGTTCCAGAGCCCCGACTCCAGGGCCCAGTTAGCCTCCTGGTACCGGGCCCCCGTGAGCCGGAAGACCATGTGCTCGTAGGACCCCGAGATCCAGGCCACCCCTGCCCAAACCTCGGGCTCCCGCCTTTTGAGCCAGAGGAGCTTCGGGGCTAGGACCTGCTGGTTCCAGGTGGCCCCGGTGCGGGCGAAGAGCCAATCGTCGCCGAAGCGCTCCTTAAGTTCCCGGATCTCCTCCACGGCCCGGGCGTCGTTCTGCTGGATGGAGGGCCTCAGGGTACGTCCCCGGGCATCGTGGAGGACCAGGGCCGGCACCATGCCGGAGATGCCCAGGGCCTTTAAGCCCAGGGGATCCCGGCCCTGGAGCACCTGGCGGACCGTGGCCTTAAGGCCTTGCCACCAGTCCTCCGGGTCCTCCTCGGCGAAGCCGGGATGGGGGGAGTGCAGGGCGTGGGGGTGTTCCGCCTCCGCCAGCACCTCCCCCTCCCCCGACAGGAGGACCGCTTTCACCGAGGTCGTGCCCAGATCCACCCCGAGGATCATCACCGCCCCCTTGCCCGCCGCACGATCTCCATGAACTCCCGGGCCCGCTTGGGGTCCACGGGGTTCCAGGTGATCCCCTCCTCCTTGAGGGCCGTGCCCACGATGACCCCATCCGCCAACCTAAGGATCTCCTCCACGGTCTCGTGCCGGACGCCGGTGTTGGCCAGCACCGGCACCTGGGGCAAGGCTTCCTTCACCGCCCGCAGATGCTCCAGGTTCACCCCCTCCCCGGTCATGGGGCCGGAAACCAGGATGGCATCCGCCAGGCTGGAAAACACCGCGCTTTTAGCCCTTTCCACCAGTGAGCGGGAGTCCAAGGGAGAGGCGAACTCGGCGGAAACGTTGTACAGGAGGAAGAGGTCATCCCGCCCAAGCCGCCTCTGGTAGCGCAGGGCCTCCGCTGCCCTTCCCTGCCAAAGGCCCATGTCCGATCCGTAGAGGCCGGTGAAAATCTCCCGCACGAAGCGAGCCCCCGTGGCGGCCGCCAGGGCCATGGTGGCCATGGGGTCCCAGAGCACGTCCACCCCGAAGGGAACCCGGATCTCCTGCTTCAGGCGGCCGATCACGTAGGCCATGGTGGCGGTGCTGGCGGGGTCCACCTGGAGCTCGTAGGGCCGGTCGTTCTCGTTCCCGAACATCACCGCATCCACCCCGGCCTGTTGCAGGGCCAGGAGGTCATGCCGCGCCGCGCTCACGATCCCCTCCAGGTCCCCGTCGTAAAGGGGAGCGCCCGGAAGGGCCTTGAGGTGCACCATGGCGATGACCGGCTTGTGTCCGAAAAGGGCTTCAAAGCGTTTCACCTACCACCTCCACCGGTACCAGGGCCTCGAGGGTAGGGTCCTCGAGGTCCGTGATCACGAGATGCAGGGCGTTCAGAGGGGCCACGAAGGCAGGGGCTCTTTTCCCCCACTTGCTGCGGTCCGCCAGGAGGACGGTGCGCTGGCTCACCGCCATGGCCTTCCTCTTCACCGCCGCCTCCTCGAAGGTGTGGTTGGTTATGCCCTCGGGATTGAAGGCATCGGCCCCCAGGAAGAAGAGGTCCGCCCGCACCTGGCTTAGAAGCTCCTCGGTCCAGGAGCCCACCAGGCTGTAAAACCCATTCCGAACCCTTCCGCCCGGGAGCAGGACCTCCGTCTCCCCCTGGGCCAGGGCCTGGGCCAGGGCCACGTCCAGGACCACCACCCTTAAGGGCCTCCCTGCCAGCAGGCGGGCCAGGGCCAGGGTGGTGGTGCCGGAGTCCAGGATCACCGTGGCCCCATCCGGGACCATGGCGCTGGCTCTGCGGGCAATGGCCTCCTTCTGGCTGGGATTCTGGGTGAGCTTCACGGCGTAGGGGGGCTCCGCCTCGGGGAGAAAGGCCCCGCCGTGGTCCCGCTGCAGGAGGCCCTGCCTGGCCAAGGCAGCCAGGTCGCGCCTTACCGTGGCCTCGGAAACCCCCAGGTGCCGGGCCAGGTCCTTGGTGCTCAAACCCCCGTGCTGGCGGAGGAGCTCAAGCAGGTTTTGCCGTCTTAAGCTGGCTAGGGGCATCGTTTGCGCGATTCTAAGCGAACCTGCGCGATTATGTCAAGACCTGCCCCGGAGGTTCCCGAAGAACCCCGGGGAGAAACGAGCTCCCGGGACGCCCGGCTTTTTCCTGAGGCGCCCCTAGGTTGGTGTGGAAACCCTAGCCCACCAAGAAAAGGAGGGGTGGGGGTTAGGGCCGGCTCCCCCTCCCGAGGGCTTCCCGGTGAATGCGCATGGCGCCCACCAGGGCAAGGCCTTGAAACAGGGCCAGCCCCAGGAGCGCGACGGGGTACCCCACCCGCTCCACGGCCAGGCCAAAGGAGGTCTGGATGGCAAAGATGCCCGAAACCCCCGTGACGTTGACGAGGGCCATGGCACGGCCAGCGGAATCCGCAGCCAGGGAGGCCGTTTGCGCAAGGACCATGGCGTTGAAACCACCCCCCAGGCCCACCAGGGCGTAGGCCAGGGGCAAGGGAGCGCCTAACGCCCAAAGCACCAGGCCCAGGCTGAATAGAGCCACCCCCATTCCCAGGGAGCGCCCGGTACCCAACAGGCCAGCCAGCACCCCGGCCAGCACGCCTCCCCCAATGGAGGCAGCGTTTAGGACCAGAAGCCACCGACCTACCCAGGAACCCTCGAGGCCCATCTCGTAGGCATAGGCTCCAGCCCACAGGCTCTGCACGGCAAAAAAGCCGCCGATGTAGGCGAAGGCCACCAGGCCCATGGCGGCCACAACCCCGTTCCCCCGCCAGCTGCCCGCACCTCTCCTCAAGGAACCCTTCCCTTGGAAAGCCCGCGAAGCCATACCCGCCGGGCCGCCTCGAGGGCCCCTTCCCAAGCGGTCCTCTCCTGCCAACGGGTCCCGCGGGGCTACCCCCAGGCCCAGAAGGGCCAGGGCCATGGCCAGCAGGGCCAGCAGCAAAAAGGCTCCCCGCCAGCCCAGGTTCTCGCCGGCGTAGGCCAACGGGCTCGTGGCCAGCAACCCACCCAGGCCCCCCAGGGCCACGGTAAACCCGCTCAGAGCCCCCATGCGCTGGGGGCTGTGGAGCTGGTACGCCCGGATGGCCCCCACCAGGGCCAGGGCCACGCCGGCCCCCATCAGGCCCCGTCCCACCAGCAACAGGGTGAAGCCCCTTCCCAGGGCGAAGAGGAGGGACCCAAGGCCTGCAACAAGGAGAAGGGGGAAAAGCACCCGGCGCGGCCCGTACCGGTCCAGGAGGCCTCCCAGGGGGAGCTGGCCCAGGGCGAAGGCCAGGTAGAAGGAGGCGGTCAGGCCTCCCAGGGCCGCCGGGGAGAGCCCAAGGTCCCGGGCCAGGGGATCCGCCAGCACGGCGTTAGCGGAGCGCAACAGGTAGGAGAGGGCGTAGCCCAGGGCGTAGGGCAAGAGCCTCGCACCTAGCCGCCCCACAGCACCCGCCGCAAGAAAGGCCAGTAGGCCAGAAGGAGGAGGCCCACCGCCGAGGCCAGGACGAAAGGCCAGATCTCCCGCCAGATCTTCTCGATGGGCAGTCCGCTAATCCGGGCGCTCACGAAGAGGTTCACCGCCACCGGTGGGGTGATCTGCCCGATGGCCATGTTCACGGTCATGACGATGCCCATCCACACCGGATCCCAACCCATGTGGAGCATGACCGGAAGCAGGATGGGGAGGGTCAGGTAGTAGATGCTCACGGCATCCAAAAGCATCCCCAGCACCAGCCAGAAGAGGTTGAGGACGAGCATCAGGACCAGGGGATTCCCGGCCCACTCCAGAAGGACCTGGGAAGCCCTTCCCACCAGGCCCACGGTGTCCGCAGCCCAGGCGAAGATCCCCGCCCAGGCCACGATGGCCATGACCACGGCGCTGGATACCCCTGCCTCCACCAGGAGAGGAACGAGATGGGTGGGACGCAGGGTCCGGTAGACGAAGAAGCCCACAAATAGCCCCCAAAACACCCCCACGGCGGCCGCCTCCGTGGGGGTGAAGATCCCACCGTAGATGCCCCCCAGGATGACCAGTGGGGTCAGGAGCCCGGGCACCGCCTCGAGGAAGAGGCGGAACCGGGGCACCCCCACCTCCACCGCTTCTCCCCAGCCCCGGGCCCGGACCACCAGAACCGCAGCCAGGCCCAGAAGCCCCCCTATGAGGATCCCCGGCAGGATCCCCGCCCAAAACTGCTGGGCCACTGAGGTGCTGGCCAAGGTAGCGTAGACGATCAGGGCAATGGAAGGAGGGATGATGATGGAGAGCTCCGCCGAGGCGGCCACCAAGCCAGCGGCGAACCCCGGGGCATACCCTTGGCGCACCATCATGGGGATGAGAATCCCACCCAAAGCGGCCACGGTGGCGGGGCCTGAACCGGACACGGCACCCCAGAACATCCCGGCCAGAACCGTGGTTATCGCCGCCCCCGCCCGCCATCCCCCCATGAGGGCCAGCAGAAGGCGCACGATCCTCTCGGCGATGCCGGCCCGGTCCATCACCGCGCCAGCCAGGATGAAGAAGGGGATGGCCAGCAGGGGAAACTTGGCAATCCCCGCCTGGAAGTTGAAGGAAACCACCTGAAGCCCAAGCCCCCCGGCCGCAATCACGCAAACGGCGCTGGCCCCCAGGGCAGCGGCCACGGGGACGCGCAACAGGAGGAGGGCAAGAAAGAGCCCTATGAGGAGGATCCCAAGCCCCATCCACCTACCCCCGGAGGCTCCGCCACACCCCCTCTAAGGCGCGAAAGGCCACCCAGAGGGCCAGGAAGGGGGTGGGCAGGGTGAAGACCGCATTGGGCAGGCCCAGGGAGGGGGAGGTGGTCTTGAGGAGGAGGTCGTCCTGGGCCTGCCTCCAGGCCAGAAGGGCCAAGAGCAGGAAGAGGAGGGCAAACACGGCAAAGCCCAGGGCGACGAAACCCCGGCGCCAGGGCCCTGGAAGAATCTCCGTGAGGGCCACAAAGCGGATGTGGGCACCCTCCTGGCCCTCGCGCAAACCGATAGCCACGCCCAGCAGGGTGGCCCAGACAAAGGCGTTCACCAGGAGTTCCTCCGTGAAGGCCAGGGGATAGCGCAGGAAGTAGCGGGTAAGCACGTTGGCGAAGGCCAAGGTGGCCATGCCGCCCAGGAGCAGGGCCAAGAGGGTTTCCTCTACCTTGCGCAGCATCACTTGGCCCGCTTCTTGTCCGCCTCCGCCTGGACGATCAGGGTCCCCCCAATCTCCCCCATCCACCGCTGGACCACGCCCGACACCCGCTCCCGGAAGCGGCCGATCTCCAGGGGCGTTAGGACCGTGACCTGCACGCCCTGGGACCGGAGATAGGCCAGCGGATCCGTGATCTCCACCTTCACCCCCAGGGAGGAAAGGTAGCGGAGGGCGGTGCCGTCGTCCATTCCCGCGCGGGCCAGGGCCTTCTGGTAACGGGCCGCCTCGAGGGCAGCCTCCTGGATGGCCTTCTGCACATCGCTGGGGAAGGTGCGCCAGGTCTGGGCGCTGGCGGCGAAGATCAGGGGATCGATCACGTAGTTCCACACCGTGAGGTAACGCTGCCCAAGCTCCCAGAGCTTATAGGGAATGATCACTCCCACGATGGGGTTCTCCTGGCCCTCGATGACCCCTTGCTGCAGGGCGGTCAGCACCTCCGCCCAGCTCATGGAGGTGGGGTTAGCCCCAAGGGCACGGAAGGTATCGATGAAGATAGGGGCCCCCACCACCCGGATCTTCAGCCCCTGGAGGTCCTCCGGGGTGCGGACGGGCCGCTTGGAGTTGGTGAGCTGCCGGTATCCGTTCTCCCCCCAGGCAAGGGGCTCGGCGCCAAGCTGCCGGAGCCTTTGCAAGATGGCCTTGCCCGCCTGGCCCTCCTCCACCGCGTCCAGCTCTTTATAGCTGGGGAAGAAGAAGGGCAGGTTGAAGAGGTTCAGCTCCTTCACCTGGGGCGACCAGTTGATGGTGGAGCCGATGGCGAAATCCGCCACGCCGGTGCGCAGAAGCTGGAACTCGTTGGTCTGCTGTCCGGCAAAGAGCTGGCCCGAGAAGTACACCTTGATATTGACCCGGCCCCCCGTCTTTTCCTTGACCAGATCGGCGAACCTCTGGGCCCCCATGCCCCAGGCGGTGTTGGGAGCCACCACCACGGAGAGCTTGTACTCGCTCTTGAACTGGGCGAAAGCAAGTCCCAAGAGCACCAGGATGCCGGTCAGGATCCTCTTCATCTCACACCTCCTCGTAGTACCCGAGAATTGCGCCCACGGGGTAGGTTCTGCCTACCTCCGCCAAGGCCTCCCTCAAGACGCCATCCGCCTCCGCCTCCACCTCCACCAGGGCCTTGTCGCTTTCCACCTGAAAGAGGGGTTCCCCACGGCGAAACCGCTCACCCACCTCCTTGAGGAAACCCTGGAAGGTTCCCTCCTGCATGGTGAGGCCGAGCTGGGGCATCAGGATGGGTTTTAGCGCCACGCCAACACCTCCTTTGCCGCTTTGAGGATGTCCTCCACCTGGGGAAGAACCCGGCGCTCCAGGGGAGGGCTGAAGGGAATGGGCACATGGGCCGCTCCCACCCGCCCCACGGGGGCCTTGAGCTTTCCCCAAAGCCTTTCCTCCAAGGTGGCGGCGATCTCGGCACCCGGACCCAGGAAGCGCCACCCCTCGTGGGCCACCACCGCCCTGCCCGTCCTTTCCACGGAGGCCAGCAGGGTATCCCAGTCCAGGGGATAGAGGGTCTTAAGGTCCACCACCTCCGCCTGCACGCCCTCCCCGGCCAGGAGTTCGGCAGCTTCCACAGCCTTGTGCAGGGTCAGGGAGTAGCTGATGAGGGTGAGGTCCCTCCCCGGGCGGACCACCTCCGCCCGGCCCAAGGGGACCAGGTACTCCTCCTCGGGAACGGGTCCTTTTCGCGGATAAAGGGCCTTGTGCTCAAGATAAAGCACGGGATCCTCAGACCGAATGGCGCTTTTTAATAGGCCCTTGGCATCCTTGGGGGTGGCAGGGGCCACCACCTTGAAGCCCGGAAGATGAAGGAAAAGAGCCTCGAGGCTCTTGGAATGATGGGCCCCAGCGGAACGGATGGCCCCATCCGGGGCCCGGATCACCAGGGGAACCCGGAGCTTGCCCCCGGACATGTAGCGGATGCTGGCCGCCTGGTTGGCCAGCTCATCCATGGCCAGGAGGAGGAAGTCTGCGAAGTGGATGTCCAAGACGGGCCGGGCACCCACCAGCGCCGCCCCCAGGGCCGCCCCCACCAGGGTGGGCTCGCTGATCGGGGTATCCCGAACCCTCTCCAGACCGAACCGCTCCGGCAACCCCTTGAACTGCCCGAAAATGCCCCCCTGCTTGGCGATGTCTTCCCCCATGAGAAAGACCCGGGGATCCCGGGCCATCTCCTCCTCCATCGCCTCCCGGGTGGCCTCGGCAAAGGTGATCTCCCTCATCCCTCCCCCCACGGGTAGTCGCTCACCGGCTCGGCGAATAGGTCTGTCAGGGCTTCCTCCGGGTCCGGCCAGGGACTGCCTTCCGCAAAGGCCACCGCCTCCTCCAGAAGCTCCTCCTCTTCCCTTTCCAGGTCCTCGAGTTCTTTCTGGGCCACGCCTGAGGCCAGGAGCTTACCCCGGGCGATGGACAAGGGGTCCCTTCTTCGGGCTTCCTCCACCTCCTGGCGGCTCCGGTACCGCTCGGGATCACCCACATAATGCCCCTTGAAGCGATAGGTGTGCACCTCCAGGAAGGCTGGCCCCCGGCCCATGCGAATGCCGGAGAGGAGTTCGGCCGTAGCCCCATGGACCTCCTCCACCTCGGTCCCATCCGCTTCCAGATACGGCACCCCGTAGGCGGCGACCAAGGAGGGAACACGGAAGGCATGGCTGTCCGCAAATCCGGTGGTGGAAGCATACCGGTTGTTTTCCAGAACAAAGAGCACGGGAAGCTTCCACAGGGCCGCCAGGTTCAGTCCCTCGTGGAGCACCCCGCGGCCCAAGGCCCCATCCCCAAAGAAGCAGAAGACCACCCCCTCCCGCCCCAAAACCCGGAGCCCGAGCCCGGCACCCACGGCAATGGGGATACCGCCAGCCACGATGCCGTTGGCCCCCAGCATCCCGCGGTCAGCGTCAAAGAGGTGCATGCTCCCCCCCTTTCCCCGGCAGATCCCCATCTTACGGCCGAAGAGCTCCGCCATCATGGCCCTCGGTTCGACCCCCACCGCCAGGGCGTGGCCGTGGCCCCGGTGCGTGCTGGTGAGGTAGTCCCCCGGACGGTAGTGGGCCAAGACTCCAGCCGCCACGGCTTCCTGCCCGATGTAGAGGTGGACGAAGCCAGGGATCTTTCCCGCAAGAAAGAGTCGCTCCACCCGCTCCTCGAAGCGGCGGATCCGGTACATGAGCCGGTAGAGGTCAAGGAGCCCCATAAACCTCCTCCCCCGTCACCATTTGCCTGAGATCCTCCCGTCCCGTCCACAGGGCGGTGAGCTTGTCCACCCCGTACGCAAGGGTCATCTCCGCCAGCACCACGTCGTGGCGCACGTACTCCTCCGCCACCAGGACCAGTGCCGGGTCCCTGGTCCGCACCGCCCAGCTCTCCCCTTCCCCAACCAGGTTTCCCACCACCACTTCCTCGTGATCCCGCACCACGACAAAAAGCCGAGCCCGAAGCCTTCCCTCCACCACCCTGGGGTCAACGAAGTGGTGGTAGTAGATCTTCCCCAGTTCGGGATCAGCCCGGTTTCCGAAAAGGACAAGGCGGATGCGCACACCGCGCCTCCGTGCCTCTAACAGGGCATCCTGAAGAATGTCCAGCTGTTCCTGCCACAGGGAAAGGGTGAGGGCCCGGTGCGCCTGTTCCACCAGGGTCTGGGCCTCGCCCACGGTTCTTTCAGGGCCTCGCACGCGCCAGATGGCCTCGGCGGGACGCTCCGGCCCTATGCGGCTCAGGCTCTCCCTGGCGCGGGCTATCTTTCGCACCAGATCCCTTTCATACCGGGAGAGAAGCTCTTCAGGAGGAACGGCTCCGTAAAAAACCCCTTCCTTATCCTCTGTCCGGTACGCAGCTCCTCGGGCCACCAGGCGCTCCAGGGCCTGGTAGACCATCGAGCGGGGTACCCCACTTTCCTTTGCAACTTCATACCCCTTCTGGCGCCCGCCCCGAAGGAGGGCAAGATAAGCTTTGGCCTCGTACTGGCTGAAGCCTAGGGCTTGCAAATCCGCAATGGCAGGGGTAGCCGTGTCGGTCATGGGCGTAGTTAGTTTCCTAACCTCGTTTGGCCCAGTGTATCCTGCGGCATCATCCGTGTCAAGATCGGCTGGCGTGCCTGGTATATCGGCCAGTAAACGTCTGGAGAGGCGAAAGGGGAATAACAACCTCAGGCCGTGTGCGATCAGCTCCATATACGCTGCCGAATGGCCGCGATGGGCTTCCCCTCCTGCAGCATTCAGCGGTGTATACGCTTCGCCAGTTCCTCCCCTACACGGAAAGAGCGGGCTCGAGTCCATCGGCCACCAGATAACGGCCAGTGCCGGGCTGGGACCACCGACCGTCTCCCTTTCCCTTCCCCCCCGGCAACGTCGAATTCAGCGGGTAAGGCCCAGGCCCTGTATCGGGTAAAAAGGGGGTGCTCCCGGTCGTGGAAAGACTTCTGAGTATGGGCTTGGGTAAAAACGACGTGACGGCGTTCGAGGAGTTACCGCGAGGTGACGATAGTCCCACTTGCTCCCACGCCCACAAACCGGCCGCCACCGTGGGCCACGTCATAAAGCCACTCAGTGGTTCCCGAGGCTTGGCGTGTCCAGGTGATGCCATCCGTAGAGGTGAGGATGAGGCCGGAACTTCCCACAGCTACAAGCTGGTTGTCACCAAAAGCAACGCCGTACAAATTGTTCCCGGTCCCCGAGACCCGGCTTGTCCAAGTGATGCCGTCCGCGGAGGTAAGAACGACACCATCCTCCCCCACGGCCACAAACAGGTTTTTACCGTGGGCAACGCCGTAAAGGCGCGAACTGGTGGCCGGGGTCTGGCTAGACCAGGTCAGCCCGTTATCTGACGTGAAGACACTCCCACCGTCCCCTACAGCTACAAAGCGGCTGTTGCCAAAGATGACAGAGTACAGCGTATCCGTCAGGCCCCAGGTCCTTTCCGTCCAGTTTACCCCATCGGGGGAGGTGAGCACGAGACCGCTATTCCCAACCACCACAAAGATGCTGTTGCCGTAGATGACCCCGTTAAGCGAGTAGGGCAGCTCCGTAAAGTAGCGTCTCCAAAAGACCCCATCGCTGGAACTGAGAATCGCCCCACCATTGCCCGCCGCCACGAACAGGTTGTTAGCGTAGGTGACGGCCTGAAGCCATCGATCCACGCCCGAGTTCTGGCTCCTCCAGTTCATCCCGTCAGTCGAGGTAAGGATCGTGGGATTCTCCCCCACCGCCACGTACCGGTCACCGCCAAAGACAACGCCTTTGAGTTCGTGGGTCGTCCCCGAGTCCCGAACCGTCCAAGTCCCTCCAGGGGACGTACCGGGGGATCCATTGCAAGCGCCCAGGAGCAAAGAGAGCCCCAGGGCCAGCCAGCGCATCCCTATGGGGAGGCCCCTGGAGCCAGAGTTTTTGCCGTCGCCATCCTTTCTAAACATCGCTCCCTCCTCGCTTCCCGTGTCGAACCCGCCGGCACAAATCGGGAGGCTGGCCACCGGAAACCCGGCACAGCCTCACCAGGTAGAGCAAAAAGGCCGTGGCCGTGGTGAACTCCCTGCGCTGGCCTCCCTTGCGGTGCACCACCACCGCCCGCCACGGACCGCCCTCCCGGGAAGCCCCAAGGCGCACCAAAAGCTCCACCACTTCCGCTTGCGCCCGCTTAGCTTCCGACACAAAAGGTAGGTTAGGAAAGGAAGTGTCAACGGTGCGTCAACGCCAGGCGCGCCTCTACCCACCGGGTGGGCACCGCCCGAAAACGTGGCCTGGAAGCCAGCCGCAGGGCTGCCTCTAAATCCCTCCTGGCCTGGCCCCTATCCCCCAGGAAAAGCCAGGCTCCCCCCCGGCTGTAAAGGGCGTTGGTCCGGTCCGCGGGCACCTCGCGGGCCAGGGTCAGGGCCTTCTCCGCGGCCGTCAAGGCCTTATGGTCGCCCTGCAACAGGGCCAGCTCCGCCCGCAGGTGCCAGACCTCGGAGGCAAACACTCCCAAATGCTCAGCCAGCTGGGCTGCTACCTCCAGCTCCTCCTCCGCCTGGTCGGACCGATTCATCCCCAGCCAGCACCGGAGGCGTATCAAGCGGGTGACCAGTTCCTGACGCTTCACTCCACCCCGGCGGCACTTCTCCAAGGCGGGCTCGGTGCACGGCAGGGCCTCAGCAAAACGCTCTTGATGGTTTAATACCCGGGCGCGCACCAGGGAAAGCCTCTCCGGAAGGAGCCAGAAGGCCGAATCGGGCACCCCGCTGGAGGCGAGAAGGCCTTCCGCCTCGTCCAGGGTAGAAAGGGCCTCCTGGCATTGCCCCAGGAGCATCCGAGTAGTGGCCAGGGCCATCAGAGCCTCCACCCGGTGGAAGGGTGTCAGACCCTGGGCAAGGGAAAGCGCCTCCAGGTCCGTGCTAAGGGCCTCCGTAAGGAATCCCAGATCCCTCTGGTAACTCCCAGAGTAGACCAGGGGGTAAAACGCTTCCGCAGGTGCCAGGGGCAGGGCCAGCCGGTAGGCGGCCTGGGCAGCTTCCAGGGCGGCTTCCAGCTTTCCCTCGTCCTCGGAAAGCATGGCCTGCCAGAAACACACCCGGCTTTCCTGCAAGGGCGAGCGCGAGGCCTGTCGCATGGCCTCGAGCTGGGACCGCTGCTCCGCAGGCGAAGCGCAACCCACCTGCCGGGTGAGGTAGAAGCGCCGGCAGAGCGTTTCGAACCGCTCCGGATCATCCTCGGGCATGCGTTCAAGGGCTTTCAGGTAGTAGGCGTCCGCCTCCGCATAGGCTCCCTGGGCACGCACGTGGTCTGCCGCCCGGAGAAAATGCGTCCGGGCCGCCATGTCCTCGCCCGCGAGGGCGTAGAGATCCGCAATCCGGCCCGGGGGGGCTCCGGCGTCCTCCAGGGCCTGCGCCAGCCGCAAGGCCGTGATCCGGATGCGCTCGGGCCGCATGGCCTCCCGTACCACCTGGGCGATGGTATCGTGGCTGAAGCGGTAGCCCTGGCCTGTGCTTTCCAGGAGCCGGGCGTCCAGGGCTTCCTCGAGGCCGTCCAGCACCTCCCAAGCCGAAAGGGCCAGCACCCTTTCCAACACCTCTGGGCTTAAGGCCTCCCCCGCCATGGCCACCACCTCAAGCGTCCGCCGGGCCAGGGAACTCCGGCGTTCCAGGCGGTGGAGAAGCGTCCTGCGCACGCTGGGGGCCACGGGAAGCTCCCGGTAGTCCTCGGTGCTGGCGTCGTAGGGTGTTTCCCAGAGGCCTCCCTCACCCTTCCACAGTTCCCCCGCCTCGAGGAGGCTCCGCAGGGTTTCCAGGATGAAAAGGGGATTCCCCCCCGTGGCCCGGTGGAGGCGCCGGGGAAAGAGTTTGGCCGGTTGACCGAAAAGGGCGAGGACCAGGTCCACCACGCCTTCCTCGTCCAAGGGGTCCACGGCCAGGGGATCGTCCAGGCCCGCCCCCACAGGATACGGAAGGCCCCTGGCCACTGGCGGTAACTCATCGTGGCGGGCGGTGATGAGGAGGCGGGAATCGGGGCTTTTCTCCCACATTCGGGCGAAGGCGAAGGCCAAAGCCTCGAGGCTCCGGGCATCGGCGAAGTGGGCATCTTCCAGCCACCAGATACCCGGGCAACCAGGGGAAGCCAGGGTCATGGCAATGGCCTGCCAGAGGCGGAGCTGGCTCCCCTCCTCCCAGGGAGGGGCCTCCCCCAGCTCCGGGAGCAGGCGGGCCAGCTCCCCCCGTGCCCAGCCTTCGGGCAGGGGCCGGCCGGAAAGCCACCGGACTATGGAGGCGTAGGGAATGCTGGCATCCTCCGGGCGGGCCACCATGAGCACATGGGGCCTCCCCTCCAGGAAGTGACGCACCAGGGCGGTCTTACCGATCCCCGCCTCCCCCAGGATCCAGACCACCGCCTGGGACTTCAACCGCCCTTCCAGTGCCTCGAGGAGGCTTGCCCGCCCCACCAGCACGTTCCTGATCGGCAGTGTTCCCGAAGCCACCCCGTGAGGTGAAGTTGCACAGGCCTCGCCCTTGCGGATCCGCTCCGCCAGGGCAACGATCTCCGGAAGGGGTTCCAGGCCGAGCTCCCGACGCAGCAGCGATCTTAGCCTTTCAAAAAGCCTCAAAGCCTCCTCCCCTCGCCCCATGGCGACCAGGAGGCGCATGGCTTGAAGGTACGGCTTCTCCGCCAGCTCGTCCTGGCGGATCAGGGTGTAACAATGCGCCAGGGCTTCCTCGTAGCGGCCGTCTTTGCTAAGGGCCTCCGAAAGCTGCTCCAGGGCCTGCCGAAGGATCCCGGCAAACCGGTCCCGCTGGTATTCCAGCCAAGCCTGGAGCTCGCCGGTGAGCTCGAAGCCCTCCAGAAAGGAACCCCTGCCCAGGGCCAGGACCCGTGTCCAATCCTGGGTCCTGGAGGCCTCCAAAATCTCCGCCACATCGCTGGACAGGGGTTCCCGAAGGCGAAGCTGGGCCTCCTCGAGGTCAATCACCCCACCTACGGGCGTCTTCCGCACCAGGTACAGGAGCTGGCGCAGGCTGTGGCCCGCATCGGCCTGCTCTGGCCAGAGGAACTCCGCCAGGAAGGACCTTTGAGCGGGCCCCTCCAGCGACAGGTAGGCCAGGAGGAGGAGACCTTTCCGGGGAATGCTCAGAACCTCTCCCTGCCAGAGAACACGCCCCGGACCCAGGAGCTCCAGCCGGAGCATAGCTGCATTGTAGGGGCAATTGGTTGTTTTTACCAGTACCTGATCTCGTCCTATCTATCCCGCTTCCTGGAACGAAACGGACGTTGGACCCACGTAAACAGGTGATGGAAGCGATGCCGTTACGGTCGTACCCTGGGCACGGCGATCTTTGCCAAACTCACGGCAATCCGCTTCTTCTTAGTCTTTTCGTCACTTCCCCAGACGGAAATCATCAACAATCCGCCCTTGATCCGGCAGACCAGAAAGGCATCACCCGGTGACCACACGGCACCATCTCCAAGCCCATGGACCACCTCCTTATCCGGCCTGGAATTCCAATAATTCCAACGGGCCTGGACATCGCTTTTTGTGTAACCAACGGTAACCAGGGGAGCCTGTACCCTCTGCCCGAAGATGTTCACGTTTCTGTGGTAGAGGCAGTTGCCATAGCCGGACTGAACCTCGACTTTATCGATCCTTTCACCGGTGATCTTTTCCACCTCTTCCTTTGTCACCAGATCGCACCCCTTGCCGTTCTCGGCAGCATGGCTCCAGTGCGCCGTTGCTGAGAACAGCGCCACAACCAGGATCGCGAGCATTTGTAGCCTCATCGGACAACTCCCCATCCGCGCCAACCGGTTTCTCTTGCATCACCGTTTTAGCCGGGCCACCGCCTTCTTTGCCCGCTTTAGGGCCGCCGCTTTCTGGTTGGTTTTGAGACCCTTTGGGGGCAACGACAGCTGGATCTCCAAACTGGAGCCCCTCACCCGCACGGGCAGGCATTTGGAAACGGGGTACCAGTACGCCTCCTCCCCAAGTCCGGCGACGACTCCAACCCTGTCCACTGCCTTCACGTAGGCAAACCAGCTGGTACCCGTTCGCAATCTCACAAAGATGCGGTTTTCCTCATACTGGAACATGCACTCGGAGATGCCTCCTCCGTGTCGTAAGACCTCGCCTCGACCCCACATCTCTTCGCCGACGGCGGCTTCCAGCTCCTCACCGGTCAGGAGGCTAAAGACCTTCCCATCCACTACCCCCTTAGCGGATCCGTCCCATTGCCAGCTTCGCCAGCTGGATGGACAGCTCCTTCTGGTTAGCCCTGAACCCATGGTCAATGACCAGGAGCCCGCCCTTGACCCAAACGTAGAGGCGTACGTTGTCCACCCAATAGGCCTCCTCGCCCAGACCACGGAGGGGCTCCACGGAATAAAAGGTCTTGCGCACGTTGCTTTTAACCTCCCGTAGTAGTTGCGGGGCTCCCGGGTCCCGCTGGTAGGAAACGCGGATTCCATAGCTCCACTTGTCACCCTTGGCCCACTCAAGGCTGTAGCTGTAGATGCACCACCTTACGCCCTCCGGGAACTCATCCTGACCCGCCCCCTCCCATGTTATGGCGGGTGGTTTCCCCGGCTTCTTCGCCTCCGAAGCCTTGATGGCCTCGAGGACCTCCTGCTTGCTGAGGAGGCTGCAGGGCCCTACCGTGGGCCCCGCGGTCGGCTGGTTCGCCTGGGCAAGGCCGAGCGTCAGGACGAGGGCCACGAGAAAGCGAGCGGCCCCTCCCCTAGGCCTAGCCATGGCCTTGCCCGGAAAACGGGTTACCCACCCAAATGCACCTCTACCGCACCGGAAAAGCCACACGACCGGCCTCAAAAGATCTTTCCTATGCACCCTCTTCACCCCCATAAAAACAGTGCCTCCTGATGCGTCATGAGAGCGTCAATACCGGGTGGAAGGCCCGAAAGGCTTCCGGCAGAAGCGCCGTGTCCCCCGGGTGGCAAGGGTTGGAGCGGGGACCCCGGGGCTGCTATCCCTTTCCTCCGAGGGGGTCCTGCCCGATGCAACGCGACGCAACCCCAGGACCGTAAGCCCTCCTAAACGCTGATGTGAGGTGAACAATGCCGCTGCGCCACGATGAAGGCTATAAAGGACAACCCAGAAATCCTACCGCCAAGGGAAGGTTACCGAACACTTTCTGGTGCTAGTACAGGATGATCACCAATGGGGCCGGGCGGTTCCGGGAACACGTGTTAGGAAGGGTTCAACCTTGACTACGCTCATTGGGCCTGGGAACCTCGAGGGCAGACCGAGGCCCCGCAACCCTAGTTTCGATCTGGGGTTGCGGGGCCTACGTGTTCAAAGCAGCGCCTTATCCAGGAGGGCACACTACCTGGATGGTTCTGCTATCGGTTGGCGAATTGTAATTGCCACGACTGTCTATAACCTCAAGCTCGATCAAGACCGTCTGTCCGCGTTCGGAGGACTCGCACATGGAACCCGGTTCCGTTAAGAAGCTGTGTGCGGTCCCGAGGTCCCAGGTAACAGTCTGGGTAGTTCCCAGATTAAGCACACTCCCAAAGCGCTCACCCCTATCGTTAACCTTAACCGCCCGCCACCGGTAGGAGAGGGGAGTGTCGGGCGGATTGTCAGGGTCACGAGCGTCAAGAGTAGTCAGCGTTAGCGTTTGATTCCAGTCATAAAGCGACCGGTTCGGATCTATCGTAATTGAGGCTGTGGGAGCGTAGTTGGCAGGTGGATCCGAAATGGTGATATCCACCGTGGCCGGTGCCGAGGTCAACCCCTGGCTATCCCGTACCACCAGGGTCACGGTGCGCCGTCCAGAGGTGCTGAAGGTAAAGGATGTAGTACACGTATTGGCCGTTAATCTATCTGTCTCCACGGTCCATTCGCAACGGAGAGCCGCAGGGTTGTCCTCGTTGATATCTTCTCCCCGACCCACTACCTCCACAGTGACGCTCCCGGTGTCTCTATCCCTGTAATACGTCTGGGGCCCACCCGGGCGAGTAATGTAGGCCCTGGGCGGACTGTTCACCACATTCACCTGGATGGACGCCTGGTTGCGCCTCCCGTCTCCCGTTGTACCGGTGACCGTGATCCGTTGCGGACCTTCACGGGTGAACCGGTAGCTTGCGCTTGTGCCCGAGCTGCTCAGAGGCGCCGGGTCCCAGGTCAGGGTCACGGGCTGACCCATAGGGTCTGTGGCGTTAACAACGACCGTAAAGTTCCGGTTCAGGTCAACGCTGGCGCCATCCCCGGGGCTGGTGATCTGCACCGTGGGCGGGCAAGCGCTGAAGCCGCCGGTAAGGCGCAGGTCGAAGATGTTGATGTCGTAGCGCACGGCGGGTAGGCCTATGGCGGTGGTCACGTCCAGGCCTACCGAAGCATCGATTCCGGCATGAAGACCGTATTCCAGCGCCGCAAGGCAGGAAGGGTTCGATTGTGCCCGCCCCCAAAGCCGCGCGTAAGCGCTCAGCCCCACGCTGGCGGTCGGAACTCCGTAGACGTCGAGGCCTAACCCAGCCCGTGCGTAGCCCCTTACCTCCAGGGCACCGGTGAGATCCGGCCCGAGCCAACTGATGTTCCGTCGGAATTCCTGAATCGGCTGCCACCCACGACCATCCACGTACTCAATACCGGCGGCAGCGTAGTTTTCGATTACCGTGCCCATGTACAGGCTAACCGAGACTTCGCCGCTGGCCCCCACGGAGAAGACCATCGAGGGGACCACCACCACCGGCACCGGCCCAATGGTGAAGGTGATCGTGCTGAAGGGTACCCGGGCGATGGGAATTTCCCGGCTGATGCTACCGCGGGCCTCGCCCGAAACCTCAAATCTACCGTTCAGTTGGGCCCTTCCTTGAGCCAAGAAGCGGTGCAGGTACACGGGGGGAATACCCACGCGCGTGCGAATGTCCACCACGAGGTCCAGGCCCACAGTTGCGGTCACGCTGCCGTTCATCACCAACCGAGCACTCACCCCGCCTTCGTTGAAATCGTAGAGCACTGCGTTGGTGATTTGAAAGGTGATACTGCGCTCAAACTGGGGAGAAATCCGGCTAACGCGCACCCCGTTGGCTAGATACTCCACCGGACCCGCTGGGGTAAGCGGTTGGTCATTCACCATAAGCTGGCCCTGGTGGATGGCCTCCTCTATCCGGGCCTGGGTGCCGGTGACCACCACCCCCCCTCCCTCCTGCCGCACCGCGGTAACCTTGACCAGATATCCCCCCGGAGCCCTCTCGCTGGGGGCACTCACCAGAACATCTCCGGGCTGCAGGTTGAGGAGAACCGGGGTCGCCTGGCTGAAGCGCAGGGTGTAGTTCCCCCCAGCATTGGTGAACTCGCTCAGGGCCTGCCGGCTGGCCTGGTCCGTCACCTTGGTGGTGGCGGGAATCTCAGGACAAACCCCGTCAGGGCTTGCGGCCTGGACCGTCAGCCTCACCGTCCCGGTACGGGTTTCGCTTCCCAGGGTGGCCGTAACCGTCAGATTGGCGGTCCCTGGGGCGGCTGTGCCCAGGCGGAGGGTAAGGGTGCCCCCACCCGCCCCTGCGGGGATGGTAAGGGTATCGGCCACCGCTCCTGCCGGCAGACCGGTTATGCTCACCGTCACCGGGCCCGTGGTTCCTGGCGGCCGGGTGATATAGGTCTGGAAGGAAACGTTGCACCCCTGCGGCCCGGAAACCGCCTCGGGCACGCTGAGCTGGAAGGTTTGCGGCGCACCTCCCCCCGTGCCGCAGGCGGCCAGGAGGAAAACCGCCGCCAACCCCAGGGCCAGCCAGCGCATCCCAATGGAGAGGCCCCTGGAGCCAGAGCTCTTGCCTTGGCCATCCTTTCTAAACATCGCTCCCTCCTCGCTTCCCGTGTCGAACCCGCCGGCACAAGCTGGGTGCCCGGCCGCCGGAAACCCGGCAAAGCCTCTCCAGGTAGAGCAAAAAGGCCGTGGCCGTGGTGAACTCCCTGCGCTGGCCTCCCTTGCGGTGCACCACCACCGCCCGCCACGGACCTCCCTCCCGGGAAGCCCCAAGGCGCACCAAAAGCTCCACCCCTTCCGCTTGCGCCCGCTTAGCTTCCGACACGAAAGCTAGGCTAGGAAAGGAAGTGTCAACGGTGCGTCAACGCCAGGCGCACCTCAAGGCTTTGCTGAAGCCTAAGAAGCAAGGGGAGCAAGCTTACCCTAATTGCGCGCCCGAAAACAAGGCGGAATACTTGGGCCTCCAAGGGTGTAGAGCATGGTCAATTGCTACAGATTTGGGAGGAAACGAAAGGGACAAGGGTTGTGCTCGAAGGGATCGGCCAGGTCCTAAGGCAAGCACTTCGTGTAGCGACGGACACCCTAGGACGCATCCCTCTTAGGCGCAGTGGAGGAATGCTGGTCGAGGCAGAGGACTTGGTATGTGCCAAGCACACTTTTAGCGAGCGCGCGGTGAGGCCCTGGAAGCGCTTTGGGCCTCGTGCATAACCCGGGACGCCGAGGCCAGCAACCACTCGCTCATGAGATGTATCTAAGAGGAGGAAGTTCGTGAACCGCTTACGCGAAGTGGGGGGCGAGGAAGACCTGCTGGATCATCGGGCTTTGCGTCACCTGCAGAAGAAAGGGGTGTTCTTTGCCACTGGAATCCGCACGACTAGCATGACCGATGCACGGTGCTTCCTCAGCGTACGTCGAGATGAGAAGCATTGCGCCGGGGGTCAGGATTGAGGTTGCCTGATGTGCAGGTGACGTACATGGGTATCCGGCCAGTACGCCCTCGGGAATGGGGCAGGCCACATTGACGCTGCGTTGACGCCAGCCACCACAACCTAAACCCATGCATTGCCAAAGAGTGTCCCGTTTGCGGTGGGCAGTCCTGGCGGCCCTTCTGGCCGCCTGCTCCCAGCCTGGTCCGGATTTCACCGTGGCCCTTGGGGAATCCAGTGTCAGCGCACCAGCTGGCGGAACTGCTACCCTGTCCCTGACCCTTACGCCCCGGGGTGGTTTCACGGGCAATGTGGACCTGACCTTAGAGGCAAGGGACGGCACCCAGGCCCCTGCTGGTCTAAGCCTCTCCCCCACCACCGTTGGGTTGACAAGCGGAAGCACCACCCAGACCCTAACCCTCCGGGTCGGGGGAAGCGTGGCGGTGGGGACCTATCCCCTTAGGGTAAGGGCTACCGCGGGCAGTCTCAGTAGCACCGCCGACTTTACCTTGACGGTGGGGGCCAGCCCTGGTTTTGAGATTAACGTTAGCCCCAATAGCCTAAGCGTACGTCAGGGGGGCAGTGCTACCCTCGAGCTCACGGTCACCCCACAAAACGGTTTCGGAGGAAGTGTAAACCTGGCCTTGGAACAGCGGGACGGCTCCCCGGTGCCAAGCCGCCTCACTTACACGCCTACCAGCGTCACGGTTAACGCAAATCCCACCCGCGTCTTCCTGACACTAAACGCCGCAACCGACTTGGCACCCGGTCCCTACCGCCTGCGCCTGCGGGCCAGCCAGGGTAGCCTCACGCGCACGGCTGACTTTGACCTGACGGTCGAGGCCAGTGCCAGAGTTTCGCTCACTGTGGTGGACGGTTCCCGCCGCGGGTATGCGGTGGCCTACCAGGTGGGCACCGGGGGTTGGAGGACCTTTGAGCCCAATACGGACCACATATACGTGTTTGATCTCGGGGCCGCAACGACCTACGGGGTGGCCGTGCGCTGTGGTAGTGGCTCAGAAACCCAAATCTTCATCATCCAGGCCCACTACCGAGAACTTCCCAACCCCCGGGTGGTGTGCAGCACCCTGACCCCTACCCTCGTAAACTACAGTGTTGAGGTGGACGTTTCGTCTGTCATGGTGGATGGGAGCGTGGTAGAAGGAGATGCGGTGACGGTCCACGACTGGCAGGGTGGCAGTAACAGGGGAGTTGTCCCTCTAGATGGCCGGGTTACGGTCCCCCTATCCTTACCCCAGGGATCGCGGGACCTCTTGGTCACAGTGGGGACCCCTGGCAACGCTCTACCGAAACTGGCGAGGGCGTTGCGAAGTGTGGACGTACGCAACGGTGCCACCGATTCTTGGGAGCTCAAAGCAAGCGACATCGAGCCTGCTTACAAGGTAACCGTGGGATACCCTGCGGGGTGCACCCCCCTCTTTTCGGTGGTCTATTGGCTTAGTCGGGATAACCAAGGAGGAGGCCTGGTGGGGGCTACCACGCTTGCGGACCCCTACGACTACCGTTCCGTGGCGGGGAACGGGCCAGGGGACCGGTACCTAGCCCTGGCGGTTGCCCGCAATGACACAGGTAACGCAATCCTAGGCGTGAAGGGAAGTGGCGTGGCCATGAACCTCAGCCTTCACCTGCCCCCACCCTGGTCAACCGCGCCAGTGTTTACCGACGAGGCCCATCCCTATGTCCAGGGGCTTTCCTACAGCCATAGTGATCTATATGCTTATTACCTGGACCTTACGGGCCCAAGTTTGAACTACCGGATAACCATAACCAGGCGATGGCTAGGAGGGGGTGACGAGTACAAGGTCCCTAACCTGGCGGCTACGCTGGGCTACACCCCATTTGCCCCTGGGGACACCATTACCACCTCGGTCGAAGCTCTTCTTTCTCCCAACGATCCCCCGCCGCTTACGTTTTCTTTTCGAGATCTTGCCACGGTAATGGCGGATACAGAAGTCTACGCGGTCGAATACAGGGGTACCTACACCGTTCGGTGACCAGGAGGCGGTTCCGGAGGTCACGGGAGCAGGGGATCCTAATAAGCTCGGTACTGGTTTGCGATTCGGAGCTCTGCAGGCCTACATTCGTTGTTCCCTAGGACGCGGACCTCGGGGAAACGGAGGACACATGGAAGCAATGCATGTCGAAGTCTCGCAGAATATCTACGGGATTGTCGCAGATTTTCGACGAGACTGTGCTCGGGAAAGTCCCTTCCCGAAGGGCAACGCTAAGTAAGTAGGCTTCCCGGTCCCCGCTAAGGCCGAAGCGGACATGGGGCAAGGAACCCCCGGCCGTCGCCTCGTAATCCCTGGTTCTAGCGCATTCTTTATCTTTCCGGCGGCAACGGGAGGCAGGGGGAATCGCAAGCGAATGGCGCAGATAATGCCAAACCCTGGTTGGGTAAAGAAATCGGCAGCGATGTCGCCACCGGGAATATTGGGAAAGACACTAGCGCACAACTCGAGGAAGTCCAATAAGGACCCCAAGAGTGACAAGAATTGCATCAGCCAGCCCAGAGGTAGACTGATGTTGATCTTGGGTCCGAGAGTGGGTACCTCGGCTCACCAACCGTTAAAAGTCCAAAGCCCCCTCGCGAAGTCGACCACACACCGGTCCTCACCAGGTCCCCCAAGGACCAGATCCGAGCATACACGCCGGTCATTTCACTTCGTCATCCTTGCCAGACCGTTGCCGTTTTTGAATTTCGTCCACCACGTCAACAATGAACCTTTTAAGGAGAAAGCCCAGTCCCTTTAGCACCATGTATGCAAACAAGGCAAGGAGAAGGAAAAGCAGAAGAGCTCCCCAACCAGTTACGTTCATCCCCTTCCTCCTTTCTTCTCTTCACACTCGCTTCTCCCTAACGGTAAGCACTGGAATGAACAGGGCGCAGTCCGAGATGTCTCGAAATCCTAACCATCCACTGGAGAACTTCCGTCCCTAAACCTACAGATCACGTTCTGTCCTGAGCCATAGGGTCGTGTAAGGAATTATGTGTAGGGGTTTGTGTATAAAAGGGGGGTACCAGGATTAGGAAGGAGGTACCCCGTGGACCAGGATACCTTGCAGGTGATGCTAAGGGAAGCGGTGAGGCAGACGGTGACCGAGGTCTTGCAGATTCTCCTGGACGCCGACCGGGAAGCCTTCTTGCGCCAGCACGGGGGACGCAAGAACGGCTACTACC
>NZ_BAAJPG010000041.1:0-64222 GCF_057547025.1 Thermus sp. KWY1
GGGGCCCCAACCTGGCGAAGCCAGGTTGGGGTGGCTTTAGAAGTCCATGTCGCCGCCCGTGGGAGCGGGGGTGGACTCCTTCTTCTCGGGTTTCTCGGCCACCACCGCCTCGGTGGTGAGGATGAGGGAGCCGATGGAGGCGGCGTTCTGCAGGGCGGAGCGGGTTACCTTGGCGGGGTCCACGATGCCTGCCTCCACCATGTCCACGTACTCCCCGGTGGCGGCGTTGAAGCCCAGGCGGAGGTTCTTGGTCTCGGAGAGGATCCTCTGGACCACCACGGAGCCCTCGTAGCCGGCGTTCTCGGCGATCTGACGGGCAGGCTCCTCCAAGGCCCGACGCACGATCTTGGCCCCGGTGGCCTCGTCCCCCTCCAGCTTCTTAAGGAGCTCGTCCACGGCGCTGATGGCCCTGAGGAGCGCCACGCCACCGCCCGGGACGATGCCCTCTTCCACCGCGGCCCGGGTGGCGTTCAGGGCGTCCTCAAAGCGGTGCTTCTTCTCCTTGAGCTCGGTTTCGGTGGCGGCCCCCACCCGGATCACCGCCACGCCCCCCGCCAGCTTGGCCAGGCGCTCCTGGAGCTTCTCCTTGGCGTACTCGCTGTCCGTGGTCTCCAGCTCCTTCTTGATGCCGTTGATGCGGGCCTCGATGTCCTCCTTCTTGCCCTTGCCGCCCACAATGGTGGTCTCGTCCTTGGTGATCTTCACCCGCTCGGCCCGGCCCAGCATGGAGAGGGTGGCGTTCTCCAGCTTGAAGCCAAGCTCCTCGGAGATGACGGTACCACCGGTGACGGCGGCGATGTCCTTGAGCATCTCCTTGCGGCGGTCACCGAAGCCGGGAGCCTTCACCGCAGCCACGTTCAGGGTGCCCCGGAGCTTGTTGACCACCAGGGTGGCCAGGGCCTCGCCCTCCACGTCCTCGGCGATCAGGAGGAGGGGCTTACCCGTCTGGGCCACCTGCTCCAGGATGGGGAGGAGTTCCCGCACGTTGGAGACCTTCTTCTCCACGATGAGGATGAAGGCGTCCTCGAGGACCGCCTCCATGGCGTCGGGGTTGGTGATGAAGTAGGGGGAGATGTACCCCTTGTCAAACTGGTACCCCTCCACGAACTTCAGCTCGGTCTCCAGGCTCTTGGACTCCTCGACGGTGATGATCCCCTCCTTCCCCACCTTCTCCATGGCGTCGGCGATCAGCTTGCCCACGTCAGGGTCGTTGGCGGAGATGGTGGCCACCTCCTCGATGGCCTTGCGGTCCTCCACGGGGATGGCCAGGGAGCGGATCTTCTCCACCGCCGCCTCCACCGCCTTCTCGATGCCCCGCTTGAGGGCCAGGGGGTTGGCGCCGGCGGCCACGTTCTTCAGGCCCTCCCGCACGATGGCCTGGGCCAAGACGGTGGCGGTGGTGGTACCGTCACCGGCCACGTCGTTGGTCTTGGAGGCCACCTCCTTGAGGAGCTGGGCCCCGATGTTCTCCAGGTGGTTCTCCAGCTCGATCTCCTTGGCCACCGTCACCCCATCCTTGGTGATGGTGGGGGAGCCGAACTTCTTCTCCAGGACCACGTTCCGGCCCCGGGGGCCCAGGGTTACCTTCACCGCATCGGCTACCGCGTTCACGCCGCGCTCCAAGGCCCGGCGGGCTGCTTCGTCAAACACCAGGATCTTCGCCATACCTCACCTCCCTTACTGCAGAACCGCCAAAAGGTCGCGCTCGGAGAGGATCACGTACTCCTCGCCGTCGATCTCGATCTCGGTGCCGCCGTACTTGGCGAAGACCACGATGTCCCCCTCCTTGACCTCGAGGGGCACCTTCTGCCCGTTGTCCAGGATGCGGCCCGAGCCCACCGCGATCACCTTACCCTTCTGGGGCTTCTCCTTGGCGGTGTCGGGGAGCACGATGCCGCCCTTGGTCTTGGGCTCCTCCTCAATCCGTTTCACCACAACCCTGTCGCCTAGGGGCTTGATCACCGTCTTCACCTCCGCAGCCATATTCACTCCCTCCTTTGACGCTCAAAGGGCGAGAGTGTCAAACCAAGGGTTATTATTTTGCCCCCGCGTGTTCCTGTCAAGGGGGTTGAGGGGGGTTTTATAAGGTGAGGGGCTGGTGGCCCCGCACCACCTTCAGCTCGAGGCCATGGGCTAGGAGAAGGCCCCGCATAGCCAGGGCCCGCTCCAGGCCCGGGGTCTTGCCCAAGGCCAGCCGGCCCTTTTCCCCTGGGTAAAGGAAATAACCCTCGGGGAGGAGGAGGAGCACTCCCTGCCGGGCTTGGGCGCTTCCCCTTAAGGCCGCCTTGAGGAAGGCTTGTTCCGCCGCCTGGGTGATGAGGAAGTAGGTGCTTCCGGGAGGGGCCTTGGGCGGGAGGGCGGGGGTTTGGGTGGACTCTAGGCGGGCCAGAAGCGAGAGGGCCCTCACCAGGTGGCCCCTTCCCCGTCCCAAAGGCAGGACCTCTCCTGCGGAAAGGCCATAGGAAACCCCGCTTTTCTCCGCCAGGAGAAGGAGCCAGGCGGCAAGGCTCGCCCCATGGTCCAGGTAGGCGGGGTGGAGGCTTTGGGTGTCCAGGTGAAGGAAGAGGCTTCCCAGAAGGCTTTTTTCCACTTCCCGCACGATGGGGCGGCCCTGGCGGAGGCTTGCCGGCTTGGCCAGAAGGCGCAGGGAATCCCCGGGCTGGTAGGGGCGGAGGCCCTTGGCCTCGAGGGGATCGGGAAGGCCGAAGGGCTCGGTTTTGCCCTCCAGGAAGAAGCTGGGGGCGGGCTCAAAGGGCGGTAGGGGCCGCAAGGCGGGGTAGACCAAGACCCTCCCCGCCTCCAGGCTGAGAAGCCTCTCCCCCAGGCCCAGGGGGCTGGTGAAGCGTAGGGTAAGGCGGAGGGTATGCTCTCCCCGCCGGCGGTAGCGGCAGGAAAGAGGCAGGGCCAACCGGATCTTCCCCCAGGCCATCCCGGAAAGGCCCCGGGGTTCCAAGCCCAAGGGGGCCGAGGGGAGGTTTTCCAGGCGGAAGAAAAGGGGAAGGGGAGCCCAGACCTCCACCGCCACCTGCCCAAGCCGCACCTGCCCGGGGAAGCCTGGAGCCAGGTCCGGGGTTTGCACCCGGATCCGGGCCAATCGGGGTGCCCGCCAAAGGGCGAGGAGGAGAAGGAGGGATAGAAGGCCCAAAACCCCTTCCATGACGTCCTTCCCTAGGCCCTTTCCACCGGGGCGGGGACCGCCTTGAGGGCTTCCGCCACCAGCCCTTCCGGGCTGGCTCCGGAAAGCTCCGCCTCCAGCCGTAGGAGAAGGCGGTGGGGGATGGCGGCCCGGAAGGCCTCCTTGATGTCCTCGGGCACGGTGAAGGTCCGTCCCTGCAAGAGGGCCAGGGCCTGGGCCAGGCGCTCCACCTGCAAAAGAGCCCTGGGGGAGGGGCCAAGCCGCACCTCCTCCCGGCTCCTGAGCCAGCCCGCCAAGGCCAGGAGGTAGTCCAGCACCTCCTCGGCCACCCGCACCCGGCGCACCTCCTGGCGAAGGGCCAGGATCTCCTCCCCTTGGGTGACCGCCTCCAGGCCCTCTAGGGGTTCCCTCTCCTTCAGGGCCTGGAGGAGGGCCTTTTCGTCGGGGTAGCCCAGGGATAGCCGGGCGGTGAACCGGTCCCGCTGGGCCACGGGCAGGGGGTACGTGCCCTCCTCCTCCACGGGGTTTTGCGTGGCCAGGACGAAAAAGGGCTCGGGCAAAGGATGGGTTTTCCCCTCCAGGGTCACCTGGCCTTCCCCCATGGCCTCGAGGAGGGCGGACTGGGTCCTGGGGGTGGCCCGGTTGAGCTCGTCCACCAAGAGCACCTGGGCGAAGACGGGTCCCTTCTGCCAAAGGAGGCTTCCTTCCCGGTAGAGGTAGACGCCGGTGAGGTCCTGGGGCAGGAGGTCGGGGGTCATCTGGATGCGGCTAAAGGAAAGGCCCAGGACCCGGGCCAAGGCCTTGGCGAAGGTGGTCTTCCCCGTGCCGGGCACGTCCTCCAGAAGAAGGTGCCCCCCGGAAAGGAGGGTGGCCAGGGAAAGCCTTAGGGTTTCCTCCCTCAGGAGGACCCGGCCCGAAAGGGCCCTTTGGATGCGGGCGAGGAACATAGCCTAAGGATATCCCCCAAGAGGGCTTCCGCCCTTTCCGCTTCCTCCTCCCCGGTCCTTCCGCCGTAGCGCGCGGGCAGGTAAAGCCGGGTGAGCCCCTCCAAGGGTTCTCTCAACCCGGGAAGGGGGAGGGAAACCCTCTCCAGGTACTCCAGGGGCCCCTCGGAGGCCAGCCGGGGAAGGCCCAGGGCCTTTAGGGCTTTAAGGGTCTGGAGATAGGCCCGCCGCACCCGGTCTTGGGGGAGGGTTTCTTGAAAGCGCTTGGAACTCCTGGCCGGTATGCCCTGGGCGGCCTCCTGCTCTTCCCGGTCCCGGTGGCGCCAAACCAGGAAGGCCAGGAGGGAGAGAAGCCCCAGGGTGAAAAGGGCGGAAAGCCCCGCCAGGGCCATGCCCACCTCGCCTAACCGCCTGGGTCCCGGTACAGCCTCTTTGGGGCCGCTCTCCTGGGAAGGGGTGGGCATGGAGGCTGAGGGGCTGGTTCCCCATGCGCTTTCCCCACCCCCCAGGGTACCCAGGTAGAGGAGGAAAAGGCCCCCGGCCAAAAGGGCCAGCAAGAGGGGCAAGAGGTGAAGCCCCCGGTAGGGAAGCCTCTCCCCCCGGTCCAAAAGGGGCAGAAGCGCCAGGAGGAGAAGAAGGAGGGCCAGGGGCTGGGCATGGGCCAAGGCCCGGTTGAGGAAGGCCACCCAGGGGGAAAACCCTTCCTCGGGGGCCTGGTAGGCTGCTTCCTCTCCCGGCTGGGATTTCGCTTCCGGGGAAGCCTGAAGGCTAGGGGGAGCCAGGGCCGGTAGGGGAAGGGCGGGAAGATGGAGGGGAAGAAAGGCCAGGCCTGCCAGCAAAAGGCCCAGGATCCCTGGGATCCATAGGGTGGAAGGGGGGGTCCAAAACCATTCCCCCCGTTCCTGGGCCCGCCCATGGGCCTCCTCCAGAAGGCTGATTCCGTGCAGGAGGCCCAGGAGGAAGAGGCCCCATGGCCCAAGCCCAAGGGCCAAGGGGAGGAGGAAGAGGCTGGAAAGGGGCCTGGCCTTGGCGGCCAGGAAAAAGCCGTAGAGGAGGAGAAGCCCGGAGGTCAGGGCCCATCCCTGGAGCCAGGTGGGGAAAGGGAGGGTAAAGGCATGGAGGAGACCGGGAAGGAAGGCTCCCCATAGGAAGGCGCCGGGGTAGAACCGCTTGCCCAGGTGGAGGAGGAGGATCCCCAGGGCCGAAGGGAGCGCCCACACGGGCAGGGAAAGAAAAAGCCCCAGGGCCAGCAAGGGGGTGAGGGGAAACCTCATCCTCCGCCCCTTTGGCGCAGGGCCTCGTAGAGGAGGAGGGCAGCGCTCACGGAAACGTTGAGGCTATCCGCCACCCCCCGCATGGGGATGCGCACCCTCACCCCCGCCCGGGCCAGCCAGGCCTCGGAAAGGCCTTCGTCCTCGGTGCCCAGGAGGAAGGCCACTCCCCTTTGGTAGTTCTCTTCCCAGTAAACCTTTTCCCCTCTGGGGGTGGCGGCCACCAAAAAAAGCCCTTTTTCCTCCAGGAAGCGGGCGGCTTCCTCCTCGGCCACGGGGAAGACGGGCAGGGAGAAGACCACCCCCGTGGAGTTCCGGATCACCTGGGGGCTATAGAGGTCCACCCCTTCCGCCACCAGGATCAGATCCACCCCCGCCCCATCCGCCGAGCGCAGAATGGCCCCCAGGTTGCCGGGTTTTTCCAGGCCCAGAAGGACCAGGACCAGGGGGTTTTGCGGGAGCCGGACCTCCTTTAGGGTTTTGTGGGGCAGGCGGAAGACCCCGATGACGGGAGGCGGGTTCTCCCTTACGGAAACCCGCTCCATCGCCTCCTGGGAAAGCTCCAGGGTGGGGGCCGATCCCGCCAGGGTTTGGTCCTCCGGGGTGGCCTTGGGGCCGCGGAGGAGGGTTTCTAACTGGAGGCCAGCCCTTAGGGCCCTTTCCACCTCCCGCCGGCCTTCCACCAGGAAAAGGCCAGTCCTTTCCCGCTCCCTTCGTTCCTTCAGGGCGGCCAAGGCCTTCACCTTGGGGTTAGCGGGGCTTTGAATGCGCATGGCGGTTCCTCGGTTCGGGGTTTCCCCCGAGGCGCACTTCAAAGCTGGCGATCCGGGGTCCGGAAAGCTCCAGGGAAACTTCCTCCACCTTAGGCAGTTCCTCCAGAAGCCGGGAAAGCCTGAGGACGATTTCCTGGTAGGGGGCGGGGTCGAGAGGACCCGAAAGATCCGGGCTTTGCCCGTGGCTTAGGGGTCTTACCAGCTCCTGGGCGTCCTTCTGGGTGAGGGGGGAAAGCCGCTGGCCCAGCACCTGGTCCCCCAGGGGGGTGGGCAGGACCAGGGTGAGGACGGGGCCGAAGAGGGGGTGGGGCTTGGCGGTGAGCTTGAGGGAAAGCCCTTCCCCCTTCCCCAAGGGCAGGCCGAAGCACTCCAAGAGGGCGGCCCCCTCCGCCTGGCTCAGGGTCTCTTTCCCTTCTAGGAGCTTCCTCGCCTCCTCCAGGCGCAGGTCGGGAAAGTCGGGGAAGTGGAGGGGCTCTTCCCGCCAGGCCTTGTAAGCCCAGGCCCGGCTCAAGGCGATGGCCGCGGATTCGGGGAAGCGGTAGAGGGCCACCTGGCCCATAACCCGGGCCCGCGCTCCCGGGGAGCCCATCACGCAGGCCAAAAGGAGCTTGTTCCCTTCTGCCTTCTCCAAAAGAGCCAGGAACTCCTCCTCGCTGGTAAAGCCCATGGGCACGAAGAGGAGAAACACGCTTCCCGCCTCGCCTTCCAGGGCTTCTTCCAGGGCGCGGGCGAACTCCTCCGCCTTGGCGGTGGAGCCCAGGTCCACGTGCTCCACGAAAAGCCCTCCTTCCCTGAGGGCCTCGAGGGCCAGGTTGGAGGGACCGGAGGCGTTGGAGATGAGTCGCACCCGGTTGTTTTCCGGAAGGCGCCCCAGGGCCAGAAGGGCGGCCACGTCAAAGGCTTCCTCCAGGCTGTTGGCCCGGATCACCCCGGCCTGGGCGAAGAGGGTGCGCACCAAGGGATCCCGGGAGGGATGCACCGCCAGGATGGGCTTTTTCTTGCCGATCCTGCGGGCTAGGCGGGAGAAGCGCCGGGGGTTGCCGAAGCTCTCCAGGTAAAGGAGGATCACCCGGGTTCGCTCGTCCTCTTCCCAGAACTGCAAAAGGTCGTTGGAGGAGATGTCCGCCTTGGCCCCCAAGGAGACGAAGGAGGAGATGCCCAGTCCCATACCCTCCGCATAGGCCATCACCGCCCGGCCCAGGGTGCCGGACTGGCTGGAGATGGCCAGGGGTCCGGGTTTGGGGAGGGGGGCCAGGCCCGCCGCCAGGCGCACCTCGGGGTGGGTGTGGACCAGGCCCAAGGAACCCGGGCCCAGAAGGCGCATCCCCAGGCGCCTGGCCTTGTCGGCCAGCTCTTTGGCCTCTTGGTCCTGGAAGCCGGTGGTGAGGACCACGCTGGCTCGCACCCCCCGTCTTCCCGAGGCCTCGAGGGCCTCCCAAACCCGCTCCTTGGGCACGGCGATCACCGCCAGGTCCACGGGGCCGGGAATGCTCTCCACCCTGGGGTAGGCGAGGAGGGGCCCCACCGTACCTCCTTCCTTGCCGATGGCCTCGTTCACCGGGTAGACGGGGCCTTGGAAGCGGCCAAAGATGAGGTTTTCCAGGGCCCGGTAGCCGATGCTTTCCGGGTCGCGGCTTGCTCCCACCACCGCCACGCCCCGGGGAAAGAAGAAGGGGTGAAGGCTCGCAAGGGTGGAAACCTTTTCCCGCCACTCAAACCGCTCCGCCGCCTTCTCCTCCAGGAGGATCTCAAACTCCACCTCCACCTCCCCGCTATCCCTGCGGGCCCGTACCTGGAAGCCGCTTTCCATGAAGACGTTGAGCATTTTCTGGTTCTCCGCCAGGACGAAGGCCTGAAACCGCCTTACCCCCCGCTTGGCGGCGATCAAGGCCAGGCGCTCCAGAAGGAGGGTGCCCAGGCCCTTGCCCTGGAAGGCATCGTCCACCAAAAAGGCCACCTCGGCGGTGCCCTCCCCCTTCAGGCGCACGTACTCCCCCGTGGCCACCATCCTGGGGGGGTCTCCCGCCAGGACCATGAGGATCACCTTTTCCTCTTCCGGTTTGGCGGAAAGGAGAAGCTCCGCCGCCTTTTCCGGGGAGATGGGGGAGAAGAAGCGCATGCGCAAGGACTCCGGGGATAGCCGCCTCAGGAACTCCACGAAAAGGGGAAGGTCCTTGGGGCCTGCCCGCCTCAGGAAGGCGGTGCGCCCGTCCTTGAGGAGGATGGGACCCTCCTCGAGGCCGTGCTGGGGCGTGGGTGGGGGCACGTAGCCCATGCCTTTAGCCTACATCCGGGTAGCATGGGGGTATGCTGCGCCTGGATACCCGCTTCCTCCCGGATTTCCCCCAGGCTTTTAAGGAGCACGGGCCCCTCCTTCTTCAAGCCCGGGAGGCTCTTTTGGCCAAGCGGAAGGATCTCCAAAGCATGCTGGGCTGGATGGACCTCCCCGAGGACACGGAAACCCTGAGGCGGATCCGCCGCTACCGGGAGGCTAACCCTTGGGTGGAGGACTTCGTCCTTCTGGGCATCGGGGGAAGCGCCTTGGGGCCTAAGGCCCTGGAGAGTGCCTTCAACGAAAGCGGCGTGCGCTTCCACTATGTGGACCACGTGGAGCCGGAGCCCGTGCTTCGGCTCCTTCGGGGCCTAGACCCCCGGAAGACCCTGGTGAACGCGGTTTCCAAGTCGGGGGCCACCGCGGAAACCCTGGCCGCTCTTCTGGTTTTTCTGAACTGGCTTCGGGAGAACCTGGGGGAGGAGTGGCGGCGGCATCTGGTTCTCACCACCGACCCCAGGCGGGGGGCGCTAAGGGCCTTGGCGGAAAAGGAGGGCCTCGAGGCCTTTTCCATTCCCGAAAACGTGGGAGGGCGCTTCTCCGTGCTCTCCCCGGTGGGGCTCCTTCCCTTGGCCTTTGCCGGGATGGACCTGGAGGCCCTCCTCATGGGGGCAAGGAAGGCGAACGAGCTGGCCCTGGCCCCGTTGGAGGAAAACCTCCCCCTGAAAACCGCCTTCCTCCAGCACCTCCACCGCCACCTGCCCATCACGGTCTTTATGGTGTACTCGGAAAGGCTGAAATACCTTCCCGCCTGGTTTGTCCAGCTCCACGACGAGTCCTTGGGCAAGCGGGATGGGGAGGGCAACCGGGTGGGCACCACCGCCGTGCCCGCTTTGGGTCCCCAGGACCAGCACGCCCAGGTGCAGCTCTTCCGGGAAGGCCCCCTGGACAAGCTCATCGTTCTGGTGGTGCCGGAAAGGGCCACGGAGGACCTCCTCCTGCCCCAGGTGGAAGGCCTCGAGGGGGAGGCAGGTTACCTCTTCGGCAAGGGCTTGTTCCAGCTCTTGAAGGCCGAGGCCGAGGCCACCTACCAGGCCTTGGCCGAAGCGGGACAGAGGGTCTATACCCTCTACCTCTCGGAGGTTTCCCCTTACGCCGTGGGCTGGCTCTTGCAGCACCTCATGTGGCAAACCGCCTTCCTGGGGGAGCTCTGGAGGGTGAACGCCTTTGACCAGCCCGGGGTGGAGCTGGGCAAGCGCTTGACCTTTGCCCTTCTTGGGCGTCCCGGGTATGGCTCCTAACCTTGGAAGCGTGGAAATAAGTGTATGATGCCCTAGGCATAAGGGGGTCTCTATGGACCGACTGGAGCCTTTGGGCATCAAACCGAGGAAACAGGTTTTCTGGAACACGGTTTCTCCCATCCTGGTGGAGCACACCCTGGCCCGGGGCGAGGGGATTCTGGCCCACAAAGGGTCCTTGGTGGTGGACACCACCCCCTACACCGGGAGAAGCCCCCGCGACAAGTTCGTGGTGCGGGAGCCGGGGGTAGAGGAGGAGGTCTGGTGGGGTGAGGTGAACCAGCCCTTCGCCCCGGAGGCCTTCCAGGCCCTTTGGGAAAGGGTGGTCGCCTACCTTTCCGAGCGGGACCTGTATGTTCAGGACCTTTATGCCGGAGCCGATAAACGCTACCGTCTGGCGGTAAGGGTGATTACGGAAAGCCCCTGGCATGCCCTTTTTGCCCGCAATATGTTTATCCTTCCCCGCCGGTTCCCCGAGGACGACGAGGTGGAGCCCTTTTCCCCAGGCTTTACCGTGGTCCACGCTCCCTACTTCCTGGCCGACCCGGAGCGGGACGGCACCCGGAGCGAGGTCTTCGTGGGCATCAGCTTCCAGAGGAGGATGGTCCTCATCGTGGGTACCAGGTATGCGGGGGAGATCAAGAAGAGCATCTTCACCGTGATGAACTACCTCATGCCCAAACAGGGGGTTTTCCCCATGCATGCCTCGGCCAATGTGGGGAAAGAAGGGGATGTGGCCATTTTCTTTGGCCTGTCGGGGACTGGGAAGACTACCCTTTCTACCGATCCGGAGAGGCCTCTTATCGGTGACGACGAGCACGGTTGGAGCGAGGAGGGGGTGTTCAACTTTGAAGGGGGGTGTTACGCCAAGGTCATCCGCCTTTCTCCGGAGTATGAGCCCCTTATCTATAAGGCGTCCAATCAGTTTGAGGCCATCCTGGAGAACGTGGTGGTGAACCCGGAAAGCCGCCGGGTGGAGTGGGACGACGACACCAAGACGGAAAATACCCGCGCCTCCTACCCCTTGGGCCACCTGGAAAACGTGGTGGAGTCTGGCGTGGCCGGACACCCCAGGGCCATCTTCTTCCTCTCCGCCGACGCCTACGGGGTCTTGCCCCCCATCGCCCGCCTTTCCCCGGAGCAAGCCATGTATTACTTCCTCTCCGGCTACACCGCCCGGGTGGCGGGCACGGAAAGGGGTGTCACCGAGCCCAAGGCCACCTTCTCCGCCTGCTTCGGGGCGCCCTTTCTTCCCCTCCATCCCGGGGTCTATGCCCGCATGCTGGGGGAGAAAATCAGGAAGCATGGCCCCAGGGTGTACCTGGTGAACACCGGCTGGACCGGGGGGCCTTACGGGGTGGGCCGGCGTTTTCCCCTGCCCGTGACCCGGGCCCTTTTGCAGGCGGCGCTAAACGGGGCCCTCGAGGGGGTTCCCTACCGCCAGGATCCCGTCTTCGGCTTTGAGGTCCCCCTGGAGGTTCCCGGGGTGCCCAAGGAGCTTTTGGACCCGCGAGAAACCTGGGAGGACAAGGAGGCCTACGATCGCCAGGCCAGGAAGCTGGCTACCTTGTTCCAGGAAAACTTCCAGAAGTACGCGGACGGGGTGGAGGAAGCTATACGCCGGGCAGGGCCAAAGGTGGGGTAGTCCTTATCCTTTGTGGGGCTGGGCCTTCTGCCCAGCCCCTTGCCAAGTAGGGCCCGGGGGTATTAGTCTCCTAGGTGGCAGGTAATGGAAGGGACAAATGTACTTCACCCCTGGACAAGGTCTTCTGGCAGAATGGAAAGCACTACCGTCTGGGGGACGGGTGTCCTATGAGCCAAGCTTGGTTTAGCCGTTACGCCTGGGGAGTCTTGGTGTGGAACATCCTGGTGGCCCTCTGGGGGGCTTACGTGCGGGCCACCGGGTCGGGGGCAGGGTGCGGCTCCCACTGGCCCACCTGCAAAGGGGAGATCATCCCCAGAAGCCCACAGGTGGAGACCCTCATCGAGTTCACCCACCGGGCCACCTCGGGTCTCGCCTTTCTTTCCGTGCTTTTTTTGACCCTTCTCGCCTTCCGCCTCTTTCCCAAGGGCCACCCGGCGCGGCTGGGCTCCGGGCTGGCCTTTCTCTTCATGATCACCGAGAGCCTGGTGGGGGCTTCCCTGGTCCTGTTCGGCTGGACAGCCCATAACGTGAGCGCTGCCAGGGCCGTGGTGCAGATGGTGCACCTGGCCAACACCTATTTCCTCCTGGCCTCCCTGGTCCTCACCGCCTGGTGGGCCTCTGGGGGTGCTCCCTTGCGGCTTAGGGGGCAGGGTGCGGTGGGGGCGGCCTTGCTCCTGGGGCTTCTCGCCTTGCTCTTCCTGGGGATGAGCGGCGCAGTGACCGCTTTGGGCGACCTTCTCTTCCCCGTCCGGAACACCCTCGAGGCCCTGGAGCGCTCCCTGACCCCGGGCGAGCACTTCCTGGTGCGCCTCAGGGTGCTCCACCCCCTCATCGCCGTGAGCGTGGGGCTTTATGTGGTTTTTGCGGGCTACCTGGTGGCCCATCTGCGGCCTTCCTCCCATACCCGCCGCTTCGCCCATGCCCTCGCGTACCTCTATGGAGTGCAGCTTCTCGTGGGCCTGGTGAACGTGTGGCTCAAGGCCCCGGTCTGGATGCAGATCCTGCACCTTCTCTTGGCCTACGCCGTGTGGCTTCTTTTCATCCTGCTTTCGGCGGCGGCGTTGGCCCAGGGGGCTAGGCGGGTGGAGCTGGGGGAGGGTGCCGAGGCGGGGCAGGTGCACCGGGGCACTGGGGGAGCCACCTGGAAGGACTACCTGGCCCTCACCAAACCCCGGGTGATCAGCCTCCTTCTCTTCACCACCCTTTTGGCCATGCTCATCGCCGCCAAGGGCTGGCCTGGCACGGGCCTCTTCCTGGTGGTGGCCCTGGGAGGCTACATGATGGCCGGAGCGGCCAACGCCATCAACATGGTGGTGGACCGGGATATCGACGCCCGCATGCGCCGCACCGCCAAGCGCCCCACCGTGACCCAGCGCATTTCCAGCCGGGATGCCCTTCTCTTCGCCTTTGGCCTTGCCCTTTTCGCCTTTCTTCTCCTCTGGTGGGGGGCGAACCTCCTTTCCGCCACCCTGGCCCTCATGGGCCTTATCTGGTACGTGCTGGTCTACACCCTCTACCTGAAGCGGCGCACCTGGCAGAACATCGTCATCGGTGGGGCGGCGGGGGCCTTTCCCCCCCTGGTGGGCTGGGCGGCGGTGACGGGCGAGCTAAGCCTCTTCGCCTGGTACCTCTTCGCCCTCATCTTCTTCTGGACCCCGGTGCACTTCTGGGCCTTGGCCCTCATGATCCAGGACGACTACCGGGCCGTGGGGGTGCCCATGCTGCCCGTGGTGTTGGGGGAAAGGGTGACGGTGATGCAGATCGCCCTTTATGCCGTGCTCACTGCCTTGATTTCCCTCATGCCCCTCCTTTTGGGGGAACTCGGCCTCGTTTACTTCTTCTTCAGCCTCACGCTTAATGCTTTGCTTATCCTTAAGAGCCTTGCCCTCTACCGCCAGCCCGAGCGGAGGACGGCGGTTTCGCTGTATAAATACTCCATGCTCTACCTGGCCCTCTTGTTCGTGGCCATGGCGGTGGATCGGGTGCTTTAGGGAGGGAAGCGGATGAGAAGAGTTGTAGCGGCGCTCAGTCTTTTAGGTTTGGCCCTGGCCCAGGAGGGCCACCGGGTGGCCATTACCCACCCCGTCTCCCCCTTCAACCGGGAGACCAACTTCCTCCTCATCTGGGTCTTGGTCTTCTCCGTTTTGATCTTCGGGGTGGTGGCCGGGGCTCTGGCCTACATCACCTGGAAGTTCCGGGCCAAACCCGGTCAGGAAGGGGAGCCACCTCAGTTCCACGGCAATGACCGGTTGGAAGTGGTCTGGACGGTGATCCCCATCCTGATCATCTTCGTTCTCTTCGGCCTGACAGCCCGGAGCCTCATCCAGGTGAACCAGCTTCCTGCCGGAGCCTTGAAGGTGGAGGTGACGGGCTACCAGTTCTGGTGGGACTTTAACTATCCTGAGCTGGGCTTCCGCACCTCCAACGAGATCATCCTGCCCGCAGGGGTGCCGGTGGTGCTGGAGGTTACCTCCAAGGACGTGATCCACTCCTTCTGGGTGCCGGGGCTTGCAGGAAAAAGGGACGCCATTCCGGGACAAAAGACCCTTCTCTCCTTTACACCGGAAAAACCGGGCAACTACTACGGCTTCTGTGCCGAGCTCTGCGGCCCCAGCCACTCCCGCATGCTCTTCCGGGCCATCGTGGTGCCCAAAGAAGAGTTTGATCGGTTTGTGGCCGCGGCCAAGAACTACACGCCTCCTGTGGCCGATGCCCAGGGCCAGCAGGTCTTCCAGCAGAACTGCATGGCCTGCCACTCGGTGCAGGCCAAGATGCCTCCTGCGGTCATCGGGCCGGAGCTGGGTTTCGTGGGCAATCGGGTGAGCCTGGCTGCGGGGATCGTGGACTACACGCCTGAGCACCTGAAGGCCTGGATCAAGGATCCCGCCTCCATGAAGCCGGGGAGCAAGATGCCGGGCTTCCCCCAGCTTTCCGAGGAGGACCTGAACGCTTTGGTCCGCTACCTGGATGGGCTTAAGGTGGAGGGTTTTGACTTCAAGGCGTTGCCTAAGTTCTAAGGAGGTATGGGCAGATGGCCATCGCAACCAAGCCAAAAGCCGGTTTCTGGGCGATCCTTTGGGATCTCCTGACCACGGTAGACCATAAGAAGATCGGGCTCTTGTACACGGCCACCGCCTTCTTCGCCTTCGCTTTGGCCGGGGTATTTTCCCTCCTGATCCGGGCGCAGCTGGCGGTGCCCAACAACCACCTCCTCACGGGGGAGCAGTACAACCAGATCCTCACCCTGCATGGGGCTACCATGCTCTTCTTCTTCATCATCCAGGCCGGGCTCACCGGCTTTGGGAACTTCGTGGTGCCCCTGATGCTGGGGGCCAGGGATGTGGCCCTGCCCCGGGTGAACGCCTTCAGCTACTGGGCTTTTCTGGGTGCCATCATTCTGGCCCTGATGAGCTACCTCTTCCCCGGAGGGGCTCCCAGCGTGGGCTGGACCTTCTACTACCCCTTCTCCGTGCAGTCGGGTAGCGGGGTGAACTTCTACATGGTCGCCATCCTGCTCCTGGGCTTCTCCAGCCTCTTGGGCAACGCCAACTTCATCGCCACCATCTACAACCTCAGGGCCCAAGGGATGAGCATGTGGAAGATGCCCATGTACGTGTGGAGCGTCTTTGCCGCCAGCGTTCTAAACCTTTTCAGCCTGGCGGGCCTGACCTCGGCTACCCTCTTGGTGCTTTTGGAGCGGAAGATCGGGCTTTCCTGGTTCAATCCTGATGTTGGTGGAGACCCGGTCCTGTTCCAGCAGTTCTTCTGGTTCTACTCCCACCCCACGGTGTACGTGATGCTTCTGCCCTATCTGGGCATCCTGGCGGAGGTGGCCTCTACCTTTTCCCGCAAGCCCCTTTTCGGCTACAAGCAGATGGTCTGGGCTCAGATGGGCATCGTGGTGCTGGGGACCATGGTCTGGGCCCACCACATGTTTACCGTGGGGGAGTCCACCATCTTCCAGATCGCCTTCGCCTTCTTTACCGCCCTCATCGCCGTGCCCACCGGGGTGAAGCTTTTCAACTTGATCGGTACCCTTTGGGCTGGGCACCTGCAGATGAAGACCCCCCTCCTTTGGGTGCTGGGCTTCATCTTCAACTTCCTCCTGGGCGGCATCACCGGGGTCATGCTCTCCATGACCCCCTTGGACTACCACTTCCAGGACTCCTACTTCGTGGTGGCCCACTTCCACAACGTCTTGATGGCGGGGTCGGGCTTCGGGGCCTTCGCCGGGCTTTACTACTGGTGGCCCAAGATGACGGGCCGCATGTACGACGAGCGCCTGGGGCGGCTCCACTTCTGGCTCTTCCTGGTGGGCTACCTGACGGTCTTCCTGCCCCAGTACGCCCTGGGCTTCCTGGGGATGCCCCGCCGGTACTACACCTACAATGCGGACATCGCCGGCTGGCCGGAGCTTAACCTGATCTCCACCATCGGGGCCTTCATCCTGGGCCTCGGGGGATTGGTCTGGATTTACGCCATGTGGAAGAGCCTGCGCTCCGGGGAGAAGGCTCCGGATAACCCCTGGGGTGGCTACACCCTGGAGTGGCTCACCAGCTCCCCGCCCAAGGCCCATAACTTTGACGTGGCCCTGCCCAAGGAGTTCCCCTCCGAGCGACCTCTCTACGACTGGGCCAAGAAGGGGGTGGAGCTGAAGCCCGAAGACCCCAGCCACATCCACCTGCCCAATAGCTCCTTCTGGCCTTTCTACTCCGCCGCCACCCTCTTCGCCTTCTTCGTTTCCGTGGCGGCCTTGCCCGTGCCCAACGTGTGGATGTGGGTCTTCCTGGCCCTCTTCGCCTACGGCCTGATCAGGTGGGCCCTCGAGGACGAGTACAGCCACCCGGTGGAGCACCACACCCTTTCGGGTAAGTCCAACGCCTGGATGGGGATGGCCTGGTTCATCGTTTCGGAAGTGGGCCTCTTCGCCATCCTCATCGCCGGCTACCTTTATCTCCGCCTCACCGGGGCGGCGGTACCCCCGGAGGAACGGCCTGCTCTCGGTCTTGCCCTCCTCAACACCTTCTTCCTGGTGAGCTCCTCCTTCACCGTGCACTTCGCCCACCACGACCTGAGGCGTGGCCGCTTCAGCCCCTTCCGCTTTGGCCTTCTCGTCACCATCATCCTGGGTGTCCTCTTCTTCCTGGTCCAGTCCTACGAGTTCTACCACTTCCACCACGCCTCCAGCTGGCAGGAGAACCTTTGGACCGCCACCTTCTTCACCATCGTGGGCCTCCACGGCCTGCACGTGGTCATCGGGGGCTTTGGCCTCATCCTGGCCTACCTCCAGGCCCTTAGGGGCAAGGTTACCCAGCACCACCACGGCACCCTCGAGGCGGCCAGCATGTACTGGCACCTGGTGGATGCGGTCTGGCTGGTGATCGTGACCATCTTCTACGTCTGGTGATCCCTTTGGATCTTGGCCCCCGCCCAGGAGGCGGGGGCTTTGCTATCTATGGGAAGGGATGCGCCTTTTGGTAGTGGATTTTGATTACTTTTTCCCCGTGCCCCAAGACCCTGAGGACCCTATGGCCCCCCTTTACGCCTGGGCCCACTTTGAAACCCCTTACTACCTGGGGGAGGTTTGGGAGGAACGGGCTTTGGCCTTCCTCCTAAGGGGGCTTCCCCTGCCCCAGGCCCGGGGATGGGAGGGATTCTGGGAGCGCTTTGCCTTCGCCCCGGAGGCCCGCCTTTACTATGCGGATTCCAACGCCTTGGCCTTCCATCCAGAGGTGCGCCAGGGAGTGCGGGAGGTGGTGCTCTTTGATGCCCATCACGATGCGGGCTACCGCCCTTTGGGCGAGGAACCCGCCTGCGACGACTGGATGGTCTATTACGCCCGCCAAGGGGCCAGGCTTAGGGTTTTCTACCCTTCCTGGCGCGATCCTTCCCTGGAGCCCGCGCCTGTGGTTCCTGTGGAGAGGGTCAAGGATCCTGGGGGGCCGGTGGAAGGTATCTTCCAGCGGGTGTTCCTCTGCCGCAGCGGGGCCTGGGTCCCCCCTTGGGCCGACGAGGCCTTTTTCGCCTTCTTGGAGGCGGCTCCCCTGCCCAAGGTGGCCCTGGAGGCGGTGGCGCGGAGGCCATTCGACCTCGAGGGCCTAAGGCGCAGGGTGCGGGAGGAGGCTTTTGGGCTGGCCTTCCTGGAGCGGCTCAGGGGCTTGAGGTAGTCTTTGGGCTCAAGGCTTCCTGGGCCTCGAGCGCCGGCGCCAGAGGTACCAGGCCACACCCCCCACCAGGAGGAAGGGAACCGGGGCCATCACCAAAATCCCCCACCAGCTTGGCCCCAGGTCGCTGGGGCGGGTTTCGGTGTGGTGGGCCAGGGCCAGGCTAAGGGCCACCAAAGAAGAAATGCCGCACCGTCGCCACATACTGCCCCTCGGGGAGCAAAATGGACACCAGGGCCAGGAGGAGAAGGGGAGGCAAAAGGATGGCGTAGACCAGGCCCACCCGCTCAAAGCGCAGGTGCATGAAGTAGGCCACGATAAGCCCCGCTTTGAGGAGGGCAAAGGCGGTGATGAGGAAGCGCCGTAAACCCAGAGGTTCCACCTTGAAGTAGTCCAGGAGGTAGGACAGGGTGCTGAGGAGAAAGAGGAGTCCCCAGACCACTAGATAGGTGCCGATGGGCTGGTGCTGTTCCCCCCGATGGATCTCCGTGCCGTGGTTCATGCTGCCTCCTAGAACAGGTAAAAGAAGGCAAAGATGAAAACCCAGACCAAATCCACGAAGTGCCAGTAAAGCCCCGCCACCTCCACCCCCACGTAGCTTCCCGCCCGGTCGTAAACCCCTTTCAGGACCCTTATGGCCACGGCCGTGAGGTAGATAACCCCGGCGGTGACGTGGAGGCCGTGGAAGCCGGTGAGCATGAAGAAGGAGGAGCCAAACTGGGGAGCCCCCATGGGATTGCCCCAGGGGCGGAAGCCCAGATCCCGGATGAGGTGGGTCCACTCGTAGGCCTGCATGCTCACGAAGCTGAGGCCCAAAAGGGCGGTCAGGGCTAGGAAAAGGGCAGTGCGGGGCTTGTTGCGGTTATAGGCGTGGTACACGGCGATGGCCATGGTGCCGCTGGAGCTGATCAGGATCACGGTCATGATGGCGATGAGAAGGAGGGGAATCTCGCGCTCGCCGATGTGGAGGGCGAAGACCTTGCCAGGGTCGGGCCAGGGCAGGGTGGCGGAGAGGCGGGCGGCTGCATAGCCCGTGAGGAAGCAGCCGAAGATGAAGGTGTCGGAGAGGAGGAAAATCCACATCATGGCCTTGGCCCAGACCACCTTGAAGGCGGAAAGGTCGCTTCCCCAGTCCCCGGCCAGCGCCCTTAGGAAGTGCGGCAGGCGTAGGGTTTTCTCCTCCATACTCCCCCCTCCTTAGGTCCAGAGAAACAGGGCGTAAAGCACCAGCCAGACGCCCAAGAGGTAGTGCCAGTACCATGCGCAAGGCCGAAGGCCCTTCCCTTCCCGGACAAAGACCCAGGCCAGGGCCAGCCCTCCCCCCAGGAGGTGCAGGCCGTGGAGGGCGGTGATCAGGTAGAAGAAGGCGCTGGCGGGATTGCCCGCTGGGGCATAGCCCAGGCTCAGAAGGAGCCGCCAGGCCAGGAGCTGGCCCAGGATGAAGCCCGTTCCCAAAAGCCCGCCGCCCAGGGCCCAGGGTCTTGCCTGGGGCCAGGCCTCGAGGCGGGCCGCTCGTTCCAGGGCCAGGCTGGCCAGAAGGAGCACAAGGGTGTTGAGCCAGAGAAGGGGAGGCTTGGGCAGGGCCTGCCAGTCGGGAAGGCCCATGCGCACCAGGTAGGCGCTCACCAAAGCGGCAAAGAGGCTGGTGATGGCGGCGAGCGGGACGAGAAGGCCCACCTGCCCTGGGGGAAGGGAAAAGGCGTCTTCTGGCCCCTCTCCTCCGCCGAGCTCTCGGCCCGGGGGCCCTTTTGGAGGAAGCTTAGGCCTTTCCTCCACCTTGGGCATGATCTTCCCCTCCACTGCCTCCCGCCACCACCGGGGGAGCGTTTTGCGGGATAAAGTCCTCTTTAGCCCCTGGGGGGCTGTACTCGTAGGCCCAGCGGTACACCACGGGAGGGGGCTCGTGCCCCCAGTTGCCGTGGGGTGGGGGTGTGGGGGCCTGCCACTCCAAGGTGGTCGCCCGCCAGGGGTTGTCTGGGGCCTTCTTCCCGCGGAAGTAGGAGTAGACCAGGTTGAAGCCGAAAAGGAGCTGGGCTAGGCCCACCAGGAGAGCCACCACGGTGATGAACTCGTTCAAGGGGCGCACGGAGGGGGGCAGGAAGGAAAGCCCTTCAAAGGTGTTGTACCGCCTCGGTACCCCCAGAAGGCCCAGGAAGTGCATGGGGAAGAAGATCAGGTAGGTGCCCACGAAGGTGGCCCAGAAGTGGATTCTCCCCAGGGTCTCGTTGAGCATCCGACCCGTGGCCTTGGGGTACCAGTGGTAGATGCCCCCGAAGATGGCCACGATGGCGGCCACGCCCATGACCATGTGGAAATGGGCCACCACGAAGTAGGTGTCCTGAAGGGGGAAGTCCACGATGACGTTGCCCAGGAAGAGCCCCGTAAGCCCTCCCACCACGAAGGTGTTGAGGAAGGCGATGGCGAAGAGCATGGGCACGGTGAGCTGGATCTTTCCCCGCCACAGGGTGAGAAGCCAGTTGTAGGTTTTGATGGCCGAGGGAATGGCCACGATCAGGGTGGTGGTGGCAAAGAAGAAGCCAAAATAGGGGTTCATGCCGCTGGTGTACATGTGGTGGGCCCAGACCACGAAGGAGATGGCGGCGATGGCCACCAGGGAGAAGACCATCATTCCGTAGCCAAAGATGGGCTTGCGGGCGTGTACCGAAACCAGCTCGGAGATAAGCCCCATGGCGGGGAGGATGACGATGTAGACCTCGGGATGGCCAAAGTACCAGAAGAGGTGTTGCCAAAGAAGGGGGCTTCCTCCCTCGTAGGGCAGGCGTTGGCCAAACTGCAGCACCGCGGGCATGAAGAAGCTGGTGTGCAGGGTGCGGTCCAAAAGCAGCATGACCCCGCCCACGAAGAGGGCAGGGAAGGCGAGGAGGGCCATGATGGAGGCGATAAAGATCCCCCAGACCGCCAGGGGCATCCGCATCAGGGTCATTCCCTTGGTGCGGAGCTGGAGCACGGTGGTCACGTAGTTGAGCCCGCCCATGGTGGCGGCCACGATGAAGAGCAGGAGGGAGACCAGCATGAGGACGATCCCCCAGTCGTACCCGGGGGTGCCCCGGGTGATGGCCTGGGGTGGGTAGAGGGTCCAGCCTGCCCCGGTGGGCCCTCCCGGCACGAAGAAGGAGGCCAGAAGCACCAGGACGGAAAGCAGGTAGACCCAGTAGGACAGCATGTTGACAAAGGGGTAGGCCATGTCCCGCGCTCCCAGCATGAGGGGGATGAGGAAGTTGCCGAACCCCCCCAGGAGCAGGGCGGTGAGCAGATAGATGACCATGATCATGCCGTGGAGGGTCATGGCCTGGTAGTACCTTCCCGCATCCAGGACACCTGGGAAAGCCAGCTCGAGGCGCATGGCCCAGGAGAGGGCCATGCCGATGGCCCCCACCAGAAGGGCGGTGAGCGTGTACTGGATGGCGATCACCTTGTGGTCCTGGCTGAAGACGTACCGGCTCCAGAAGCTTCGGGGCTCCGGGCCAATGCGGTGGTCATGGTAACCGGGAAACTCCATGGCTCCTCCTTACCGGCCCAGGGACTGGGCCACGCTGGGCTGGGCTTTAATCCAGGCCTGGAACTCTTCAGGCTTCATCACCAGGACCTGGCCCAGCATGCGGGCATGGCCTATGCCGCAGTACTCGGCGCAGACCACCTGGAACTGGCCGAGGGCGGTGGGGGTGAACCAGATGCGGGTTACCATACCCGGGACCACGTCCATCTTGATCCGGAACTCGGGAACGTAGAAGCTGTGGATGACGTCGTTGGCCCGGAGGAGGAGTAGAACGGGTTCTCCCAAAGGGAGCCGCAAGGGACCCCCGATGACCAGGATGTCGTCCCGGGCGGGGGGATCCTCGAGGTCCAAGCCAAAGGGATTGGCGGGAGAAGCTTTCTGGATGGACGTCCTTCCTAGCTTCCCGTCCGGTCCCGGATAACGGTAGCTCCAGAGCCACTGCTGGGCAAGGACTTCTACCGTGAAGGTTTCCTTTGGGGGGTGGACCAGGTGGTTGTAGAAGTAAAGTCCTGGGGCCAGAAGGACCACGATGCCCAGGGTGGTGAGCCAGATTAGCTTCCGCTCCAGCCTCGGTTCCTCCGGGAGGTACTTTGCGGGCTCCTTGTGGTAGCGATGGATGCTGTAGGCCAAAAAGAGGTTGACGCCAGCGTAGGCCAAACCGGTAAGAAGAAGGGAAAGAAGGATGATCTGATCTATGGAACCCCAGTTGGAGGCCAGGGGCGTAAACCACCAGGGCCGAAGGAGCGCAAGCCCAACGGCGCCCGCCACCATCGCTACCAGGGCCACAACCAGAAAGGCCCGCTGCATAAGGGGTTCCCTCCTTTAGCTTAACACCCAAGTCTATCATAGGGGAAAGGGACAAATGTCCCACCCCTTTGGTCCCCTCACCTGGACAAGCCTTTATCCTTCCCCTATAATCACTAAGGCTGTTGGGCCGTTAGCTCAGCTGGCAGAGCAACCGACTTTTAATCGGTAGGTCGCAGGTTCGAATCCTGCACGGCCCACCAAGCCAGGGCCCCATCGTCTAGCGGTCAGGACGCGGCCCTCTCAAGGCCGAAACGGGGGTTCGATTCCCCCTGGGGTCACCACGGGCGGCTAGCTCAGCTGGTCAGAGCGCTCGCCTTACAAGCGAGAGGTCAGAGGTTCAAATCCTCTGCCGCCCACCACGATGGAAACACAAAACTTCCCCCCTCGGTAGCGAGGGGGGAAGATGCTTTGAGGGCTTGTTTGAGGGCTTTAGGCTTCCTTGGCGAGGAGGCTCCGCACCGCCTCGGGGAGGGTTTCCCCGGGAAAGAGGGTCCGAAAGCGCTGGGCCAGGTCCCGGAGCAGAGGACGTAGGGTTTCGTCCCGTAAGGCCTGGGGGTAAAGGGCTTCCATCTCGCTGAGAAGGGATTGTCTGGCCACGTGCCGAGCCACCAGGAGGGCTTCCCCCTCGAGGCCCGTGGGCCGGCCCCGCTTGAGGCGCTCCACCTCCTTGCGCACCCAGGGGCTTTCCAGAAGGCGGCGGCAGGTGGGGCAGGGATGCTTGGGGCTGGGGCTTCCGCAGATGGGGCAGGGCTCGCCTCGATCCTTTTGCAAAAGGGCCAGGGCGGCCCGGGCTACCTTTTCCCGTAGCTCCAGGGGGGCTTTTTCCGAAAGCTCCAACGCCCGGCGGCTTGCCCATAGGAGGCGCTCGGGGTTTTCCGGGGTTTTGGGGGTCTCTGGCTCCTTTTCCAGGGGCCCCACCACAAAGCGGATCTCCTTCACCACCCCTGGAAACTGCTCCTCGTAGCGTCGCAAAAGGGCCAGACGGCTATAGGTGAGCTGGTGGGCGGTGACGGGGTCCGCCACCCGCACGGTGAGGGCACCCCCCTCGAGGGCCAGGGGCTCGCTGAGCTGGGCAAGCTCCCTGCCCACCACCTCCCGCCAGGCGGCCAGCACCAGACCCCGCTTCAGCTTTTCCTTCCCCCCGGCCTTCTTGAGGGCCTCGGGGATCACCTCCTTAAGCCGCCAGGGCATGCCCACCCTCCCGGGAGGGTCAGCATAGGACCACCCCTCCTTCCACCCAGCATACCGGCACCCCCTCGGGGGCCCAAAGCCCCGCCAGGATGGCCTGGGGTAGGGTGCGGGTATAGGCCAGAACCGCCTGCCGTTTGCCCTCGTCCAGCTCCTCGCTCCACTCGTCCACCAGGAGAAGGGGGGCTTCCCCATGGTGCTCGGAAAGCAGGCGGTGCTCGGCCAGGCGCAGGGCCAGGGCCACCCCTTTGGCTTCCCCCCGGCTTCCAAAGCGGTGGACCGGCCGTCCTGAGAGCAGGAAGACCAGGTCGTCGCGGTGGGGGCCCACCAGGGTCTGCCCCCGGGCCAGCTCCTCCTCCCTCCGGGTCCTTAGGGCCTCGAGGAGATCCCCCGGGGCGGTTTCCTCCAGAAGAAGCCCCACCTCCCCCGGGGCCAGGCTCCGGTGGACGGATTGGAATATGGGCAAGAATCGCTTTAAGAAACGCCTTCTAAAAGCCATGATCTCCGTGCCGTAGCGGGCCAGCTCCTGATCCCATACGGAAAGCCCGTTCCCCCCAGCCTTCAAAAGGACGTTTCGCTGGCGCAGGGCCTTTTCGTAGGCGGAAAGAAGGGCGGCGTACCGGCGGGAGAAGCGCCCGATCAGGCGATCCAGAAAGGTCCGCCTCTCCTCCCGGCTTCCCAGCACCACCTCCACGTCCTCAGGCAGGACCAGGACCGAGCCCGGAAGCTCGTGAAGAGCCCTTAGGCTCACCGCCTTCTCGTTCAGCACGATCTCCCTTCCCTCCGGCCTCAGCCGTTGCTCGATCCGGTATAGACCCAGCTCGGTTTCCACCTCCGCCTGCAGCCAGGCTTCCTCCTCTCCGAAACGGATCAGGTCGGCCAAGGAAGCCCGGACCTCGCCTCCAAGGGCCAGGTGGATGCCGAGGAGGAGGCTGGTCTTCCCCTGGGCGTTCCCTCCCACCAGGGCGAAAAGGCCCTGAGGGGGCTGGAAGGCCGAGAGGGCCAGGTTGCGGAAGTTTCTCTGGCGGAAGACGAGGAGACGCATCTAGATCCTTGCCCGGCGAAAGAGAAAGGGAAGGGCCAGGAGGGCCACGAGGAGGAGGATAGCCCCCAGGAGGTAGGGGGCCTCAGGGGAAAGGCGGTAGAGGCCTGTACCCAGAACAGGCCCGAGCATCCGGCCTAGGGCCTGGGCGGAGGCGTTCAAGCCTGCCACCAGACCTTGTTCCCCTTCCCCCACGGCCAGGGAGAGGGCGGCGGTGACCCCCGGCCCCGCCAGGGCCGTCCCCGCCCCCTGCAGGGCCAGGCCCAGGGCCAAAAGGGGAAAGCCATGGGCCACCACCAAAAGGAGGAAGCCCAGGATGCCCACGGGTAGCCCCAGGAGGAGGAGGGTCCTAGGCGGCCAGGAGAAGCGCCGCACCAGGAAACCCTGGATGAAGACCGCCACAAAGCCGTAAAGCACCAGGGCAAGCCCCACGCTCCTGGCGGTTTCCACCCCCGAAAGCCCGAGGCGGTCTTGGAAGTAGAAGGCGATGGTCTGCTCGAGGGCCACCCCGGAAAGGTTCAGGGAAAACCCCAGGAGGAGAAGGGGGAAGACCCTTCCATCCCAGGGGGAAAGGTGCCCCGCCTCCTGCGATCCCTGGGGCCTGGATTCCGGCAGGACCAGGGCCACGAAAAGGGCGTTGAGGAAGGCGATGCCGGAGGAGAAAAACACCGGGGCCAGGAGGCCAAACCATGCGGCAAGCCCCGCCCCCAAGGCGGGCCCCAGGATGACCGCCAGGCCGAAGGCAGCCCCCAAGAGGGCCATGCCTGCGGTGCGGTGTTCCCGCCCGGTGATATCGGCCACGTAGGCCTGGGCGGTGGGTAGGGTGGCGGAGCTGAAGGCCCCGCCAAGAAGCCGGGCCAGGAGGAGGAGAGGGAAGAGGAGTCCCGCGGAAACCAGCCCCCTTTGGCCCAAAAGGGCAAAGAGGCCAAAGAGGAGGAAACTCACGGCAAAGCCCAGGATGCCCAGGAGGAGGATGGGCTTCCTGCCCTTCTCGCTCAGCCTTCCCCAGAGAGGCGAAAGGAGGAACTGCATGAGGGCGTAGCCAGTGGAGAAAAGACCCACCTGGACCTCGGTGAGCCCGAGCTCCCGGCCCAAAGGCCCCAGGATGGGGAAGAGGATGGAAAGCCCCAGGATGCTGTTGAAAAGGGTCAGGAAGAGGAGGCCTACAGGGGACATGCCCTAGAGTTTATCCGAAGCGGCCGGTGATGTAGGCCTCGGTGCGAGGGTCCTTGGGTTTGGTGAAGATGGACTCGGTGGGGCCGAACTCCACCATCTCCCCGTTGAGGAAGAAGGCGGTGTAGTCGGAAACCCGGGCGGCCTGTTGCATGTTGTGGGTCACGATGACGATGGTCACCTGCTCCTTCAGGGAGAGGAGGAGGTCCTCTATGGCCTGGGTGGAGATGGGATCCAGGCTGGCGGTGGGCTCGTCCATAAGCAGGACCTCCGGCTCCACCGCCAGGGCCCGGGCGATGGTGAGGCGTTGTTGCTGTCCTCCGGAAAGGCCGCTCGCCGGGGTGCGCAGGCGATCCTTGACCTCGTCCCACAGGGCAGCGCCCCGCAGGGCCCTTTCCACCGCCTCGTCCAGGCGGCGCTTGTCCCTTATGCCCACCAGCTTAAGACCCGCCGCCACGTTGTCGTAGATGGACATGGTGGGGAAGGCTGTGGGTTTTTGGAAGACCATCCCCACCCGCCTCCGCACCAGAACCGGGTCCACCCCGGGGGCGTAGATGTTTTCCCCGTCCAGGAGGACCTCCCCTTCCACCCGGGCGATGGGGGTGAGGTCGTGCATGCGGTTTAGGGCCCTTAGGAATGTGGTCTTGCCGCATCCGGAGGGCCCGATGAGGGCGGTGATCCGGTGGCGGTAGATGGGGAGGTTTACCCCGCCCCCGACCCCCACGCCCACCCGGTTTCCGTAGCGGACCACTAGCCCTTTGGATTCCATGTGGGTGCCCACGGTTTCCTTGGTTTCCGGTAACATTTAGAACCTCCTCCTCGAGGCCCAGCGGGCCAGCAGGCTCGTCAGGGTGATGAGCCCAAAGAGCACCAGCCCCGCAGCCCAGGCCTGGCGGTGCCAGTCCTCGTAGGGGCTGATGGCAAAGGCGAAAAGCCGCAGGGGAAGGGTGTCCATGGGCTTAAGGGGGTTTAGCTCCAAGAGAGGACTGCCAAAGGCGGTGAAGAGGAGGGGCGCTGCTTCCCCCGCCGCCCGGGCGAAGGCCAGAAGAACCCCCGTGATGAGCCCGGCCCGGGCCGTGGGCAGGACCAGGGAAAGGATCACCCGCCAGCGGGGAAGCCCCAGGGCCAGGCCGGCTTCACGGATCTCCTTGGGCACCAGGCTGAGCACCCCCTCGGTGCTCCGGGCCAGGATGGGGATCATGAGGAAGCCCAAGGCGAAGGCTCCCGAGAGACCCGAAAACCCCCCCATGGGCTTTACGATGAGGATGAAGGCCAAAAGCCCAAAGAGGATGGCGGGCATGCCGTTTAAGGTGTCGGAGAGGAGGCGGAGGTACGGGTTCACCGGATGGTCGGGATACTCGGCCAGGAGGATCCCGGCGGCCAGGCCAAAGGGCAGGGCGATGAGAAGCCCAAGCCCGTCCACGATCAGGGTACCCACGATGGCTTGCCTGAGCCCCCCTCCGGTTTCCCCGGGGGGGCGCATGTCCTTAAGGAAGAAATCCAGGTTAAGGGCGCCTGCCCCTTGGCTTAAGGCGTAGGCCAGCACCAAAAGCAGGATGAGGAAGGCAAGCCCCGTACCCAGGCCCACCAGGGTCATCATGAAGCGCTCCTTGCGGTAGCGGGCTCTAAGGGCCAGGTTTTTTTCCAGGCTCCTCAGGTTGCCGGCAGGAAGCATCACAGTACCCCCTTGACCAGGCGCTCCTGGCGCCGGAGGACGTAGGCCGCCGCGAAGTTCACCGCCATGGAAACCCAGAAGAGAAGGAAGCCCACGGCGATCAAGGCGGAAAGGTGCAGGTCCTCCACGGCCTCGGTGAACTCGTTGGCGATCACGCTGGGCATGGTGGCCGCCCCGCCGAAGAGGGTGTAGGGAAGCTTGTGGGAGTTGCCGATGACCATGGTGACCGCCATGGTTTCCCCCACCGCCCGGGCCAGGGCCAAAAAGGCCCCGGCGATGATCCCGCCCTGGGCCAAAGGAAGGATGGCCATGCGCATCACTTCCCAGCGGGTCGCCCCCAAGGCGTAGGCGGCCTCCCGATGCTCCTTGGGCACCAGGGCGATGGCATCCCGGGCTAAGGCGGCGGTGTAGGGGACGATCATGGAGGCCAGGATCAAAACGGCGGTCATCAGCCCATATCCCGTGGGTACCCCCAGGATGGGCACCAACCAAGGCGCATGCTCCGCCGCCCACATGTAGAGGGGAAGCTGTACCTGGTCCCGGATCCACGGGGCCAAGACGAAGATGCCCCAAAGGCCGTAGACCACGCTGGGTACTGCGGCCATGAGGTCCAGGAGAAAGTTGATCACCTGGGCGAGCCACCTGGGGGCATACTCGGCGGCGAAGATGGCTGCGGCCAGGGCGGGGAAAAAGGAGAGCAAAAGAGCCGAGAGGCTCACGATCACCGTGCCCAAGATGTACGGCCAGGCCCCGAAGGACTTCTGGATCACAGGGTCCCACTCCCTACCCAGGGCAAACCCCAAAAGCCCAAATCGCTTCAGGGCCAGGCTTCCCCCCTGATAGAGCTCGTAGGCCATGAGCACGGCCAAGGCCACCACACCCAGGGCCAGGAGAAGGAGAGCCCAGGCAAAGATCCGGTCGCCGAAATGGGTGTACAGCCGCTTCATGGATAACCCCTTTTCAAGATAAGGGGTGGCCCCGGAAAAGGCCACCCCTGGGGCAAGGGTGTTTCTAGCGCCCCGTGATCTCTTTGCCGATGGGCTTGCCCTGGTAGGTGACCCGGGAGAGGAGAGCCAGGGCCCGCTGTTGGGGCACGGAGGCCAGGGCCCCGTAGGTGAGGGGCTCGTTGTACTTCTGCCCGTCGGTGAGGATCCACTTCACGAACTCCACCAGGGCCCGGGCCTCAGCCTCGCTCTTCACCGCCTTGTTGGCGGAGAGGTCCTCGTAAAGGAGGAGGTAGGTGAAGCTGGCGATGGGATAGCCGCCAGGCTCGGAGGTGTCGGTGATGGAAACCCGCATATCCCCGGGAAGGGGTACGTTGGCGGCAGCCTTGATGCTGGGGAGGTCCGCCAGGATGAACCGTCCCGACTTATTCTGCACCGCCCCGTAGCTCAGGTTGTTCTGCTTGGCGTAGGTGACCTCCACGTAGCCGATGGCGCCGGGAGTCTGTTTGACCACCCCGGCCACGCCCTCGTTGCCCTTGCCTCCCACGCCCACGGGCCACTGGACGCTGGTGCCCCGCCCCACCTTGCTGGCCCACTCGGGGGAAACCTTGGAAAGGTAATCCACCCAGACGTAGGTGGTGCCGGAGCCGTCGGAGCGGTGCACCACGGTGATGGGCAGGGGAGGAAGCTTCACGTTGGGGTTGAGGTCCTGGAGAGCAGGGTCGTTCCAGGTCTTGATCTTGCCCAGGTAGATGTCCGCCAGCACGGGTCCGGTGAAGCGCAGGGGTTCCCGCACCCCAGGAAGGTTATAGACCGGGACCACCGCCCCCAGGGCATAAGCGATGTTGAGGGCGTTGGTCTTGAAGCGGGTGCGTACATCCTTCATGACCTGGTCGGTCAGGGGGGCGTCGCTGGCGCCGAAGTGCACCGTCTGCTCCAGGAACTGCCGGATACCCCCGCCGGAGCCGATGGACTGGTAGTTGATGCGCACCTTGCCCCCGGTGAGCCGGGTGTACTCGTCCCCGTACTTGGCCATCAGGGGGTAGGGGAAGGTGGCCCCCGCCCCCACCAGGGTGATCACTTCTTGCGCCCATGCCGAAGCCGCTAGTGCCAATGCTCCCAAAACCGTTGCCGTTAGCCGTCGCATCCGAAACCTCCCACCTGTACTCTGGCAGCCCTTTGTCAGGAGAAGGTCAAGGCGTTTGCCTGGGGCTTCCCCTCGAGGCCTGCCAGGTTGTAAAGCCCCTGGCGGATTACCGCGCCCCCCAAAAGCCTCTCCCCCTGGTAGAACACGGCGCTTTGCCCCGGGGTCACGGCGAAGACCGGGGTGGCGAAGCGAAGGCGCAAGGGGTTTAAGGACTCCACCTTGGCCCTTACGGGAGGGGTGCGGTAGCGCACCTGGACCTCCACCTCCTCGGGAAGCTCGGCCAGGAGGTTGGCCTCCTCTCCCTCAAGCCCTAGCCAAAGGGTAGCCTCCCTGGGCCCCACGTAGACCACGTTGGCCAGGGGGTCCACACCCACCACGTACCGCTCCAGGTGGGGCTTGAACAGGCCGAGGCCCTTTCGCTGGCCGATGGTGTAGAGGCTTGCTCCTTGGTGCTCTCCCACCACCTCCCCGGTGAGGGCGTCCACCAGGGGACCGGGGCGGACCTCGAGCCTTTCCCTCAGGAACTCCTTCAGGTCCCCGGCCACGAAGCAGAGGTTCTGGCTTTCCGGCTTCCTGGCGGTGGGAAGCCCGGCCCTTTCCGCCAGGGCCCGCACCTCAGCCTTGGTCATCCCCCCCACGGGGAAGAGGAGGTGGGGAAGGGCCTCCTTGGGGGTTCCCCAGAGGAAGTAGCTCTGGTCCTTCAGGGGGTCTATTCCCCGGAGAAGGCTTTCCCCCTCCCGGCGCACGTAGTGCCCCGTGGCCACATAGTCCAGGCCCAGGCGCTGGGCCTGCTTGAGGAGGGCCCCGAACTTGACGAAGGTGTTGCAGCGGGCGCAGGGGTTGGGGGTGCGGCCTTGGGCGTAGTCCTTCAGGAAGGGCTGGATGATCTCCTCCTCAAAGGTCTCCCGGTAATCCAAGAGATAGAAGGGGATATCCAGGATCTCCGCCACCCTGCGGGCCTCGTAGGCGGCCTCGGGGGTGCAGCAGCTTTCCCAGGCCCGCCCCTTGTGGGGGATATCCAGGGTGGGCCTTGGGGGCTCCTCGGGCCAGAAGCGCATCATGGCCCCCACCACCTCGTACCCCGCCTCCTTCAGGAGGTAGGCGGAGACGGAGGAGTCCACGCCCCCGGACATGGCCACCAAGACCTTAGGCATTACGCTCATCTACCTCCCTCAGCATACGCTGAAGGGTTTCCTTCAGCGTGGGTACTTGTTCCTTGGCGATGGTCCAGACCACCTCGGGATCCACGGCGAAGTACTGGTGGGCCACCACGTTGCGCAAACCCACCACCCGGCGCCAGGGAATCTCCGGGTAGCGGCTCTTGATCTCTTCGGGAAGGTGGCGGGCCGCTTCGCCCAGGATTTCCAGATTGCGCGTTACCGCATCCAGGTGGAGGTCGCTTTCCAAAAAAGCGTCCCAGTCCAGGCCAGACAGATAGCGCTCTATGCGACCTATGGCCTGAAGCATATCCGTCAGGTAAAGGCGGAGCTGGCGCTTAGACATACACCAGGTCTCCTTCTACGGCTTCCCGAAGGAGGGGATTTTGCCTTAAGGCGCCCGTGGTCAAGAGGTCCACGGGAATGCCCAGAATCCCTTCCAGGTAGGCCTTAAGGTCCACCAGCTCCCACCCCAGGGGCCGCTCCAGCTCCACCAAGAGGTCTAGGTCGCTCCCGGGTCTTTCCTCACCCCGGGCGTACGAGCCAAAGACGGCGATGCCCTTAACCCCAAAGCGCCTGTGGAGCTCTTCGCGGTGAGCCTCGAGGAGGGTGAGGATTTCCGTAAGGCTCATGCCACCACCCGTTCGCCCAGGGCGGCCTCCGTGCTCCTTATGGCCACCTCCGCCATCTCGGGGGTGGGCTCGGCCACGGTGAGGGCCTGGAAGCGGAAGCCTAGCTCCCTCAAGACCAGGGAAACGGGATCGTTGTGCCGGGCGGAGAAGTAGAGGAGCTCAAAGGCCAAGGCCGCCACCACTGGCAGGAAGAGGACCCGGGCCAGTAGCCGCCACCAGAGCACCTCCGGGGCGGGGATGAAGCTGTAGACCAGGATGGAGACCACGATGACGAAGGCGAGGAAGGTGGTGCCGCACCGGGGGTGGAAGCGGGGCTGGGCCATGACGTTTTCCACGGTGAGGGGAAGCCCCTTTTCAAAGGCGTGGATGGCCTTGTGCTCCGCCCCGTGGTACATGAAGAAGCGCTTGATCTCCGGCAGACGTCCGATGAAGCGGAGGTAGCCCACCAGGATGCCCACCTTGAGGAGGCCGGCCAGGAGGTTGTAGAGGAGGGGGAAGCGGGCAGCATCCAGGAGGAGGCCGGCCAGGAACCCGGGCAGCACGATGAAGAGGGCGATGCCCAGAAGGAGGCTCACCGCCACCGTGCCCCACAGGGCCCCCTTGGGCACTTCCTCTTCGCCCCCCACCAGCTCGGCGCTGCGGGCGAGGGCTCGGTAGCTCACGGAAAGGGCATCCCAAAGGGCCACCACCCCCCGGATCAGGGGGAGCTTGGCCCAGGGGTAGCGCTGGCTTAGGGCGGGCTCCTCGTGGCGCTCCACGTGGATTTGGCCGTCGGGAAGGCGTACCGCCAGGGCCCAGGCCCAGGGAGCCTTCATCATCACCCCCTCGAGGGCCGCCGAACCCCCTAGGGCCACCTGCTTGGCGAGCAAGAGAAACCGCATCCCTCCCATTCTGCCATGGGGGCGTGGTATCTTCCAGGCGTGATCACCTTGCATGCTTTAGAGGCCACGTTGGCGGAGGGGAAGGCTCCTTTGAAGGTGGTGTGGGTGAAGAAGGGGGAGCTTACCCCTCAAGGGGAGGCCTTGGACGTCCGCCTGGGAGGGCTTCTCCGCCAGGCTATGGCCGGGGCGGGGTTCAAGGGGGAGGCGGGGGAGAACCTCTTGCTTTCCACCCCCGAGGGGCATTTCCTCCTCTTCGGCCTGGACGAGGATCCGCGGGCCACGGGGGGAAAGCTGGCCCAGGCGCTCGCCAAGCTATCCTTCCCCGAGGTTCTGGTGGAGGCCCTCGAGGCCTATCCCCTGGCGGAAGGGATTCTCTTGGGGGCGTACCGCTTTGACCGCTACAAGGGCTCCAGGGAGGAGAAGCCCGTGGCCATCCAGCTTTCCGGAGCTAACCCGGAGGAGGTGGAAAGGGCGAAGAAGGTGGCGGAAGGCGTTTACTGGGCCCGTGACCTGGTGAACGAGCCTCCCAACGTCCTCACCCCGGAGGCCCTGGCGGAGGCGGCCCTTTCCCTTAAGGCCTTCGGGGTAGAGGTGGAGGTTCTGGACGAGGAGGCCATCCAGGCTTTGGGCATGGGGGCCTTCCTGGCGGTGGCCCAGGGGTCGGAGAACCCCCCCCGTTTCATCGCCCTGCGCTACGCTCCCGAAGGCGCCCGGGAGAGGCTGGACCTGGTGGGCAAGGGGCTCACCTTTGACTCCGGGGGCTACTCCCTCAAGCCCACGGAGGGCATGGCCACCATGAAGGGGGACATGGCGGGAGGGGCGGCGGTCCTCGGGGCCATGAAGAGCGCCGCCCTCCTGGGCCTTCCCGTGGAGATCCGGGGCTACATCGCCGCCTGCGAGAACATGGTTTCGGGCCGGGCCTACCGGCTTGGGGATGTGCTCAAGACCCTTTCCGGGAAGACGGTGGAGGTGATGAACACCGACGCCGAAGGAAGGCTCACCCTGGCGGATGCCCTGGCCTATGCGGAACGCCAGGAAGCCAAGCGGATCCTGGAGCTTTCCACCCTCACGGGCTCGGCGGTGGTGGCTCTGGGGGAGGAGGTGGCCGCTCTCTTCGCCACGGAGGAAACCTGGGGGAAGCAGGTGGAGGAGGCGGCGAAGAAGGCAGGGGAGAAGGTCTGGCCCCTGCCCCTGGAGAAGGCCTACCGGGAGAAGCTGAAAAGCCCCGTGGCCGATCTTAAGAACGTGGGGGACCGGAACGGCGGGGCCATCACCGCGGCCCTTTTCCTGACGGAGTTCGTTTCGGTGCCTTTGGTGCACCTGGATATCGCCGGGCCGGCCTTTGCCAAAAAGGCTCACGCCTTAGGTCCTGAGGGGGGCACGGGGTTTGGGGTGAGGACGGTCCTCAAAGTGGCCCAAGGGCTGAGCGAAGGTTAAAAAGCCCCACCCTGCCTCCGGGCAGGGTGGGAGCCTATAGAATCCTTACTCCTGGCAGTTGGGGCAAAGCCCCCGGAACTCCAGCCGGAAGTTCTCCAGAGCCCAGCCGGACTTTTCGGCGGCAGCCTTTTGCGCCTGGGAGAGGTCCAGCTCCGGCAGGTTCTTCAAGAGGAGGTCCTCCACCTTCCCGCAGGAGGTGCAGACCAGGTGCACGTGGGGCTCGTTGTAGCCGTCGTAACGGGTCAGGCCCTTGGGGTCGCGGAACTCGTAGATGAGGCCGTGTTCCCGCAGGACGTGTAGGTTCAGGTATACGGTGGAAAGGCCGATGTCGTAGCCCCGCTTCTTAAGGCCGTTGTAGAGCTCCTCGGGGGTAGGGTGGACGTTCTTGCGATCCAGGTAGCTTAGGATCCGCTCGCGGGGCAGGGTGTGCCTGAGCCCAACCGCCTTTAGCCGCGCCCGGTAGTTTTCCTTTTCCCTCATCCTTGGCATAGCTCCTCCTTCCTTTCAATTCCAGTATACACAGGCCATGTGCAAATGCAACACCAAATTGGGTAAAAGGTGGTATAGACTTTCCCTCTCTTTTTGGGAAGGGTTTTTCTCAGGGAGTGTTCCCCAAGTTTAGGTAAAGTTCCAGGTTCTTCCATTATGCCATACCCTTCCAAGGCCACGGGTTGTCCGCGGTATAATGGACCCATCTTGGAGCGGCCCGTCTACCGCATCCTGCACCTGGTCTTCGCCCTGGGTTTGGCCCATGCCCTTTTCCTTTTGGGGCAGGAGGGGGTCAGGGCGTATGAGCTCGCTCGGGAGCGGGCTAGGCTGGAGGAAGCCCTGCGCCAGGCGGAGGCCCGGGTGGCCCGCCTCGAGGCCGAGGTGAAGGCGGTCAAGGATCCCGCTTACCTGGAAGCCCTGGTCCGCAGGTTGGGTTTTGTGCGGCAAGAGGAGATACTAAGGAGGCGATGAGGGAAGACCCGGCGGCACTCTTTCTGGAGGATGAGGCCCTCACCGACGGCCTCACCGATGAGGAAGCGGAAACCCTTCTTTCCTGGCTTTTGGACCTGGCGCGGGAGGCCAGCCCCTCCCAGCTGGCCCATCTGAGAAGGCTGGGGCACGAGATCACGCGCCTTTCCCGCGACTACGGCCTGCCGGTGGAGGAGCTTATCGGCCTGGTGGAGCTGGCCTGGGGGGAGGCGGATGCCCCTGGCCTGCAGGCCTAGAAGACCAGGGCTTTGAGGAGTTCCCGCACCTCCAGAAGCCTGGGGGGCGGGGGAGTGAGGCGGTAGATGAGGGAAACCTGTAAGGCGGCCTCCTCCTCCAGGGGCTTGAGCACCACCCCGGGGTGGGGAAAGACCCGGTAAGGGGCCAGGGTGAGGTAGACCCCTACCCCGGCGGCTACCAGGCTCACCGCCTGGGAAAACCGGGCCACCTCCCGGGCCACCCGGGGCGTGAAACCCGCCCGGCGGAACACCTCCATGAAGGCCTCGTAAAGGGGGGGCAGGGTTTCCTTGGGGAGGAGGAGGAAGGGCTCCTCCTTGAGGGCCTTAAGGGGTACCCGTTCCCTCGAGGCCAGGGGATGCCCCTCGGGCAGGGCCACCACGATGGGCACCTGTAGGAGGGGTTCTTGGCCGATGATGGGGTCCTCCACCCGAAGCCCCGCCAGGCCGTAGTCCAGCTGGCCTTCCTTGAGGGCCTTTACCTGCTCAGGGGTGTGCATCTCCAGGATCTCCACCGGCTGGCCCAAGCCCCGGCGCAGGTGGTCCAGAAGGGGCATGAGGTCGGGAAGGAGGTTTTCCGGCACCCCGAAGCGGAGTTCCTCCCGATTGGCCCGCCGCACCCGGGCCTTTAAGGCCTCCACCTCCTGCAGAAGTTGTCGGCCCTCCCGCACCAGCACCTCCCCCGCCGGGGTGAGGCGGAAGGGCCTGCGTTCCAGGAGCCTCACCCCGAGTTCCTGCTCGAGGGCCTGGATCTGCTGGGAAAGGGCGGGCTGGGAGAGGTAGGCCTTCTCCGCCGCCCGGTGGAAGTTCTTCTCCTCGGCCAGAAGAAGGAAAAGCCGCAGGCGGCGCAGGTCCATGATAAGGTTAGCTTATCACCACGACCCAGGCTTTTCTATTGGACAAAGGGCTCCATCTGCCCCAGACTGGGATGAGGAGTCGGTGTAGTGTAGTTTTGCGCAAAAGGGGGGAGGTTGACGGCAGTGAATGCGGATGCGCTCAAGCAGGCCCTAGAGGCCCTTTCCCCAGAGGAAATGGCCCGGTTCAGGGAGGAGGAAAACCGGGAGTGGCGGGAGTCCTTGGAGTACGTGCTCCGGGTGGAGGGCTTTGCCCGGGTGGAGGAGCTTTTGCGCCTTCTGGACGAGTACCTTTACCTACAGGGCTTCTCCCCTCCAAACCGCCTCTCCACCCCCTACCTGAACACCATCCCCAAGGAGCAGGAACCCCCTTATCCCGGGGACCTCGAGCTGGAGAGGCGCATCGTCAACATCCTGCGCTGGAACGCAGCCATGATGGTCACCCGGGCCAACAAGAAGGCGGAGGGGATCGGGGGGCATATCTCCACCTACGCCTCCATCGCCGAGCTGTACGAGGTGGGGTTCAACCACTTCTTCCGCGGGCCCGAGGCGGGGCTGGACCGGGACCTGGTCTTCTTCCAGGGCCACTCCTCCCCCGGCATCTACGCCAGGGCCTTTCTGGAGGGAAGGCTAAGCGAGGCGGACCTGGAGAACTTCCGCCGGGAGGTGCACCCTCCGGTTCCGGGGGGCCGGGGGCTTTCCAGCTACCCCCATCCCTGGTTGATGCCGGATTTCTGGGAGTTCCCCACGGTTTCCATGGGCCTTGGCCCCATCCAGGCCATCTACCAGGCCCGCTTCATGCGTTACCTGGAGGACCGGGGTCTGAAGCCCAGGAGCAGCGCCAAGGTCTGGGCCTTCTTGGGGGACGGGGAGCACGACGAGCCGGAAACCGTGGGGGCCTTGCACCTGGCGGCCCGGGAGAACCTGGACAACCTCATCTTCGTGGTGAACGCCAACCTGCAGCGTCTGGACGGGCCGGTGCGGGGCAACTCCAAGATCATCCAGGAGCTGGAAAGGCTCTATAGGGGTGCGGGCTGGCGGGTGATCAAGATCGTCTGGGGCTCCGCCTGGGACCGGCTTTTGGCCAAGGATAAGGAGGGCCACCTCCTGAGGCGGTTTGAGGCCCTGGTGGACGGGGAGTCCCAGCGGTACGCCGCCTTCGGGGCCAAGGAGCTCAAGGAGCGCTTCTTCAACACCCCCGAGCTCAAGCAGCTCATCGAGGGCATGAGCGACGAGGAGCTGGATGAGCTAACCCGGAGCCGGGGTGGGCACGACCTGGTGAAGATCCATGCCGCCTACAAGGCGGCGGTGGAGCACCGGGGAAGCCCCGTGGTCATCCTGGCCCGCACCATCAAGGGCTACGGCATGGGGCCCACGGCCATGGCCAAGAACGTGGCCCACCAGGTGAAGAAGCTCACCGAGGAGGACCTGAAGGAGGCCCGGGCCTTCTTGGGCATTCCCGTTCCGGAGGAGAAGCTTTCCGAGCTTCCCTATTACCACCCGGGGCCGGACTCCCCCGAGGTGAGGTACCTCCTGGAGCGCAGGAAGGCCCTGGGGGGCTTTGTCCCTGAGCGCCGGGTGCGGTTTACCGGGGGCCTCGAGGTGCCGGGGGAGGAGTTCTTCCAGGAGTTCTACGAGGGCACGGGGGGGCGGGAGATCTCCACCACCATGGCCTTCGTGCGCATCCTGGCCAAGCTTCTCCGACATCCCAAGATCGGCAAGCTCATCGTCCCCATCGTGCCCGACGAGGCCCGCACCTTCGGCATGGAGGCCCTGATCGCCCAGGTGGGCATCTACTCCCCCCAGGGGCAGCTTTACATCCCCGTGGACGCCGGCACCCTCACCGCCTACAAGGAGAGCAAGGAGGGCCAGATCCTGGAGGAGGGCATCACCGAGGCGGGGGCCATGGCGGACTTCATCGCCGCCGGTACCGCCTACGCCCACTGGGGCATCCCCACCATTCCCTTCCTCATCACCTACTCCATGTTCGGCCTCCAGCGCATCGGGGACCTGGTCTGGGCGGCGGCCGACCAGCGTACCCGGGGCTTCCTCCTTGGGGCCACCGCCGGGCGGACCACCCTGGAGGGGGAGGGTTTGCAGCACCAGGACGGGCAGAGCCACATCTACGCCCTGGCCGCCCCCAACCTCTTGGCCTACGACCCCGCCTTTGCCTACGAGTTCGCCGTGATCCTCGAGGACGGCCTTAGGCGCATGTACGCCCAGGGGGAGGATGTCTTCTACTACATCACCATCGAGAACGAGAACTACCCCCACCCTCCCATGCCCGAGCCCAGGGAGAAGGTGAAGGAGGGGATTCTCAAGGGCCTTTACCTCTTCCGTCCGGGAGAGGGGGAGGGCCCCAGGGTGCAGCTTCTGGGCTCGGGGCCCATCCTGCCCCAGGCGGTGAAGGCCCAGGAGCTCCTTCAGGGCTACGGGGTGGTGGCGGATGTGTGGAGCGCCACCAGCTACAAGGCCCTCTACGTGGATGCCATAGAGGCGGAAAGGGAGCGGAGGCTTTTGGGGAAGGCCCGCAAGCCCTATGTGGCCGAGGTTTTGGAGGGTCACGAGGGCCCCGTGGTGGCCGCCAGCGACTACCTCAAGGCCCTGCCCAACCTCATAAGGGGGTATCTGGACCGGCCCTTCTGCGCCCTGGGCACGGATGGCTTTGGCCGCTCGGATACCCGGGAGGCCCTGAGGGACTTCTTTGAGGTGGATGCCCGGCACATCGCCTACGCGGCCCTTGCCCTTTTGGCCGAGGAGGGCAAGGTGCCGGCTAAGACCCTGGCCAAGGCCCGGAAGGAGCTTGGGCTCGAGCTTTGGGAAACCCCGCCCCACAGGAGGTAAGGGGGTATTCTGGAGGGCAAGATGGAGCTGAAGCTTCCCGAACTGGGCGATAACGTGAGCGCCGCCACGGTGGTGGGGGTGCTGGTGAAGGAGGGGGACCGGGTGGCCCCGGGGGACCCCCTCTTGGAGCTGGAAACCGACAAGGCGGTGATGGAGGTCCCCGCCGAGGCGGGCGGGGTGGTGAAGCGGGTTCTGGTGAAGGTGGGGGATGAGGTGCGTCCCGGGCAACCCTTCCTGGAGCTGGAGGCTGGGGAGGCGGAGGTTCCCTCGCCCCAGGAGGTGCCCCCTCCACCCAGGGAGGAGAAGGTCCAGGCAGCACCTCCTTCAAAAGCCCCCAGCCCTTCGCCGGCCCCGGCAGGGCAGGAGGAAGGCCGGCTCATCCCGGCGGCTCCCTCGGTGCGGCGGTTGGCGAGGGAGCTCGGGGTGGACATCCGCCAGGTGAGGGGTACGGGCCTTGCGGGGCGCATCACCGCCGAGGACGTGAGGCGGGCTGCGGGCCAGGTTCCCCCTTCCCTGCCGGCGGAGGCCATAAGCCCCCTCCCGACTTCCAGGCTCCCCGATTTCAGCCGCTGGGGCCCGGTGCGTACCGAGCCCATGAGCGGGGTGCGCAAGGCCACATCGAGGGCCATGGCCCAGGCCTGGGCCCAGGTGCCCATGGTCACCCACTTTGACGAGGCGGACATCACCGAGCTGGAGGGCTTAAGAAAGCGCTACGCCAAGCGGGCGGAGGAAAGGGGCTTTCGGCTCACCCTCACCGCCTTCCTCCTCAAGGCCCTGGCCTTGACCCTGAAGGCCTTCCCCAAGTTCAACGCCTCCATCGATGCGGAAAAGGGAGAGATCATCTACAAGGATTACGTGCACATCGGGGTGGCGGTGGACACCCCCCATGGCCTCCTGGTGCCGGTGATCCGGAATGTGGACCAAAAGGGGGTTCTGCGCCTGGCCAAGGAGCTTCAGGAAGTTTCCGAACGGGCCCGGGAGCGGAAGCTCACCCCGGAGGAGATGCAGGGAGGCACCTTCAGCCTCTCCAACCTGGGGGGGATTGGCGGCACCGGATTCACCCCCATCGTGAACTGGCCGGAGGTGGCCATTTTAGGGGTTTCCCGTTCCCAGATGAAGCCCGTGTGGGATCCGGAGAAGGAAGCCTTCCAGCCCCGGCTCGTCATGCCCTACAGCCTCACCTACGATCACCGGCTTATAGACGGGGCCGAGGCAGCCCGCTTCTGCCGCCATCTGGCCCAGCTTCTGGAGGATCCTTTAGGCCTGGCCTTGGAATAGGGGGTGCCCGGCCCCGGGTTCTCGTGTAGTATGGGAAAGTATGCGCGTCATCGTGGTGGGAACCCGGGGCAGCGCCTTGGCCCTGGCCCAGACCCGCTTTGTGGTGGAGCGTCTTAAGGAAAGCTGGCCCGAGGCGGAGTTCAAGGTGAAGACCATCAAGACCCGGGGGGACCAGGGGGCGAACCCCATGGAGCAGGCCATCTTCGTTAAAGAGCTTCAGGAGGCGCTTCTTTCCCGGGAAATCGACATCGCCGTCCACTCCCTGAAGGACCTCCCCACGGAGGAACCCCCGGGGCTCAAGATCGCCGCCATACCCCGCAGGCAGGACCCCCGGGACGCCTTCTTGGGCAAGGTGTATAAGCGCCTCGAGGACCTCCCTGAAGGCGCTGTGGTGGGAACGAGCTCCATAAGGCGCAAGGCCCAGCTTCTGGCCCACCGTCCGGACCTGGTGGTGAAGGACCTGAGGGGCAACGTGGACACCCGCCTGGCTGCCTTGGGGAATGGGGAGTATGACGGGATCATCCTGGCGGCGGCGGGGCTCATCCGGCTGGATCTGCGCAACCGCATCGACCAGTTCCTGGAGCCTGAGGTGATGCTTCCCGCTCCCGGCCAAGGGGCCTTGGCCCTGGAGGTGCGCCAGGGGGACGATCTGGCGGAGGAGCTCTGCTATGCCCTTCACCACCACCCTTCCCACGACCGGGTACGGGCGGAGCGGGCCTTTTTGAAGGGCCTTGGGGCTGGGTGCCTGGCCCCGGTGGGGGCCTTGGCCCAGGTGGCGGAGGACGGCACCCTCCTCCTCGAGGGGATGGTCCTCACCCCCGACGGCAAGAGCTTCATCCGGGCGGAGATCGAGGGCGACGCCTCCGAGGCCGAGGAGCTGGGGTTGGAGCTGGCCCAGGACGTGTTGGAGCAGGGAGGGCGGGAGATTCTTGCCCAAAGCCGATAGGTTTGCTGGAGTTTTCCCCCGGCCTAGGGTATAGTGGGGTAGATGGCGCTTAAGCGCTTGACCCGCCAGCGTAAGGCTGTTTTGGAGGTGGTGAAGAGGGCCCACAACCACCCCGACGCCGCCTGGATCTACCAGGAGGTGCGCAAGGTGGTGCCCAAGGTGAGCCTGGGGACCATCTACCGCACCCTCGAGGCCCTGGTGGAGGAGGGCTACCTCATCCCCATCACCAAGGCGGGGGAGGCCACCCGTTACGACGCCAACCTGCACCCCCACCTGCACCTGGTCTGCCAGGGGTGCGGGGCCATCGTGGACCTGGAGGTGGATCTTCCCGACCTCCTCACCCCCGTCCAGGAGGCTTACCCCCAGCTGGAGGTAAGGGAGGTGGAGGTCACCTACAAGGGCCTCTGCCCCACCTGCAAGGCAGCCCTTAAGGGCTAGGTCGGCCCGGAGGGCCAGCTTGATGGAGCCCTTGGCCTGGCTTTACGCCCGGCAGGGCTGGGTGAAGCCGGGGCTGGAGCGCATCCGGGTTCTCCTTGCCCGCCTGGGGAATCCCCAGGAGGCTTACCCTGTGGCCCTCGTTGGGGGAACCAACGGTAAGGGGACCGTGGCCCGGGCCCTGGCGGCCATCCTGGAGGAGGCGGGCTTGAGGGTGGGGCTTTACACCAGCCCCCACCTGGTGGACTTCCGGGAGCGCGTGGCCATCCAGGGCCAGCCCATAAGCCAGGAGGCGGTTCTTTCCCTTCTGGAGGAGATCCGCCCCCAGGCTGAATCCCTGGAGGCCACCTTCTTTGAGGTGGCCACCGCCCTCGCCCTCCTCCACTTTGCCCGGGAGGGAGTGGAGTTTGCGGTCCTCGAGGTGGGCCTGGGCGGGCGCTTTGACGCCACCAACGCCGCGGAGCCCCAGCTTTCCGTGGTGACCAACATCGGCCACGACCACCTGGAGATCCTGGGCCCCACCCTGAGGGATGTGGCCCGGGAGAAGGCGGGGATTTTCCGCAAGGGGGTGCCGGCCCTCACCGCCGCCAGGGGGGAGGGGCTGGAGGAGCTTCGGGAGCGGGCCCGGGCTATGGGCACCCCCCTTTGGGTTTTGGGGGAGGAGTTTTCCCTTCTTGGGGTGGAGGCTTTGGGGGAGGGCCTGGCCTTCCGCCTGCGGATCCGGGGGGAGGAGAGGACCTTCCGCACGCGGCTTCTCGGCCCCCACCAGGCGGAAAACCTGGCCCTGGCGGCGGTATCGGGAAGGCTCCTTGGGGCGGGTTGGGAGGCGGTGGAAAAGGGCCTCCTTCGGGCGGAGAACCCGGGGCGGCTGGAGCGCCTTCCTTGGCCCGGGGGGAAGAAGCTCCTCCTGGATGGGGCCCACAACCCGGAAGGGGCCTGGGCCTTGCGGCAAGCCCTTCGCTTCCACGGGCTTCTGCCTGCCGCCTTGGTCCTGGGCTTCAGCCGGGAGAAGGACCACCGGGCCATGGCCGAGGCCCTTAAGGGGTTGGGGCCGGTGGTCCTTACCCGCTACGCCTCTCCCAGAAGCCAGGACCCCAGGGCCCTCCTCCCCCTCTTCCCGGGGGCCCTGGTGGAGGAAGAACCCTTAAAGGCCGTGGAAAGGGCCTTCACCCTGGAGAACCGGGTGGTGGTGGCGGGAAGCCTGTACCTGGTAGGGGAGGTGAAGCGGGCCCTTTTGGGGCTTCCCCCGGAGGAAAGGTGGCAGTAAACACCACCGGGCGAAGCCGGGGTGGTATCAGTCCAGGGCCTCCCGCAGGATGCGGGCGGCTTCCTGTAGCATCTCCATGGGTTGCACCAGGGCGATCCGCACGTGTCCCCTTCCCCCAGGGCCGAACCCCCTCCCCGGGGCCACGGCCACGCCCCGCTCCACCACGCTTAGGGTGAACTCCAGGTCATCCACCCCCTGGGGAAGCTTCCCCCAGAGGTACATGGTGGCCTTGGGGGGAAGGAGGTCCAGGGCCCCCTTAAGAGCTTCCGCCATTCCCAGGGCCCGCTTTTGGTAGACCTGGGCGAAGCCCCGGGTCACCTCCCTAGGGGTCTTGAGGGCAGCGATCCCCATGCGCAGGATTCCAGCATACTGGTTGAAGTCCATGACCCCCTTCACCCTTTCCAGCCGGGCTATGGCCTCCTCGTTCCCCAGGGCGAAGCCCAGGCGGAAGCCTGCCAGGTTGTAGCTTTTGGAGAGGCTAAAGAGCTCCACCACCCGTTCCTTGGCCCCGGGAAGGGCCAGGGGGGAGGGGGCCTCCCCCTGGTAGACCTGGTCCACATAGGGGTTGTCGTGGACCAGCCAAAGCCCATGCCTTTCCGCCAGGGCCAAGGCCTCCTCAAAGTAGCCCCAGTCCGCCAGGGCCCCCGTGGGGTTGTTGGGGTAGTTGAGGAGGAGGACCTTGGCTTCCTTCCAGATGCTTTCCGGCACCCGGGAGAGATCCGCCAGGCCGTCTTCCCGCAAGGGGATGAGGTGGGTCCTTAGGGAGGCCACCCGGGCAGCGCCGAAGTAGCTGGGGTAGGCCACCTCGGGCAGGAGGAGGAGGTCTTGGGGCTCGGTGAGGGCCAGAAGAAGGTGGGCCAGGCCCTCCTGGCTGCCGATCAAGGCCAGGGCTTCCCGCCTGGGGTCCAGGCGTACCCCATAGCGGCCTTGGTACCAGCGGGAGGCTTCCTCCAAAAAGGGAAGGGTGCAGCTTTTCAGGCAGTAGCCGTAAGTGCTGGGGTCAGAAAGGGCTTCCCGCAGGGCCTGAAGGGGCTCGGAAGGGGGCAGGAGGTCGGTGGAGCCGATGGAGAGGTCGATGAGGCGGATCCCCTTCTCCCGGGCCTTTCTCTTGGCCTCATCCACCACCAGGAAGACCGAGGCTTCAGGAACCCTACTCATGGTGCCCCTCCCGCCAGGCCTTGCCGGTGATGAGGCTTAGGGCATGGGGCAGGACGGGAAGCACCGCCTCTAGGGATTCCCGGGCTCCCTTGGGGCTTCCTGGCAGGTTCAGGATGAGGCTTTTTCCCCTTACCCCCGCGAGGCCCCGGGAAAGGGCAGCCATGGGGGTTTTCTCCAGGCCCTTAAGGCGCATGAGCTCGGCAAGGCCCGGCACCTCCTTGTCCAGTAGCTCCCGGGTGGCCTCGGGGGTCTTGTCCCGGGGGGCCAGGCCCGTGCCCCCGTTGGTGAGGATGAGGTCCAGGCCCTCCCGGTCGGCCCAGAGCCGGATGACCTTCTTGATCAGGGGAGGCTCGTCGGGGACGATCTCGTAAGCCGCCACCTCGAAGGGCCCTTCCTTTAGGGCCTCGCGGATGGCCAGGTGGGTGGTGTCCTCCCGTTCCCCCCTCGAGCCCTTATCGGATACGGTCAGGATGCCCACGCGGAACATTTGTCAAGAGCTTACCCCGTGGAAGACCCTTTGCAAAAGGGTGCGGGTGTAGCGCAGGGTGCCCTCGAGGGCTCCCTGGTCCAAACGGGCAAAGGTATCCGTGGGCCAGTGCCACTCGGGAGGCACCCCCTGTTCCAGCCGTATCAGGGAAAGGCAGGGAAAGCCCCTTTGCGCCAGGGGCAGGGTGTCGAAGTAGGCCAGGCGGTAGCGGAGGGGACGGGCTCCTGGGGTTTTTCGGGCCGCATCCAAGAGCGCTCCACGGTAGGGAACATAAAGGAGCATGCCTTCCCCTTCCGCATAGAAAAGCTCTCCCCGGCCCACGTTGTCCAGGTTAAGGACCAGGGTGCCTGGGGGAAGATGCGGGATCAGGGCCTTGGCCCCAAGGGCCCCCACCTCCTCGCAACCCGTGAGGGCGAGGCCGAGCCGCCAGCCCTCTGGGGGCTTGGTTTCCAGGAAAAGGGCCGTGGCCACCGCTACCCCGCTTCCGTTGTCGTTTCCCCCCTCCACGTAAGGAGCCCCTAGCTCCCGGTGGAGGAGGAGGGCAGCCTGGATGAGGAAGTAGAGGCCTATGGGCCACCTGAGGGGGGTGAGGGCGAGAAGAGGGGACAGGAAGGCGAGTAGGGCGTTCAGGAGGAAGCTTTCCCGGAAGCGGCGAACCCTTTGCGGGTGGTAGAGGAAAAAGGTCTTGGCGGTGTCCACGTGGGCCATAAGGAGAAGGGCTTTTTCCCCTTGCCCCTTCCAGGCGAGGAGGTTTTGCGAGGGATGCCGGTCTAGAAGGAAGCTCCAAGGCCTAAACCCGTTGAAGTAAAGGAAAAAGGCCAAGGCTCCCAGAAGGGGTGGCCAAGGGGAAAGGGGAGCCAAGGCAAGGAGGAGGCTGATGCCGAGAAGTTCCCACCCGTAGCTTCTGACCCCCCGGAAAGGAAGGGTTTGGACCCGGTGGCCCCGCTCTTCCAAAAAGGTGCGCAAGCGGCGGAAGGCTTCGGCCTCGAGGGGGGTAGCGCTTCCCCGGTGGGGAAGGTGGAGGAGGGAAAGAAGCTCCTTCAGGGTTTCCACAAACCCCAGCATAATGAGCCTATGTGGTCCTTTCCCCAGAGCCTCGAGGGCCGGTATGTCCGCTTGGAGCCCCTAACCCTCTCCCACCTTCCGGGCTTCCAAGCCCAGTTCGACTCCGAGGTCTACCGCCACATGAGCCATAGGGTAAGGGGGCCGGAGGACCTAAGGGCTCACCTCGAGGCCCTTCTTTCCGAGCCTGGCCGGGTTAACTGGGCCGTTTTCCTGAAAGGGGAGCTGGCTGGGCGGATCTCCGTCATCGCCCCGGATCCGCAAAACCGCAAGCTGGAGATCGGTACCCTCATCTTCAAACCCTTCTGGGGAAGCCCCGCCAACAAGGAGGCCAAGTACCTCCTCCTGCGCCACGCCTTCGAGGTGCTCCTCGCGGAAAGGGTGCAGTTTAAGGTGGACCCCTTGAACCTGCGAAGCCAAAGGGCCTTGGAGTCCTTGGGGGCGGTGCGGGAAGGGATCTTGCGGCGGAACCGCCTTCTCTCGGATGGCCGCTTCCGCGACGACGTGGTCTACAGCATCCTGCGGGAGGAGTGGCCTCGTGTGAAGGCCCGGCTGGAGGAGAAACTGTATGGAGCTTTCCCAGGAAATACGGGAGGGGCTTAGCCTCCTGGTACTCCTCCTCACCTACCTGGGCCTGGCCCTGGGAGGGCTTCCCGGCTACCGCATGAACCGGGCGGGGGTGGCCCTGGTGGGGGTGAGCTTTCTGGTGCTCCTCGGGGTCTTGGACCTCCGGGAGGCCTGGCAGGCCCTGGACGCCCAAACCCTCACCTTCCTCTTCGGCATCATGGTCCTGAACGCCCATCTGGGCTATGCGGGCTTCTTTGGCCTTGCGGCGGAGAGGCTTTTGGGTCTGGCCAGGACTCCCTTGGCCCTTCTCCTCCTTCTTACCTTTGGAAGCGGGTTCCTTTCCGCCCTTTTCCTGAACGACACCATGGCCCTTCTCCTCACCCCCTTGGTCCTCTCCCTAACCCGGAGCCTGGGCCTGAACCCCGTGCCCTACCTCCTTGCCCTCATGGCGGCGGTGAACACGGGAAGCCTCATGACCCCCACGGGGAACCCCCAGAACATCGTGGTGGCGAGCCTATCCGGCATCTCCTACCTGGGGTTTGTTTCGGCCCTCTGGCCCGTGGCCCTGCTGGGCCTGGGGCTCCAGGTGGTTCTCCTGGCCCTCCTCTACCCCGAGGTACGCTCCTTAAAGCCCCTTCCCCCCATCCCCCCCTTGCGCTACCGCCTGCACGGTCCCCTGTTGGCCAAGGGGCTTTGGGTGGCCTTTGGGCTTTTCCTGGCCTTCCTCCTGGGCTACCCCATGGCCCAGGGAGCCTTGGTGGCCGCGGGAATCCTCCTCTTCACCCGCCGCCTACGCTCCGAGCGCTACTTCTTGCGGGTGGACTGGGAGCTACTGGTGATGTTCGCCGCCCTCTTCATGGTCACCGAGGGGGTGCGAAGGCTGGGCCTGGCGGAGTTTCTTGTGCCCTTGGCCACCACGCCTTTGGGGCTTCTTCTGGCCGCCACCCTCCTTTCCCTTCTCATCTCCAATGTGCCTGCGGTGTTGCTCCTGGCGCCCCTGGTACAGGAGCCCAGGGACTGGCTTCTTCTGGCTGGGGGAAGCACCCTGGCGGGGAACCTGACCCTCTTGGCCAGCGTGGCCAACCTCATCGTGGCCGAGGGGGCGGGAAGGGAAGGGGTGAGGATAGGATTCATGGAGCACCTTCGGCTGGGGTTGCCCCTTGCGATCTTAACCTTGGCTTTAGTTTTCTTTTGGGTATCTTGACAGCCTGGGGGTTAAGCCTGTAGCTTTTCCCATGTGAAGGCATAAAGGGGGAAAAGTATGAAAAAGGCCTTGCTGGGTGTTTTTCTGCTTTTGGTTTCTATGGGGCTTGGGCAGCGCACGCTCACGGACGCAAAGCTGGAAGGTGTGCGGCGCATTGTGAACGACACGGTGGCTGTGGAGCTTCGCGGGTGCTGGCAGCATGAAGGGGCGGTACGTTGCGGCTTTGCCTTCTCCGCTGCCTGGACCAACCTGAACCCTTTCCTGACCCTCCGCACCGCAGACCTAACTGTCACTTACGTGCCCAGCTCTCCAGGAAGCACCACCCAGGCGGAGCCGCAGACCGTTCGCGCCCGGATGCTGACCGTGGCCGACACGGCGGACCAGGGGATCAAGCATGATCTCTCTTTGGAGGCGATGCCCACCCTTGTGCTAGCAGACTTCCCTGTTCCCACCGGGGTGAAGACCCTTAGTGCCGTTAAGGCGGGCACCTTCACCTTTGATGCGGTGCCGGTGGCGGATAAGCTCCCTTCCGAAGACCTCCTGGTAGCCAGCTATATTGGCCCAGAGGCCCTCAGCTTCCAGGTGGGGCAGTTTAGGGTGGAGTTTGTTGATGTAGTTAAGGGCTGTTGTGACCACGCTGGACTGCGCTTCCGAGTTACGAACACCGGACCAGAGGCCACCTTCCAAGCTGACTGGCGCTTCCGCTACTACATTCCGGGGGCGGAGATAGTCCCAAGGCTTTATTGGGCGTGCGAGGGAGCCACGCCGCCGAAGCTCCTTAAGGATATGTCGGTGATGTGCCACTTGTGGATACAATGGGATAACGCGTACCACCAGTTTAAGAACAAGCTTCCTCTCCTTGAGATCTCCTTGAACCAAGATAAGCGGCTCTTCCGCAACGTCTACCTGAACCGGTTCTTGCGCTAGGGAAGGCGTAGGGGGGAGGAGGAGGCATGGTAAGGTTGCTCAGTGCCCTCCTCCTCCTGGGCCTTTTGGCCTGGGCCCAGGAGGAGCGCACCATCTGGGATGTTTGGGTGCAGGACGGGTTGGCCTATCTGGCCACGGGCGAAGGGGTGCGGGTGCTGGATGGGAACCTTAAGGAGGCTGGCTTCCTGGGGGGCTTTCCCGCCTACGCCCTGGCTGGGGATGGCCAGAGGCTCTTTGCCGCCAGCGACTACGGGCTTTTTGTGCTTTCCTTGGGCGCGAGCCCCCAGGTACAGGCCCGGTTGCGGGATTTCCCAGCCCGGGCCCTGGCGGTGGAGGGCCAAAGGGTGTATCTGGGTGGGCCGGGTGGGTTTCTGGTGGCGGAGGTGGCCGGGGGAGAGGCCAAGGCTGTAAGCCGGTTGGGTGGGTTTTCGGTCTGGGCCATTCATCCAGCTCAGGAGCGGGTCTTCCTGGCCACGGACAAGGGGTTGGTGGTGCTGGACCTCTCTTCTCCCCAGGTGCCTAAGGTGGTGGCGGAGGTACCCTTGGGCCCCGCCTACGCCTTGGCCTACTGGCAGGGGGTTCTCTATCTGAGCACCGCCCAAGGGCTTGTGGTTCTTGCTGAAGAAAACGGTGTCTGGAAGGAAGTGGGGCGCATTGCCGGCTTTCGGGCGTACCGTTTGGTGGTGCGGGAGGGCTTGCTCATCAGTGTGGGCCTGGGTGGGCTTCGCATCTATGGCCTCGAGGATCCCCGCCAACCCACCCTAAAGGTGAGCCGCCAGGCCCTGGCCTACACGGGCCTCTATGCCCTGGGGGATACCCTTTGGGTTACCTCTCCCTTAGGGGTGTACACCTACGCCCTGCGGGTTCCCGAACTACCCCTTTTGGCCTCCACGGAGAAGCCCCAGAAGGCGACCGCCGTGGCCAACCCGCGGTTTTCCCAGCGGAATGGGGCCTATGCCTCGGTGGTTTCGGGGAAGCTGGCCTATCTGGCCACCCGGGATGGCCTCAAGGTCATGGACCTAACCGATCCCAAAACCCCCCGCCTCATCGGCCAGGTCAAGGGGTTTGTGGCTTACTCGGTGCACCTGGTGGGGGACTTGCTTTATGTGGGGTGCGCGGATGGTTTGCGGGTGTTTCGGGTGAAGGGGCCGGGTAGCCTGGAGCAAAGGGTTTACCTGAAGGAAAAGCCCATATATGCGCTCTGGTTCGTACGGGATGTCCTTTACCTGGGCACCGAGGAGGGACTGGTGGCGGTGGTCTGGCAGGGGGCTACCCTGGCAGTGCGCTGGCAGGCCAAAGGCGGGGCCATCTATGCCCTCGAGGAGAGGCAGGGCTACCTCTATGGGGCGGGAGCCGGTGGCCTTTTTGCCCTGGAGCTGGGCCGTGGGCCTGAGGCGCTACGCATCCTCTGGGAGGAGCCGGTCTTTACCCTGGTGTTCCGGCAGGACTACCTGTACCTGGGTGGGGCGAATGGGGTGTGGGTCTACCGCCTCGAGGGGCCTTTAAAGCTGGCCTACCTCAACACCCTGCCTGGCTTTGCCGTCTGGCACCTCCTCCTGAGCAGCGGCTACCTCTATGCCCTCGCCGAGTCAGGGCTTTACGTGTTGGACCTGACGGATCCCGGCTCCCCCGTGGTGGTCACCCACCAGGCCGGCATCCTTTGGGCCTACCTCTTCCTCTTTGGCGGTTATGTGTATGGCCTGGGACCCGAGGGGGTCTACCTGGTCCAGGTGGGGGACGGCGGCACCCTGGTCCTTCTGGGCCTCATCCTCAACTACTTGGCCCAGGTGGTGGCCCCGCCCTCGCCCCCGCCCCCGCCGCCGCCGCCACCTGCTCCCGCCAGGGGATGGTACGGCACCTACTGGGTCAAGACCTGGAGCGCTCAGCCCTCCTTCTTCTTCATCCCATCTACCGATGCCTTGGCGGTTGCGGTGGACGGAAAGGGCTTTGTCTATGTGGGAGGGTATACCTCGGGAGCCTTGCCCGGTCAGCTTCATCAGGGCGGGGAGGATGCCTTCCTGGCCAAGTTTGATCCTTCCGGAAAGCTCCTTTGGCTGAGGCAGTTTGGTACGTCCTCCGGTGAAGGCGTTTTCGGGGTGGCGGTGGATAAGGCTGGGAACATCTACGCAACGGGGCACACCCTGGGGTCCTTGGGTGGGCCCAACCGGGGGGACTGGGACTTCTTTGTGGCCAAGTACACCCCCGAGGGCAAAAGGGTCTTCCTCAAGCAGTACGGCACCAGCCGGTGGGATAAGGTCACGGGTCTTGGCCTGGACCGCCAGGGCAACCTCTACGTGGGTGGCTTCACCTACGGGGCTTTCCCGGGCCAGCGGAACGCCGGGGACCGGGACTACTTTGTGGCCAAGCTGGATAGCAACGGGAACCTCCTTTGGGCTCGCCAGGGGGGCTCGAGGGGCGGTGAGGTGGCGCTGAGCCTGGCGGTGGGGCCGGATGGGTCCATCTACCAGGTGGGCACCACGGATGGTGTCCTTCCCGGCCAAAAGACCTATGGAGGCGAGGACTTCTTCCTGGTGAAGTGGGATACCCGGGGGAACCAGGCTTTTGCCCGACAGTACGGGACGGAACAGGATGACCGGGGCCAGTCGGTGGCTGCGGATGCCTCGGGGGTGTATGTGGGCGGCACCACCAAGGGGAGCTTCCGGGGCGGGGGCCTGGGCACCAAAGCCTTCCTCATGAAGCTGGACGTCCGGGGAAGCCAGCTTTGGGTGCAGGAGTTTGGCGTAGGAGTGGTGGAGGAAGAGGATTCGATTGTGAGCTCCGCTTACGTGGCGGTGGCCCCGGGGGGGAACGTGTACCTGGCGGATTCCGCCTCGGGTAACCTGCCTGGCTTTATAGGAGCTGGCGGAGCGGATGTCTTCGTGTTGGAATACACCCCCAAGGGCGAGCTGAAGTCGGTTTTGCAGTCGGGCACCGATGACGATAACCTGACCTACGCCCTGGCCGTGGGTCCCAAGGGAGAGGTGTATGTGGTGGGCACCACCGGGAGCCTGGCCTTCCTCATGAAGGCCAAGACGCCCTTGCCTGCCTACATTCCCAGGTAGCCTTGGTACCAAGGGCTCCGGGGCAAACCTCGGAGCCCTGCCGTCTAGGGGGGCGGTTAGGCAAGCCGGGCCTCGAGCCAGCCTCCAATGGCCAGCACCCGGCCATCCTCCGCGTAGGGCCCCACCACCTGGAGCCCCACGGGCATCCCCTCCACCCGGGCGAAGGGGAGGGTTAGGGTGGGCACCCCGAGGAGGCTGAAGGGCAGGGTGAGGGTGATGAAGGCCTCCCGGTGGCTCCTCCTGCCCGATTCTAGCTCCACCTCCTCCGTGCCCAAGGGGGGGGCAGGAAGGGGCTGGGCGGGGAGAAGGAGGGCGTCCACCCCCCTTAAGGCCTTCACCAACTGGAGGCGCAGGGCCTCCCTTTCCGCCACCGCATCCCGGTAATCCTTCTCCGTGAGGGAAAGCCCGGCCATAAGGGCCTCCCGCACCTGGGGAGAGAAGCCTTCTGGATGTTCCCTTAAGGCTTTTTCGTGGATACGGGCTGCCTCGTAGCGCACCAGGCGGGTGTAGACCTCATAGACCCTGGGTAGGGGTAAGGATACCTCCCTTACCTTAGCCCTCAAGGAGGGGAGTTCCTCTAGAAGCCTCTGGAAGGCCCTGCGCACCTCCACCCCCAAACGGCCCTCCAGGAAGTCCAGGGGCACGCCGAAGGTGGGGTTTTGCGGGCCCTCGAGGGGGATGCTTTCCCCGGCCAGGATCTCCGTGAGGAAGTGGGCGTCCCGCACCGTCTTGGCGATGGGCCCCGCATGGTCGGTGGAGCGGGAGAGGGGCAAGGCGCCTTCCAGGCTTACCCGGCCGTAGGAGGGCTTGAAGCCCACCACCCCGTTGAAGGCGGCAGGGATGCGGATGGACCCTCCCGTGTCCGAGCCCAGGGAGGCGAGGCCGATCCCCAAGGCCACGGCCACGGCGCTTCCGCTGCTGCTTCCCCCGGCTTGGCGGCTTGCGTCTAAGGCGTTGCGCACCGGGCCCGTCCAGGGGTTTTCCCCGGTGATGCCCAGGGCCACCTCGTGCATGTTGGTTTTGGCGAAGAGGAGGGCTCCGGCTTCCCTCAGGCGCCTTACCGCCTGGGCCTCCTCGGGAAGGGGAGGGAGGGGGGCCCGGGTTCCTGCCCGGGTGGGCATGCCCTTGACCGGGAAGAGGTCCTTTACCGTGAGGGGGATGCCGTGTAGGGGTCCGCGGATGTACCCCTGCCTTAGCTCCTCCGTAAGGCGCTGGGCTTCCTCCTTGGCTCCCTCCTCGTCCAGGTAGGCCAAGGCGTTGCGGTCCTGGAAGGCCCGGGCCCTTTCCAGGGCTTCCTCCAAAAGGGCCAGGGGAGTGGTTTCGCCCCTTTCCAGGAGGGCTTTAGCCGTCAAGAGGTCCATGCTCCATTATAGGGGCCTTCTCCTGAGCCTCTGGTAGGGGTTTTTGCCCCGGCCAGGTGTAGCGCACCACCTCCCGGCCCTCGAGGGCCAAGGCGATGAGCCTTTCCGTATCCAAACGGCTTTCCGTTTCCAAGGCCACGGAAAGCCGGGCCCGGGTCACGGGGTGCTTGGGGGCGAAAAGGGTGCAGCACTCCTCGTCGGGGAGGATGGAGATGGCGTAGGTGCCGATGCGCTCCGCCTCCGCCTTGATCTCCACCTTGTCAAAGCCGATCAAGGGCCGGAAGACGGGAAGGGTGGCCGCCTGGTTGACCACATGGAGGTTCTCCAGGGTCTGCGAGGCCACCTGGCCCAGGCTGTCCCCGGTGGCCAAGGCCAGGGCCCCTTCCTCCTTGGCGATGGCCTCGGCGATGCGGAGCATGTAGCGGCGGTAGAGGACCACCCGGTAGGCCTTGGGGGCCTCGAGGATGATCTGCCGCTGCACCTCGCTGAAGGGAACCAGGTGGAGGGTGATGCGGTGCTGGAAGCGGGCCAGGCGCTCGGCGATGGCCTTGGCCTTTTCCCGGCTCTGGCCCGAGAGAAGGGGGAAGGGGTGGAAGTGCACTAAGGCCACCTCCGCTCCCCGGCGCATGAGACGGTAGGCGGCCACGGGGGAGTCAATCCCCCCGGAAAGGAGGGCCACCACCTTTCCGGAAACCCCGGGGGGAAGCCCTCCCGGTCCCGGGTGGCGCTCCACCTCCAAAAGGGCGGCGTTGGGCAGGATGCGCACCACCAACTCCCTTTCCGCTCCCTTGAGCTGTACCCTGGCTCCCGTCTTCTCCTTCACGAAGGCTCCAAGAAGGCGCTCGATCTCGGGAGAGGTGAGGGGGAAGGTCTTGTCGGAGCGCTTGGCGGTGATGCGGAAGCTTTCGAAGCGTTCCCTCGCAAGGGTTTCCTCCAGGGCGGCCTCGAGGGCCTTTAGATCCGGGGGAGTGCGCAGGACCCGGGCAAAGCCCTCCACCCCCAGGGTGTCCTTCAGGCGTTCCCTGGCCTCGAGCCAGGCTTCCTGGGGCAGGCGGAAGAGGAGGGCCATGGGCCACTCCGCCTCCAACCGGGCCGCCGTGCCCTTAAGGGCCTCCTTTACATGGGCCTTGGCTTTCCTCAGGAAAAAGGGGCGGTTTTCCCCTTTCAGGGCCAGCTCGTGGAACAGGTTGACCAGAACCAGGGTTTCCATGGTCACGGGCAGAGACCTTTCACCGCCAGGTAAAGGCGGCTGCATAAGGAGCCTTGCCGGGCGGCTTCCCTGAGCTCCTCGGGCCGGCCAAAGCGGTAGGCCCGGTAGTAGGTCTTGCCGGGCTTGGGCTCGGGAAGCTCAGGCCTGGCGAGAAGCCTGGCCTCCACCACCCAAAGCTCCAGGGTGTACGCGGTCCGCTCCTCCACCCCGAAGGCCACGGGCCGAAGGACCTCCACCCCGGCTCCCAGCTTCTCCCGGCCTACCCTTAGGGCCCCTTCCTCCGGGCCTTCCCCATTCCCAAGGCTCACCGCCGGCAGGCCCCAGGCCCCGCCGAACTCGGGGTCCTCCTCGGGCCGCTTCACCAAGAGAAGCCCTTCCTCGCTCCAGGCGGCCAGGGCCACCGCGCGCTTAAGGGGCTTGGCCGTCTGCACCCAACCAGCCTAGCAAAACCCTAGCCCAGGCGCAAATCAGGCCAGGCGGAGGGGCTCCACCTCCACCGGGGTGCTGTGGAAGGTGCTTCCGCCCCCTAAGTCGGTGAGGGTTTCCGCGGTGAGATGGTTAATGCCCTTGCCGTCCGGGGCCCACTTTTCCCACCAGGTGCCCTCGAGGACCACCGTCCCCGGCATGGGGGCCTCCGTCACCTTGGCCTTGCGCACCACCCTGCCTTGGGGGGAGTGGATGTAGACCAGCATGCCCTCGGTGATCCCCCGCTCCTCGGCGTCCTTGGGGTGGATGAGAAGCCTGGGCTCGCCTCCTTCCGCCTCCACCAGGGCCTGGACGTTCCCGTAGGTGGTGTTCAGGAAGCGGTGGGCCGGGGGGGTGAGGAGGATCAAGGGGTAGCCGGGGAGGGTCTGGGTGGGGATGACCTCAGGGGGTGGGCTAAAGCGCACGGGGCCGTTTCTGAAGGGCAGGAAGGGCTTGGGGAGGTTGAGCTTCACAAACCCCTCCTCCTTAAGCCTCTTCAGGTTGATGCCCGCAAGGTAGGGGTGGTCCACATCCAGGAGGCTTTCTGCCACCTCCTCCGCGGTCCAATGGAGGGTGGGTTCCTTTAGGCCAAGCCTCCTCCCCAGTTCCCGGAAGACCCAGGTGTTGGGCCTGGCCTCCCCTTCGGGCTCGGTTAGGGGCTCGTTCCAGGAGAGGTAGTAGTGGCCGTAGCTGGTGTAAAGGTCGGGGTGCTCGTAAAAGAAGGTGGCGGGGAGGAGGTAGTCGGCGTAGAGGGCGGTTTCCGTCAGGACCTGCTCCAGGACCACGGTGAGGAGGTCCTCCCGCAAAAGCCCTTCCTTGACCCTTCCCGTGTCCGGGGCCACCACCAGGGGGTTGGAGTTGAAGACGAAGAGGGCCCGGATGGGGGGGGCAAGCCGGGTGAGGGCGCTGGCCAGCTGGTTCATGTTGATCCGGCGTACCCTGGGGTTGGGACGGAAGTAGCCCTCATGGGGGTGGGATCCTTCCAGAAGATGCCTTCCCCCCAGGAAGCGCTTGTTGAGGGGGAAGGCCCCGCTGGTGGAAAGAAGGGCCCCGCATCCTGGGTAGCGCCAGGCCCCTACAAGGGCGGGAAGGAGGATCGCTGCCCTTAGGGCATTCCCCCCGCCCGGGTGCCGGGTCATCCCGTAGCCCACCCGGAGGAAGACCTGTTTGGCTTCCCCCAGTTCCCGGGCCAGCCGCTCTATGGCCTCCTTGGGCATCCCGGTGAGGGCCTCGGCCCTTTCTGGGGGCCACTTCCGGGCCTCCTCCTGGAAGGCTTCCAACCCCGTGGCGGACTCCTTGAGGTATTCCCAGTCCACCAGGTTTTCACGGAAAAGCAGGTGGGCCAGAGCGTAGGCCAAGGCGGCGTCGGTGCCCGGGCGGAGCTTGATGTGCTGGTCGGCGAATCGGCTGGTGGGGTTCTCGTAGGGGTCGATGTGGACCACCTTGGCTCCCCGCCTTCTCGCCTCCTTGAGAAAGGGAGTGAGGTGGCTGTTGGTGGAGAGGCTGTTGATGCCCCAAAGGAGGATGTAGCGGGCCTCGGGCACCTCCTCCGGGTCGGGGCCGAGCCTGGGACCATAGGTCATCTCCCAGGCGGCGCTTCCCGCGGTGGAGCAGATGGTTTCCTCTAGCTCGCTCGCCCCTATGGCCCGGAAGAAGGCCAGGGGATGCTGGTTTTCCACAAGGCCCATGGTGCCCGCGTAGTGGTAGGGGAGGATGGCCTCCCCCCCGTGGGTGTCCAGGATGGCCCTAAGCCTTTCGGCGATTTCCTCCAGGGCCTCCTCCCAGGAGATCCTTTCAAAGCGGCCTTCTCCCTTTTTCCCCACCCGGCGCATGGGGTAAAGGAGGCGTTCCCTTGCCCTTTCCGGGTAGCGGTAGGTTTTGGCGCAGGCGAAGCCTTGGGTGACAGGGTGGCGGGGATCCCCCTCCACCCGGGAGAGCCTTCCCTCTTCAAGGGTGAGCAGGAGGCTACAGGCGTCGGGGCAGTCCAGGGGGCAGGTGGCGCGGGCCTTCATGCCCCTATAGTAGCCCCAGGGCCTCGAGGGCACCGCATCGTTCCTCGTAGGAATCGGGAAGGAGGCCTGGGGGCTCGTCCAGCCGGAGGAGGTAGCCTTCCTCGTAGGTGGGCCAGCGGGGCCAGCCCCGGGGCTCCCCTTCCCGGGCGAAGCTCACCCAGTAGCGGCGCATGCGCTTGCCCAGGGCCTCGGCCTTTTCCCGGGCCTCGGCGCTGAGGAAAAGCGGAAGAAAAGGCATTTCCTCGAAGTTTCCGAAAAGGGGGGCGAGCTCCAGGCCGTGGAAGGCCCCAAGTCCCTCCCAGCCTGGGACCCGGAAGGTGAAGAGGTAGGCGTAGGTGGGGGCGAAGGGAGCCTGGAGCCTGGCGGCCTTCAGGGAGGGGCAGAGGAGTTGTAGGTCCGTCTGGACCTCTCCCCAGGCCTTTCGGGGGTCGGAAAAACGCTTTTGGTAGGCCTTCGTTAAGGCTTCCCGCTCCTTGGGGGGAATACCCTGGGCGGCAAGCCTTCCGCTGAACTCCTCCCAGGTCCCGGGTCCCAGGAGCCAGGCCAGACCGGGAAAGGTAAGCTCCTCGAGGTTGGCCCCCACCAGGAGGGGAATACCCCGGGCTTTTCCTTGACCCAAGGCTTGCAAGGGACTATCCGGAAGCAAGGCCCCCAGGTGGGGTTTGAAGGGGGAGTTGGGAAAGCCTAGGGCGGAGGAGGTGATGTCGGGAGGGGCTTTGGGTTCCTGAGAAGGAAAGAGGCGGGATAGGGGAAGGTGCCTGAGGCAGGCCAGGTCCTCCGGGGAGCAGCCCAGGTTCCTGGCCCACCGTTCCCCGAAGGGGAAGTCCTTCTCCAAGGGGTGCACCTGGTGGCACCCACCCGACTGGAGGATGGCCCTGTGGAAAAGCCCCTGGGCCTCCGGGGTGGCGAGGAGGGTGCAGACCAGCATGCCCCCGGCGGATTCCCCGAAGAGGGTGACGTTTTGGGGGTTGCCGCCGAAATAGCGGATATACCGTTGCACAAAGCGGAGGGCCTCCACCAGATCCAAAAGCCCATAGTTCCCCACCGCCTTGCGATCCTCCTTGGCCAGGGCAGGTAGGGCCAAAAACCCCAGGGGGCCCAGGCGGTAGTCCACGGAAACCACCACCACGCCTTCCTGAGCCAGCCGGTGCCCCTCGTAAATGGGCTCGGCGGCGCTTCCTGAGGTGAAGCCGCCCCCATGCAGGTAAACCATCACGGGGAAGCCTTCCGGAGGTGGGAGTTCCAAGGGGAGGAAAAGGTTTACCACCAGGCATTCTTCCCTTTGCGGGGGCAGGTATCCCCCAAGGCGCGCGGGGGTGCCCAGGGTTTGGGGACAGGCCACCCGTTCCTTCCCGACCCCAGAGGGCCAAGCGGCCACAGGCCTTGGGGCCTCAAAGCGGTTCGCTTGCGCATAGGGCAGGCCGTAGAAGGCGATGGCACCCTTTTCTATCTGGCCCAGGGCAGGGCCGAGGGGAGTTTGAACCGCGATTCCCTGGGCCAGGGCAAGGCCTAGGGTTAGAGTTAAGGCAACCGCACCCGGCCTCAAGAAGGTGGAGGGTCTCATATCCAAACCTTTCCAGATTATGCCTGGGGATGTCAAGAAGCTCGGGATACGGGGCATAATGCCAGGGGATGGAGGAAGTGCAAGGATGCCTCGAGGCCTCCTTCTGGTCCTTGGGCTTAAGGGTGGCCGGGGTGGATGAGGCAGGCCGGGGAGCCTGGGCAGGCCCCATCGTGGTGGGGGCGGTGATCCTTCCTCCTGGGCGCTACCCTTTCCGGGATTCCAAGCTCTTAAGGCCAAAGGAGCGCGAGCGCCTGGCGGAGGAGGTGCGGCGGGTGGCCTTAGCCTATGCCCTGGGGGTGGCGGAGGTAGGGGAGGTGGACCGGCTTGGGGTTTTGAAGGCCACCCTTCTGGCGGCGCAAAGGGCCTTGGACCTTCTGGATCCACCCCCTGAGGCCCTGGTCACCGATTACCTCCAGGTGGCCACTTCCTTGCCCCTCCTTGCCCCTCCCAAAGCGGATCAGAATAGCCCCAGCGTGGCCGCGGCCAGCATCCTGGCCAAGGTGCACCGGGACCGGCTTATGGTGGAGTTGGATCGCCTTTACCCCGGTTACGGGTTTGCCCGGCACAAGGGTTACGGCACCCCGGAGCACCAAGAGGCTCTTTTAGTCCTAGGGCCTTCTCCCGTGCACCGCAGGTGCTTTGCCCCCGTGGCCCAGGCTCCCTTAAGGTTTTCTGAAGAGGAGTAGTCCCATTCTGGACTAAACTGAGGGTGGAGGTGGCCATGCGGCTTTTGTGGCTTCTAATGGCGGGGCTTCTTTCCGCCTGCACCCTGACCCTTGAAGGGATCACGGTCAGTTACCGCTGGGACTTCTCCCCTGCCATCCTGCGCTTTGAGCCGGACCGGGGGGCGGGGGCCACGTACTACGTGGGGGAGGAGGTGCGTTTCCTCCTCACCCTGGCGGACTCTGGCTGGATTAGCCTGGTGGCCATAGACCCCGACGGACGCACCTATGAGTTCGACCGCTTCTACCTGGGCCGGGGTACCCATCTGCTCCCTCCAGGGGCCTACCGCTATACCCTCACGCCTCCGAGAGGTCTCCATCGAGTGCGGGCCGTATACACGGATAGCCAGCCCGGGAGCCTGCGCCTGGAAGGGGTATACACGGACTGGGATGCCCGGCTCAGGGTCTACCTGGATGCCTCCGGAGCCCGCCGTTACCAGGTGGTGGAAACCTACTTCTACGTCCGCTGACCGCATGAACTTGCAAAGGGACTTGCGCTTTCCACCCCCAGGTGGGGTATAATCCCCCCGGACCGCTAAGGAGGTCGACAATGAAGCGGCGTGACTTCTTAAAGAAGGCAGGTATCGGCGTAGCAGCCAGCGCAGCTTTTGGCCCGGTATTCGCCCAGGCCCAGCCCAGCGTGAGGTGGCGGCTGGCTTCTAGCTTCCCCAAGAGCCTGGACACCATCTATGGGGCGGCGGAGGTGCTGGCGGAGCGGGTTTCCGCCCTCACCGGCGGCCGCTTCCAGATCCGCCCTTACCAGGCAGGGGAGATCGTGCCCGGGCTCCAGGTGATGGATGCCGTGCAGCAGGGTACGGTTGAGATGGGCCACACCGCCAGCTATTACTTCGTGGGCAAGGCAGCGGTTTTCGCTTTTGACACCGCGGTACCCTTTGGCCTCACCGCCCGCCAGCAGAACGCCTGGATGTACTACGGGGGAGGGATTGAGCTCTTCCGTCCAATCTTTGCGGACTTCGGCATCATCCAGTTCCCCGGCGGCAACACCGGGGTCCAGATGGGGGGCTGGTTCCGCAAGGAGGTCAAGAGTGTGGCGGACCTCAAGGGGCTCAAGATGCGCATTCCCGGCCCTGGCGGCCAGGTGATGAGCCGGCTTGGGGTGGTGCCCCAGGTGCTGGCGGGTGGGGACATCTACCCGGCTTTGGAGCGGGGTGTGGTGGATGCCGCCGAGTGGGTGGGACCCTACGACGACGAGAAGCTGGGCTTCTACAAGGTGGCCAAGTACTACTACTACCCTGGTTGGCATGAGCCTGGGCCCCAGCTTTCCTTCTACATCAACCTGAAGGAGTGGCAGAAGCTTCCCAAGGAATACCAGCAGGCCCTCGAGGTGGCGGCCGCCGAGGCCAACCTGGCCATGATGGCCAAGTACGACCAGGTGAACCCCCCTGCCCTCCAGCGGCTCATCAAGGCGGGGGTGCGGTTGCGCAAGTGGCCCGCTGATGTGATGAAGGCGGCCCAGAAGGCGGCCTTTGACTGGTACGAGGAGGAGGCGGCCAAGGACGCCACTTACCGCAAGGTATACACTGCCTGGAAGAAGTTCCGGGAGGAGCAGTACCGCTGGTTTGCCGTGGCGGAGCTGGGTTACGAAAGCTTCGCCTTCCCTGCCGTCTAAGGTTCCTCAAGGTAGCCGCCCCGGGGGAATCCCCCCGGGGCTTCGGTTTGGAATCACCCCACCCCAAAAGAGATTACGGGCATGGTATAGGGAGAACCTCCCTGAGAGACCAGCTTCCCCCTGGGCTTGACAGGTGGGGTGAACCGGGTTTAAAATCCCCCTGGAAAAGCTTCCACGGAGGTTGATATGAGGCGGAGGGAGTTTCTCAAGAAGACAGGGGTTGGATTGGCGGCCAGCGTCCTTTGGGGGTCGGCTTTGGTGCGGGCCCAGGCGGGCCCGGTCATCCGCGTGGCCGGGGATTCCACCGCGGTGGGCGAGGGCGGCCGTTGGATGAAGGAGATGGTGGAGGCCTGGGGCAAGAAGACGGGCACCCGGGTGGAGTACATCGACTCCCCTGCGGACACCAACGATCGCCTGGCCCTCTACCAGCAGTACTGGGCGGCCAAGAGCCCGGATGTGGACGTGTACATGATCGACGTCATCTGGCCGGGCATCGTGGCCCCCCATGCCGCTGACCTTAAACAGTACTTCTCGGATAACGAGCTTAAGGAGTTCTTCCCCCGCATTGTCCAGAACAACACCATCCGGGGAAAGCTCACCTCCATTCCCTTCTTTACCGATGCGGGCATCCTCTACTACCGCAAAGACCTTCTGGACAAATACGGCTTCAAGAACCCACCCCGCACCTGGGCCGAGCTGGAGCAGATGGCCCAGAAGGTTATGGAGGGCGAGCGCAAGGCAGGCAACCGTGACTTCTGGGGTTTCGTGTTCCAGGGCAAGGCTTATGAGGGCCTTACCTGCGACGCTCTGGAATGGATCTACTCCCATAGGGGCGGGCGCATCATAGAGCCCGATGGCACCATCAGCATCAACAACGGCCGTGCGGCCCTGGCCCTGAACACCGTGCGCCGCTTTGTGGGTACCATCGCCCCCTCGGGGGTCACCAGCTATGCCGAGGAGGAGGCGAGGAACGTGTGGCAGCAGGGCAATAGCCTCTTCATGCGCAACTGGCCCTACGCCTACGCCCTTGGCCAGGCGGAGGGAAGCCCCATCCGCGGCAAGTTCGGGGTCACGGTGCTTCCCAAGGGCGGAGCCGATGCCCCCAACGCCGCCACCCTGGGGGGGTGGCAGCTCATGGTTTCCGCCTACAGCCGCTATCCCAAGGAGTCCGCCGACCTGGTGCGGTACCTGGCCTCCTACGAGGTGCAGAAGGACAACGCCGTCCGGCTTTCCCGCCTGCCCACCCGTCCGGCCCTCTACACCGACCGGGATGTCCTGGCCAGGAACCCCTGGTTCCGCGACCTCCTTCCCGTCTTCCAGAATGCGGTTTCCAGGCCCTCCGATGTGGCCGGGGCCAGGTACAACCAGGTGTCCGAGGCCATCTGGACCGAGGTGCACAGCGTCCTCACCGGAAAGAAGACCGGGGAAGCGGCGGTGCGGGACCTCGAGGGCCGCTTGCGCCGCATCCTGCGCTAGCCTTCCTTCCACCCCGGGGGACCACCCCCCGGGGTTTATCCTCTAGGCATGCTGACACAACGACAGGTCCGCTTGGCCTGGGCCTTGGTCCTGCCTACCCTTTTGGTGGTGGTGCTGGTGGCGGGATACCCTTTGGCCCAGGTCTTTTACTGGTCCTTTTTCCGGGCGGATATCGCCTTCGTGGAGCCCCCGGAGTTTGTGGGCTTCAAGAACTATCTTTACCTCCTGCAGGACCCCGACTTCCGCCAGGCCCTATGGAACACGGTGAAGTTCACTGTAATCTCCGTGAGCCTGGAAACCCTTCTGGGCTTGGCCATCGCCCTGGTCATCCATTCCAACTTCAAGGGCCGGGGGTTGGTGCGCACCGCCATCCTGATTCCCTGGGCCATTCCCACGGTGGTTTCCGCCAAGATGTGGCAGTGGATGCTCCACGATGTCTACGGGGTGATCAACATCCTGGGGGTGAAGCTGGGCATCCTGTCGCAAAAGGTGGCCTTTCTGGCCCGGCCCGAGCTGGTCCTGCCCGCTATCATCGCCGTGGACGTGTGGAAGACCACGCCCTTCATGGCCCTTCTCCTGCTGGCCGGCCTCCAGCTGATTCCCGAGGAACTTTACGAGGCGGCCAGCATTGACGGGGCCACCCGGTGGCAACAGTTCTGGACCATTACCCTCCCCCTCCTCACCCCCGCCCTGGTGGTGGCCCTCATCTTCCGCACCCTGGATGCCTTGAGGGTGTTCGACGTCATCTTCGTCATGAGCGGGGTGAACCCCGCCACCCGTACCCTGGCCGTGTACAACCGCCAGACCCTGATCGACTTCCAGGACCTGGGTTATGGGTCGGCCATAAGCGTGGCCATTCTGCTCCTTATCTTCCTCTTCGTGGTGGTCTATATGCGCACCCTGGGTAGGGAGGCCTTGCGATGAGGACCTGGCTTCGTTTGGGAAATCGTCTCCTTTTTTACCTGCTGGTGGCCTTCGTGGTGGTGTACAGCGTCTTCCCCTTTTACTGGGCGGTGATTTCCAGCTTCAAGCCCTCCGATGCCCTTTTTGCCAGCAACCCCAGCTTTCTCCCGCTACCCTTCACCCTGGACCACTACAGGAACGTGTTTCTTCAGGCCAACTTTGGCCGCAATCTTCTGAACTCCGTGGTGGTGGCCGGCGGGGCCACCCTTCTTTCCCTGTTCCTCGGGGTGCTGGCCGCCTACGCTTTGGGCAGGTTGCCTTTCCCTCCAAGAAATGCTGTGCTCTACCTGGTGCTGGCCATGACCATGTTCCCCCAGATCGCGGTGTTGGGGGGGCTTTTTATGCTGCTCCGCCAGGCGGGGCTTTTCAACACCCATTTGGGCCTTATCCTCAGCTACCTTCTTTTCACCCTGCCGTTTACCGTATGGGTCCTGGTGGGCTACTTCAAGGGTCTGCCCCGGGAGCTGGAGGAGGCGGCCTATGTGGATGGGGCCACGCCCTTGCAGACCCTGGTGCGCATCATGCTTCCCCTTACGGGCCCGGGTCTGGTGACCACGGGGCTTCTCGCCTTCATCGCCGCCTGGAACGAGTACCTCTTCGCCCTCACCTTCACCGTGGGGGACAAGGTGAAGACGGTGCCTCCAGCCATCGCCAGCTTTGGGGGGGCCACGCCCTTTGAGATCCCCTGGGGTTCCATCATGGCGGCCAGCGTGGTGGTCACCGTGCCCCTGGTGGTGCTGGTGCTCATCTTCCAGCAGCGGATCGTGGCGGGGCTTACCGCCGGGGCGGTAAAGGGCTAGGTACTCAGCCCAGGGTCTTTGCCACCAGGGCCAGGGCGGCCTCGAGGACCTCCTTTAGGTGCCCTTCCCCCTTGAAGCTTTCCGCGTACACCTTAGCCACGTCCTCGGTACCGCTCGGGCGGGCGGCGAACCAGGCGTTTTTCGTCACCACCTTGAGGCCCCCTAGGGGCTCCCCGTTTCCGGGAGCCCGGGTGAGGATGGCCAGGATGGGCTCCCCTGCCAGCTCCTTTTCCTTTACATCTTCGGGGGAAAGGCGGGCCAGCCTGGCCTTGGCCTCGGGGGAGATAGGGAGGTCCTTGCGGGCGTAATGGGGCCGGCCCAGGTGCTCGGCCAGCTCCTCGTAGAGCTCGTCGGGCCCCTTTTCCCGCTTGGCCAGGATCTCCGCTGCCAAAAGCCCCAGGAGGATGCCGTCCTTATCGGTGGAAAAGGGCCTGCCGTCGAAGCGCAGGAAGCTGGCCCCGGCGCTTTCCTCCCCGCCGAATCCCAGCCAGCCTTCCAGGAGCCCGTCCACGAAGTACTTGAAGCCCACGGGGGTTTCGTAAACCTCCCGTCCCAAGGCCTTGGCCACCCGGTCCAGAAGGGCGCTGGTCACCGCGGTCTTGCCCACCTTGGCCCCCGGCCAGGTGCGGGTGGTGTAGAGGTGAAAGACGGCGGACGCCAGGTAGTGGTTGGGGTTCATGAGGCCCTTCCTGGTGACGATGCCGTGGCGGTCGGCGTCGGGATCGTTGCCGATGGCCAGGTCAAAGCGGTCCTTCAGCGCCAGAAGGCCCGCCATGGCGTAGGGGCTTGAGCAGTCCATGCGGATCTTGCCGTCGTGGTCCTTGGGCATGAAGCGGAAGGTGGGGTCTACGGTGGGGTTGACCACCTCGAGGTTTAGCCGGTAGGCCTCGGCAAGCCGCTCCCAGACCCTTAGGCTCGCTCCTCCCAAAGGATCCACCCCCAGGCGCAGGCTGGAAACCCGGATGGCCTCGAGGTCCACGGCCTCCCGGATCTTCTCCACATAAAGCCCCACGTAGTCAAAGGGCTTGGTCCTTTTCAGGGCCTCCCGAAGGGGAAGGCGCTTCACTCCCTTTAGCCCTTCTGCAAGGAGGGCGTTGGCCCTTTCCTCAATGGCCTTGGTGATGCGGGTGTCGGCGGGGCCGCCGGTAGGGGGGTTGTACTTGAGCCCCCCGTCCTCGGGGGGGTTGTGGCTGGGGGTGAGGAGGATGCCATCCGCTTTGGCGGGGTGCTGGGCGTTGTGCTCCAGGATGGCCAGGGAAACCAGGGGGGTGGGGGTGTAGCCCTCCTCGAGGCGCACCTCTATGCCGTTGGCGGCGAGGACGGTAAGGGCCGTGGCCCAGGCAGGTTCGGAGAGGGCGTGGGTGTCCTTGGCCAGGAAGAGGGGTCCGGTGGCTCCAAAGGAGGCCCGGAGGTCGGCGATGGCCTGGGCGATGGCCAGCACGTGGGCCTCGGTAAAGGTGCCCTTGAGGCTTGTGCCCCTGTGGCCGCTGGTGCCGAAGGCCACCTGCTGGAGGGGGTTTTGGGGGTCGGGGCGCTCTTCGTAGTAAAGGGTGAGGAGCCTGAGGAGGTCCATGTTTCCATCTTAAAAAACCCGGGAGGCCCCAGGCGCCTGGG
>NZ_BAAJPG010000041.1:64239-70219 GCF_057547025.1 Thermus sp. KWY1
GGCGCCTGGGGCCTCCCTGCGGGTTTCTTCCGGCCTAGGGCTTGGAAGGCGCTTCCTTGGGAGCCTCCTGTGTAGGGGATTTCGCCGGCTCCTGGGTTTTGGGGGTGAGTTCCGCCAGCACCTGGCTCAGGCGGTTTTCTATTTGGGCGGCCTTGCGGAGCTCCTGGATAAGGGCCTGGGCCTGCTGCTGCCGCTTCCGGTTGATGACCCCTTCCTTAGCCTGCTCCACCACTTCCGCGAAGGGCTTGAGCACCTCCGCCTTGCGGTCTTTGATGATCAGCACGGCAAAGGTGCCATCTTCCAGCTTCACCACCTCGCTCACCTCCCCCAAAGGACCCTTGGGGAAGGTTTCCTTCACCTTGAAGACCAGGCGGTCCAAGACGGCGGGGAGCTGGTTGGGGTTCACGGTGCCGTACTCGGTGACGCTGCCCTCCTGGGCCTTGGCCAGGGCCTGAAGATCGCCGCCTTTTAAAGCCGCCTCCCGGAAGGCCTTGGCCTTGGCCTCGGCCTTGAAGACCACCCCCGTTACCTCGGCGCTGGCGGGGATGGTGAAGAGGGCGGGGTTTTCCGCATAGAACTTGCGGGCTTCCTCCTCGGTGGCGGTGAGGCCCCGGGTTTCGTAGAGGAGGTAGGCCTGGGCGATCTGGTCCTTGGAGCCGATGAAGGGTTGGCCGCTCTTCTTGGCGGCCTCCACCAGGAGCTCGCGGTCGATCAGGCTTTCCAGGGTCTGGGGCAGGAAGAACTGCACCGCCAGCTCCCCCAGGCCCTGCTGGATGAGGGATGCGGTCTGCTGGTTGGAGAAAACCGGCTGGAGAATCTCGCTCAGCAGGATTTCCCTGTCGCCCACCTTGGCCACAGGAGGGTTCTTGTAGCTGTAGGGGCTATCCTCGGCGAAGCGCACCTGGGCCTTCCGGCGGAGGTCTTCCAGGTAGGCCTCGAGGGCCCCGTTCCCCTTGGCCTCCTGGGCATCCTTCTCCACCTGCTCCTTCACCTCCTCAAAGGTGGGCACCTTGGGGGGCAGGTACTCCTCCACCTTCACCAGGTAGTACCGGCCCCCAGCCTCTATGGGCCCCACCAGGCCAGGCCCCTTCTTGGCGAAGACTGCCTCCGCCACCTTCTCGGGGAAGACCACCTTGGTCACGGGTTTGGGCTCGCTTTCTCCGGGAGCTGCCCCCAAGGCCCCACCTTGCTCGGCACCCACCTTGGAGTGCTGCTTGGCCAAGGCGGCAAAGTCCTCCCCGGCCTTGGCCTTGGCCAGAAGCTCCGCCGCCAGTTTGGCATCGTCCACCACGATCTGGCGGGCCTTCACCCGGGGCTCACCCTTGTAGTTCTCCTGGTGCACCTCAAAGTAGAACCGCACTTCTTCCGGGGTGGGCTTGGCCGCGGAGCGGATCTGCTCGAGGCGCTTCTGGATCTGGAGCTGGGTTTTTACCTCACTCCTGAGCTGGGCATCCGTGTACCCCACCTGGTTCAGGAACTGCTCGTAGGCCTTTTTGTCCTTCAGGCCAAACTGCTCCTTGATGCGGTCCACCTCCTTGCGCACCTCGGCGCTACCCACCCGTATCCGGGCGGCGTCCTGTTTGAGGGCCTCGGTGAGGATCACCTGCTCCAGGAAATGGGTGTCCACCAGGTTCTTGAGGAGCCCTTGCGGGTTTGCGGCGTAAAGGGGGTCGTTCCCCTGGAGCCTGAGCAGGTCCAGCTCGTAAACCGCCTTCCCGTTCACCCACAGCACGGGTTTGCCCCGTGCCTGCTGCCCTGCCTGCGGGGTGAAGAGGAGGATGGCCCCCACGGCAAAGGCCAAGGCCAGAAGACCGAAAAGGATGGTGATGGCTTTCTTGCTGATACCGAACACTTGACCGCCTCCTCCTTAGCGTGCTAGGATACATCCCGCTGAGTGCGCCCGTAGCTCAGCTGGATAGAGCGTCGGCCTCCGGAGCCGAAGGTCAGAGGTTCGAGTCCTCTCGGGCGCGCCATTTTTCTTTTTCCCCCGCCTACCGGAAAGCCCACAAGCACGAAGGGATTGTAACACACTCCCCATGAGAAAGGGGTTTAGCATGGGAGGGTGCTGCCGCTTCTCCTGGCCTGGCTTCACACGGTCAACGACCTCTTTTCCAACTTCCTCACACCCCTTCTGCCCAAGCTGATGGCCCACTTTGGGGTAGGGCTTGGGACGGTGGGGCTTCTGGTGTCCGTGTATTCCCTTACGGGTAGCCTTTTTCAGCCCCTGGCCGGCCTCATCGCCGACCGGTTGGACCGAAGGCTTTTGGCGGCCTTGGGGCCGGTGCTGGTGGCTTTGGGCATGGGCTCTTTGGGCCTATGGCCCCGGTTCGAGGTACTGCTTCTGGTCCTGGGGCTTGCCGGCTTGGGTTCGGCTCTTTTCCACGCCTCGGGGGCCAGCCTGGTGGGGGAGTTTGCCCCCAGGGAGCGGAGGGGTTTTTGGCTTTCCTTTTTCGGGTCCGCCGGGTACTTGGGTCTTTCCCTGGGACCGGTGGTGGCCTTGTTCGCCGTGGGGGCCTGGGGGCTTAGGGGCCTAGTGTGGTTAACCCCGCTCGCCCTGGTGCCGGCCCTGCTCCTCCTGCGCCTGCCCCCCGTGCGGCGCCAGGGAAAGCCCGCGGGTTTCAGGGACTTTCTGAGGGTCTTTCGCGGGGATGTGGCCCGGCTTTGGGGGATGGCCACCTTAAGGAGCCTGGTGTTTATGAGCTTTTCCACCACCTTGCCCTATTGGTTTACCCAAAGGGGCCTTTCCGATGCGTACATCGCCTTAAGCCTTTCCGCCTATAGCTTCTCCGCCACCTTGGGCGCCTTTCTTGGGGGCACCCTTTCCGACCGCCTGGGGCGGAAGGCGGTTTTGGTGGGGACCCTGGCCTTTGGGCTTCCCCTGTACCTGGGCCTTCTTTTCCTGCCTCCCGGGGGTGCGCCCTACCTGGTCCTTCTGGGCCTGACCGGGGCCTTGATGAACGCGGGGATCCCGGTGGCCGTGGCCTTGGCCCAGGAGCTGGAACCGGGCCAAACGGCCACGGTTTCCGGGCTTCTCATGGGCTTCACCTGGGGTTTCGCCGGGCTCTTCTACGCCCCCATAGGCCACTGGATCGAGGTCTTTGGCGTGATGCCGGTTCTCCTGGCCCTGGGGGCCTTGATCCTGCCCGCCTGGGCCTTGGCCCAGGGGGTACGGGAACCGGGGGCTGGGCCTGAGGGCCGTAAGATGGATCCATGAGGATCCTTCTGGCCACAGATGGCTCTCCCCAGGCCCGGGGGGCGGAGGTGCTGGCGGAGTGGCTTTGCTACAAGCTTTCCGCCAAGTTGGTGGCCCTCTACGTCCGGGATTCCCGCCTCATCCGGGTGCTGGAGCTCATGGACTTCGGGGCCCTTTCCGTGCCCGTGCCCGCCTACCGGGAAGAGCTGGAAAAGGCCCTTTCCGCCCATGGCGAGGCCTTATTGGAGCGTATTCGCAAAAGCGCCGAGGAGGCGGGGCTTCAGGTGGAGGTCTTCATGGAAACCGGGTTACCCCACGAGGTGATCCTGCGCCATGCCCGCACCGCAGACCTCCTGGTCATGGGCCGAAGCGGGGAAGCCCATGGGGGAAGCTTCGTGGGGTTGGGAAGCACCGTGGACAGGGTTTTAAGAACCTCGCCTACCCCGGTTCTGGTGGCCCCCACCGACTACGTGGAGATACAAGGGGCCATCCTGGGTTACAACGCTTCGGAAAGCGCGGTGCGGGCCTTGCACACCTTAGCCGGTTTGGCCAAACCCCTGGGGCTTTTGGTGCGGGTGGTGAGCGTGCACGACGATCCGGTGCAGGCAGGGACCTGGGCCCTCGAGGCGCAGACCTACCTGCAGGACCAGGGGATCCGGGTGGAGTCCCTGGCCTTCTCGGGCGATCCCGCAGAGCATCTTCTGTCCCTGCAAACCCCCTCGGATCTTCTGGCCCTGGGAGCGCCGGTGCGCCGCCTGGTCCTGGGGAGCACCGCCGAATACGTGGTGCGCCATGCGGTGGGGCCGGTCCTCACCGTGCGATAAGCGCTTGCTCGGTCTGGTATAATGAACCCCTAAAGGAAGGGGGGTTCTATGACCGTTCGGCAGGTCCTGTTGCGCAAGGGGGGAGGGGTCTATAGCGTTCACCCCCAGGCCACGGTGCTGGAGGCTTTGCGCAAGCTGGCGGAGCACGACATCGGGGCCCTCCTGGTCATGGAGGGGGAGAGGCTTCTCGGGATCTTCTCCGAGCGGGACTATGCCCGGAAGCTGGTCCTCCTGGGCCGGTTTTCCAAGGACACCCTGGTGGAGGAGGTCATGACCCGCGAGGTGATCACGGTGACTCCCGAAACCACCTTGCAAGAGGCCATGCGCCTGATGACCGAGCACCGGGTGCGGCATCTTCCCGTCTTGGAAGAGGGCAGGGTGGTCGGGGTGGTTTCCATCGGGGATGCGGTCAAGGCCATCATCACCGAGCAGGAGGTCCTGATCGAGGAGCTTTCCCGCTACGTGATGGAAAACCGCTAGTCTCGGAAAAGCCAGCTGAGAAGAAGGCTTACCAGGGAAAGGATCAAGGCCCCGATGAGGGCTTCCGCAAAGCCCGGCACTTGAAGGGCTGTGGCCTCGGCCACCAGGTAAAGCACGATGCCGTTGACCACCAGGGTGAAGAGCCCCAGGGTCATGAGGTTTAAGGGCAGGGTCAGGAAAAGGAGAAGGGGCCGCAGTAAGGCATTGGCCAGCCCCCATACCGCACCCGCCACCAAGTAGTCCAAAAGCCCTGCCTCCCGGGCGAAGGAAACCCCCGGGTACACCAGGCTTACCACCCAAAGGGCCAGGGTGTTGAGGAGAAGCCGTACCAACAGGCCGCGCACGCCCTTAGCTTACCCGAAAAGCCTCCACCCCCCTTGACAGTCTTGTGTTGGTCTGGTAGTTTTTTCTTTGCGCTGCCTGAAGGGGCGGCGGGGGATCTTGAAAGCTGGGGTGGAGGATAGGTAGTTGGAGGCCGTGATGAGCGGCCTTTGAGGGTCAAGATGCTAAGGGCCCACGGTGGATGCCTTGGCACCCGAGCCGATGAAGGACGTGGCTACCTGCGATAAGCCAGGGGGAGCCGGTAGCGGGCGTTGATCCCTGGATGTCCGAATGGGGGAACCCGGCCCGTGGGAACACGGGTCACCGCCGATTGGCGGGGGGAACCTGGGGAACTGAAACATCTCAGTACCCAGAGGAGAGGAAAGCGAAAGCGACTCCCTGAGTAGCGGCGAGCGAAAGGGGAAGAGCCTAAACCGTCTGGCTTGTCCGGGCGGGGTAGTGGGGCCCTCGGATACCGAATCCCCGACTCTAGCCGAAGCTGTTGGGAAGCAGCGCCGGAGAAGGTGAAAGCCCTGTAGGCGAAAGGGGAGGGGATAGGTGAGGGTACCCGAGTACCCTGTGGTTCGTGGAGCCATGGGGGAATCTGGGCGGACCACCGCCTAAGGCTAAGTACTCCGGGTGACCGATAGTGAACCAGTACCGTGAGGGAAAGGTGAAAAGAACCCCGGGAGGGGAGTGAAATAGAGCCTGAAACCGTGGGCTTACAAGCAGTCGCGGCCCCTTTGGGGGTTGCGGCGTGCCTATTGAAGCATGAGCCGGCGACTCACGGTCGTGGGCGAGCTTAAGCCGTGGAGGCGGAGGCGTAGGGAAACCGAGTCCGAAGAGGGCGTTAGTCCGCGGCCGTGGACCCGAAACCGGGTGAGCTAGCCCTGGCCAGGGTGAAGCTGGGGTGAAGCCCAGTGGAGGCCCGAACCGGTGGGGGATGCAAACCCCTCGGATGAGCTGGGGTTAGGAGTGAAAAGCTAACCGAACCCGGAGATAGCTGGTTCTCCCCGAAATGACTTTAGGGTCAGCCTCAGGTGCTGACTGGGGCCTGTAGAGCACTGATAGGGCTAGGGGGCCCACCAGCCTACCAAACCCTGTCAAACTCCGAAGGGTCCCAGGTGGAGCCTGGGAGTGAGGGCGCGAGCGATAACGTCCG
>NZ_BAAJPG010000042.1:0-233 GCF_057547025.1 Thermus sp. KWY1
GGGGACTACGGCGTGCCTGGGGAGGAGATCGCCGTGTGCTCGGGCCATCCCCACATGCGTGGGGACTACGGCCGCACCCTCCAGCCCGATGAGGCTAGGAGAGGGCCATCCCCACATGCGTGGGGACTACACAACCCGCCACTTCGTCTTCTTCTCCATCTCCGGGCCATCCCCACATGCGTGGGGACTACCCTGGCCTTCCCCCGGAGTACCCCCAGGGAAGCGGGCCATCC
>NZ_BAAJPG010000043.1:0-233 GCF_057547025.1 Thermus sp. KWY1
CCCCCCCCCCCCCCCCCCCCCCCCCCCCCCCCCCCCCCCCCCCCCCCCCCCCCCCCCCCCCCCCCCCCCCCCCCCCCCCCCCCCCCCCCCCCCCCCCCCCCCCCCCCCCCCCCCCCCCCCCCCCCCCCCCCCCCCCCCCCGCCCCCCCCCCCCCCCCCCCCCCCCCCCCCCCCCCCCCCCCCCCCCCCCCCCCCCCCCCCCCCCCCCCCCCCCCCCCCCCCCCCCCCCCCCCC
>NZ_BAAJPG010000045.1:0-3098 GCF_057547025.1 Thermus sp. KWY1
CGCGGGGACGATGGCCACGCGAAGCCCGTCCGGGTCCTGCCGGATGAACTTAACATGACTTCCCTTCTGGGAGTGGACGACAAACCCCGCCGCCTCGAGGCGGCGCTTCACCTCCCGGTAGGGAAGCGGCCTAAGCGGCGGGGCCAAGCTCCACCTCTACCGTGCGCACCTCGGGGACGCGCTCCGGGGTGGGGGGCTCGAAGTAGAGCTCCAGGGCCTCCTTGAGGTTCTTCAGGGCCTCCTCCTCGGTTTCCCCCTGAGAGGCCACGTCCACCTCGAGGCATTGGGCTACCCAGAGGTCCCCCTCCCGCCAGAGGTGGGCGGTAAAACGCCGGGTCATGGGCTCATGATAGCGCGCCCTCTACACCGGCGGGAGCTCACGCGGCGGTGAGGAGGAGGGGGCGGGGCGCGGCCCCTGGCCGCCACACCGAAACCCCGTGGAGGGCCAGCCCCTCTCGGGCGGCCTCCAGCCAGGCCCGCGCCCCATGCTCGGGGTAGAGGAGGACGTAGCGGGTGCCAGCCGCCACGGCCTCGAGGGCCACCTCCCACCCCTCCCGCCAGTCCAAAGCCCAACCCCCCGTGGTGGGGCCAAGGTGCAGGCGGCGTGGGGCGGGAAGGTGGCGGCTTGCCCAGGCCAGGTAGGGGGTGAGCCTGTCCACGGCCACCAGGTAGCGGGTGGGCGGTCCCTCGTAGTAGCCCGTGAGCACCACGGGGGCCTCCCCTCCCAGGGCGTGGGCGAGGAGGGCGGCCAGGCGGTGGGGATCCCGGAGGAGGGTGGCGGCCTCAACCTGCTCCCCGTCCTCGAGGGCTTGGAGGACGGCGGGCTTGAAGCGGCCCAGGACGGGGCGGGCCTCCTCGGGGACGCGGGGGGAGGCCTTCAGCCCGTCCCCCACGCGGTGGAAGGTGAGGGAGGGGTGGGCGTGCAGGGCGTGGAGAAGGGCGAGGGGGGTCATAGCCACTCCCCCTCCTCTTCTTCCACGCGCCCCATGGGGGGGTATATCTCTGCAAAACCGGTAGCACCGGTAGCACCCCCGTTTTGTGCTGTCCTGGAGGGCGTTTCTGCCGCTACCGGTTTTTCCCCCGCTACCGGTTTTTCGGTAGCGCCCTTCTGCGCCCCAACGGGGCTTTCTCCCGCTACCGGAAAATCGGTAGCGGCCAAACTACCGGTAGCGGGATTAGCGCCGTTCTGGACGGGATTTTCCTCGCCCGCTACCGGTGCTACCGGTTTCTGGGAGATATAGGGGGCTAGGTGTTCCGCGCGAAGGTGGAGCACCCGGCGGTTCCCCCCGCCAACCCTCCGCACCACCAGGTAGCGGGTTCCCCCCTGCTCGTACTGAACATGCAAGAAGCCGCGCTCCCCGAGGCGCTTCCACAGGGTTCTGGGGGTGGGAAGGGCCTCCCCGGTTTCTGCCGCGAGGCGGGCCAGGACGCTGTAGGCGGCTTCGGGGTCTAGCAAAACCCCGTCCTTCTCCGGGTGTGGCGGGGCCCATCCCAGCGTGGGCCCCCTGGGTTCCCACCGGCCTGGGGCGGCCTCGGGGCTCCCGCTCGTGTTGGGCACCCACTTCCACCCCCACAGGTGGGGGTCTTTAGGGGGTTCCCCCTCTTCCCAGCCGGCCAGGTCCACCAGGTGGCCGCGCCCGGCGGTGAGGGCCCCCATGAGGAGAGGCACAAACCTCTCCACGGGATCCGCGTCCTTCTGCCACTCCCCCTGGCGGCGCACGGCCTCCTTGAGGGCGGCCAGGACGGGGGCGGGATCCAGGGCGAGGCCAAACCCCTCCAGGTAGCCCCGGAGGAGGAGGAGCGCGGCGTGGAGCCTGGCCCCCGCGTCAGCCGTCCTCCCGTGCTCCCCCAGGGCGGCCCATTGGGGGCGAAGGGCCTCCCACGCCTCCCGGAAGGCCTTCCTGTGGCCGTCAAGGTCCCGGGCCAGGTGGCGGATCCACGCGCTCATGGCCCGGGCCAGGCGGCCTTCCCGGGCCAGGGCCTGGGCCTCGGAGAGGGCGGCCAGGTCCACATCCCCCCGGCGCACCTCCAGGACCAGGGTCCTGGCCCGCACACTGTGGCCCGGAGGCAGGTCCTCACCCGTGATGAGTAGGCTCCCCCGAGGGGGGCGGTCGTGGGCCAGGGTGCCGTCGGCCCGCATCCGCGCCCGGCCCGTGGCGTTCCCCTGGCTACGGATGAGCCGGGCGGCCTTGGCCTGAAGCTCCTTCCGCTGGTGCTCACTACCCGTGGGGGCGTAGTCGTCAATCAGCAGAAGCGCGTCCTTGGCCGCGAAGGCGGCCCCCTCCAGGGCGTTGGCCGTGGCCTCCCAGCCCAGGGGAGGAGCCTCGAGGCCGGGCGCGAAGAAGGCCTGGGCCACCAGGGCTAGGCTCGTCTTCCGCGCTCCCGTGGGCCCGGCCAGGTAGAGGGCGAAAGGGCTGTGGCCCAGGGCGGCCTGGAGGGCGTAGAGGAGGAGGGGCCAGGCCACCTCGGGCGGGGCCAGGCGGGGCCAGAGGGCGAGGATCCCCGCCCACACCTCCCGCTCCTCCTCGCCTTCCGGGGGCGCGGGGAGGGCGAAGGCCTCCAGGGCCCGCCCGGGCTCCACCTCGAGGCCCGCCACCTCCCCCTCGGGGCCGATGCCGCCCCCGGCGTGCAGGTAGACGGGTCGCCCGTCAATCCGGGTCCACCCCAGGTGGCGGTAGACCACGGCCCGGGCGTAGCCCCGGGCGAGGGAGAGGAGCTGTATGGCCGCGCGCGCGTGGTCCTTGGTCCCCTGGCCCGCGAAGAGCACGGCCCGGCCTCCCCACTCCCGCGTGAGCCAGGCCATGCCGGGAAACTCCGAGGCCCGCACCCGGGCCGTCCCGAGGGGCGTGCCGTCCTCCAGGTAGCCTTCCAGCTCCAGGTGATGCTCGGCCTCCACCCCGTCTGTGAGGGCCACTTCCCGGCGGATGACGGCGGCGAAGTTGCCCAGGGGGAAGTAGGCCACGCTCCGGGACTCCCCGCGCCCCTCCACCCGGGCCGCCTCGAGGCGGCCACCCCGCACCCGGTAGCGGGGGTGCCCATCCAGGGCCTCCCTGGAGGCCAGGCCCTCGAGGGGGTGGGGGGAGGAGGGCTCCTCCTCG
>NZ_BAAJPG010000046.1:0-124811 GCF_057547025.1 Thermus sp. KWY1
TGGGGCAAGAGGTGGGGGTTGGCGCGGGCGAAGCGTTCCACGCCCCTCAGGGAGTCCACGCGGGAAAGAAAAGCCACCAGGATGAGGGCCAGGAGGCCCCAAAGGGGGTACTGCCGGTTGCGGGCCCGGGGGTCGGGGATCTGGGACAGGGCTTCGCGCAGGGTCATGCCCCCTCTTTACTCCAGGAGCCGCATATAGGTCAAGTCTGTTGACCGATTACAAACTCTTGACACGACCTCAGACCAGGATATATAATGATAGAAAGGAGCGTGAAAAAACCATGAGCGCACCGACCAGGGATATTGGAATTGTTGTTAGTAAGGTTGGCGAGCTGGCGGTGACGGGGCTCCCATGCTTCATGTACCATGACCCCTATCACGAGCGCTTTGTCAACTATATCCGCTTACTGGTGGCCCAGAACCTGCCTGTTCTGGTCCGTCTGCATCCGGGGTGGAACTACCCTATGGAGGAGGACATCCTCCGGAAGGAAGTCGACCGCACTGGGCACGCGGTGCTGGTGGTGGGCTATGACGACGCCGCCGAGGAATTCATCCTTCTCGACCCGTGGGATCAAAGCCACTGGGGGGGAAGCAGGGGCGGAGAGTGGCGTATCGGCTACCGTGAACTTGGCCTCCTTGCCGTGGACTGCACTAGAGACGCTGTGATTACCGGTGTCTTGCCGAATGTGGAAATCCAGTTCGACGGCGTGGATGCACTCCAATGCAACGTCACGTATTCTTGTCCCGAGCCTCTCTTCCGGACCTTTATTGCAGAGGAGGCATTCCTGACGCTGACCGTGCCAAAAGGCTTGCAGCTGGACACGGACGGGGACCAGATAAGCCTTGGCCAGCTGCAGCCGGGGGAAACACGCTCCGTGGTTATTCCCGTGATCTTGGAAGACCCTGTAAACGGCGAGATTACGGCAGAGATTGATCTTGTCATCCGCTCCCTCTGGTTGCGAGACTGGAAGGAGACCATCCGGGTCGTCTCCCGTCATCGTATCACTGCTATTGAGCGGGCCATGGTCTAGCCAGGTAGCGCATAGCCTTACCGTATCCCCTATTCCGTCATCTCACGGAGGCCATGCTTCCTCAAACACTAGCCTCTGCGGGGGCGTTTTATGCATAAAGCCATCGCCACCTTGAAGGCCTTGAAGGCTAGGTTAGGGCTAGTACTTCTCACCCGAGAACTCCCATTCTCGTACTTTTTCATCAGCAGGACCCTGTCCCGCATTGGCGAGAATGTATTCTCCATCGCCGTCCCGTGGCTGGTGTTTCAGCTGACGGGCAGCACCCTACAACTCGGACTGGCCTTTGCCCTCCAGGTTGTCCCTTCACTGCTGCTAGCTCCCTTTGCTGGCGTTTACGTGGACGCCGCTTCCAGAAAAAGAGCGATGCTCGTTTCGGAGGGTTGCCGGGCACTGCTCGGTCTGGCTGTGACTGGGCTGTCCCTCCTGGGTAGCCTCCAGGTGTGGCACCTGTATCTCGCGGTGGTGGCCCATGCGGTCACCGCCAGTTTTCTTACCGTGGCAGCCGGGGCTGCTATTCCGGCCCTCGTGGACCAGGTTGACTTAACGCGCGCCAACGCGCTCATCAGGTTGAGCCGCAACCTGTGCGACATCTTGGGCAAGGTCATGGCCGGCCTACTCTTGGCCTGGCTGGGCCCGGCGTACACGTTCCTGGCGAATGCCGCCTTGACTTTCGCGTCCGCGGCTCTGTTGTTGCCGCTCCGGGGCATAGACGGGGGATCCCCAGTGGTGCGGGGCTGGCGGCCAAGGGTACTACAGGACTTTGTGAGTGGAGTGGGTATCCTGCGCCGCCACAGCGCGGCTGTGCTTGCCATGGCGGATCTGGTGGTGATCAACGTCGGTATTCCGGTCCTGGCAATAGCCCTTCCCGTCATTTCTGAAGAGGTCCTGCGCCAGGGTGCCGCTGGCTATGGGCTCCTCACCGGAGCGATGGCGCTCGGGGCCATCGTTGCCACCCTGATAGCCGCTCTGCTGGTCGGACGCATGGACGAGGGCCGATTGTCTGGGCTTGCCACGGTCCTGTTCGGCCTCCTGGTTGTTTCCCTGGGCTTCGTGAGGGCACTGGAGTGGGGGCTGCTGGCGATGACGCTTATCGGTCTGACGGCCGAATTGGTTTCGGTCTACACCTCCAGCATTCTGCAGCGGACCCTTCCTTCGGATGTCCTGGGCCGGGCCTTTGCTGCCCAGTTTACGGCCCTACGGATCGTCCCCGCGGTCGTGTTCCTGAGTGCCGGTTCTGTTCTCCAAACGTTCGGCGTGCAAACGTTCTTGATCGTGGGGGGTTCTATAACTGTTCTCATCGCGGCGCTCTTGCTCCAGCTCAGGGTGCGGGGTGCGCGAGAGAAAAACCGATGAGGTGGGGTTCCAATAGGGCCATCCGGGTTGGGGAGAGACTGCGAGGAGAAGCTACAAAGAGGAGGTGATACAAAGATGAAGCTGCGGTGGATCCAGTACATCCAAGGAGTCCCACGGTATCCTGTTCTGGCTGGCGACAAAGTCATGATCGTGGCATATAACCGGACGGTACACCAGTACGAGGTGATGGCCTGCCGCTCCCACGACGGGGAGCTCAGGTGGAAGTTAGCTCTCCCTGCCGGCGGCTACGGACGTCCAGCAACGGACGGATCGAGGCTTTACATGCTCTGGGGCCAGTCCGGGTTGGCTGCCCTAAACGTCGAGAACGGAGACCTGCAGTGGGCATGGAAAACACCGTGGCGGATCAGGAGCGGCCCGGTTCTTTTTAAAGACATGGTCTACCTATGTGCTGGAGACTCTATCATCGCCGTCAACAAAGAAGATGGGCGGGAAACACGAAGGTTCCAGGTGGGGCGAACATTTCTGTTCGGCAACCCCTGCGTCTCCCTTATTGACTCCCATCCTTTGTTGTTTGTCTTGGGTGCGGAACCGTCAAACAATTACCTGTACTGCGTCTCCCTAGACGACACGGGAGCACCCGTCAGTCTTGAGTGGAAACGGCCAATTGGTAAGACCGGAGTTGTGTCGTCGGAAACGGCCGGACCTGCCGTGGGCGCCGACCGTATCGTGATCGGATCGCTCGACGGCACAGTTACCTGCTTCGCATGCGCCACGGGGCAGGTATTGTGGACAGATCACGTGGGGGAGGTCACGATTCGCAGCGCTGCCTTTACGGATGGGGAACGTGTCTACGTCACCACACTCGGGGGCTCCATTCTCGCTTACAGCCTGCACACGGGGGCCCGGTTGTGGGAGCGGCAATTGTACGCGGAGGGGATCTGGGCCCCTCCAGCCCTGGCGGCTGGACTTCTGATCGTCCTGGGTGGTGGTGTCCTCGAGGCCATCGACCCGTCCAACGGGTCGTCCGTGGCACAAGTTGCGGTGGGTCATGGCCCCTACTCCGCCCCCGTTCCCTCCGGAACTCATGTATTCGTGGGCGGTGGGGATCCCCCGTTCACGGGCTATCTCTTCGCGGTGGACCTGGCGGTGGCCGATCCCACCAGCATGGCGGACCAAAACCTCGCCGATCTTGAAATCCAAGCTAACGATTGGGAAATTCAGATTTCCTTCCGGGTTCCACCTTTGGTTACAGACCTCTGGCTCGATGGACGGCCCCTGGGGGCGGATGCGGTGATTCGTCCTGTTCGTCGGGCAGATCGGGCTTACTTTCGCATTGCGCTCGCCCCCGGCAAGCGCATCGGAAAGTACGCCCTCCCTGTGGCACTGTGGCGCCAGGATAAGCTCATCTGGAACACGATTCTCGTCGATCTCGGAATGAACCGTGGGCCTACATTGGGGTTACCTCAGCAAGCGCGGGTCTCACATCTCATCTTTGAGCCCCAGGCCGAGCCAACTGCCAGCGGTGCTGCCGCGTTGTCGATGCTGCTTGGGCATTTTGGGCTGAAGGTGTCCCAGCAGCACGTCAAGGAGATGGCGGACTATCTGGTGGAAACGTGGCAGGTGGACCCACACCACAAGTGGTCTGGCGTGGCAATGCGAATTTCCCACGCAGGCGCCCGCGATGTGCGAGCTAAGAAGCCGTCGTAAAGGTCAACGGGAAAACTCGCCTCGATTTTACATGGCCCCTAGGATCCGCTTTTACCTCCCCCGCCCTCAGCCAGGCCCTTAGCCCCTGCAGTAAGCCCATCACCCGGGTGTCCACCAGAAGGCTCAGGCCCAGGGCGTGCAGGTAGATAGGGAGGCGGTAGATGGGGTAGAGAGAGACTTCCTTCCCCAGCGCCTCCGCCACCCAGCGTTGCAGCTTGAGCCCCGTCCACAAGCCGCCTTCAGGCGGGAGGCCTTGGCGGTAGATGAGGGCCTGCAGAACCCTCTCCCGTTCTTCTGGGGTCAGCTTTGGCGGTTGTCGTGCCTCCTATCCGGGAGGGCCTCGAGGCCCTCCCGGTTGTAGCGGGCCACGGTGGCGCAAACCCAGCGGGAGGTATGGAGGGCGATGGCGGCCACCTCCTGGGCGGTGAGGCCCTGCTTGGCGTGGTACGCCGCCAGAGCCTTCTTGATCCGTTGCTGGAGCTGGGGGAGGGTCAGGTGATCAACGACGGTCATGGGGGTAAAAAGGGTATCACCTACCACGCCACCCAGGCCTGGGCCCAGGATCTCTTTCCCGAGCCCCCGCCTTCCCACCAGTCCCTGGTCTGGTTTGCCCACCGCTACCTGGACGAGGCCATGCTGGAGGCCCTACTGCAAAAGCTCCGGGCGAGACCTGAGGAAAGGCTTTCCCGGGAGGATGAGGCGGGCCCTTTCGCCTAAGGGACACCACGGGGCTTCCCTACCGAAGCAAGGACCGCCTCCCCCGGTGGCGCAGGGGACAGGAGGCGCGGCGGGTGCGAGGGCATGGGAGGCTCTGGGCCCTTGCCCGATGGTGGAGGGGGCTAAGGCTTCTGGTTCTGGAGGGGGTTTGGGTGGGGCCAGGGTATGCCTCGGACCCCCGGCTTGGGCCGAGGGTTGCGGCGGTTTGGTCGGGAGGGTGGGGTGCTTTTGGGGGACGCGGGATTTGACGGGGAGGAGGTTTGGCGGGTGGTGAAGGGGCTTGGGGTGCGGCCCCTGATCCGGTTGCGGGAGAAGGGGGAGGTCCGGGATGCAGTGCGGCGTTGGGCGGCTTTCCACTGGGAGGATGCGCTGTATCGGTTTCGTGGAGTGGTGGAGGGGGTGTTTGGGGGGATGAAGAGCCGGTGGGCCGGGGGCTACTTGATGGAGCGCAAGCCCTCTTCGGCGATGAAGCGGATCTTCCTGGAGGCCATCGCCTATGACCTCCGGATCCTCCTTACCCTCACCCCTGTTCCCAAGGGGTTCAAGCCAATTTACTAGGCAAGCCCAGGGGGCCTGAGCCCGGACAGAAACATGTGAGACTCAACATGTGAGACTCTAGAGACCCGGGATGGGATAAAAAGGAGGGGGACCGACTCCGAAAGGAGGTCCCCCAAGCGCAGCTTGCCACAGTTAGCAAAGAGGTCATAAGAGGGGCCAAGCTCGCCTTCCAGCTCGCCGAGGCTCAAGCCGGCGACCCCAAAGTCAAGGAACGCCTGCGCAAGCTCAAGCAGGTGGAGACCCTACGCCGCCACGGGGTGGACTGGGAAGAGGTCCAGGACCTGGTGGGCCTCAGCCGGGCCACCTACCACCGTTGGAAGAGGAGGCTCAAGGAAGAGGGGCTCAAGGGTTTGGTCCCCAGGTCCAGGCGCCCCAAACGCTTGCGGCGGAAGCGACACTGGACTCCTGAGCTTCTCCTGAAGGTGGAGGCTTTGAGGAAGGAGGGCTTTGGGGTGACTCAAAACTTGCACTTATCCATCCCTCTCAACCCTATGCAACCGGGGCACTTGAAAAGGGCTGCGGGTTTCCCGTCTGATGACGGGTGCCATGCCCACAGCCCAGTACCTACTCTCGGCCATCCTAGCCCTTCTGCCAAGCCCCCACCTCCAGGAGTCCCTCGAAGCCCTCCTCCTCCTGCTCTTGCAGGGCCACGGCAAAGCCAGACCCCAGCACAGCCAGACCAAGTCCCCCGCAAGGTGTTTCCCTCACGGGAAAGCAGCCGCCCTCTCCCGCTTCTTCAACCGGTATGCCTGGCCCACCCGCACCCTCATCCGCCTCGCCCGAAGGGAGGCGGAAAGGGCCCTGGACCGCGCCAGGCCCAGACGGGGTCCCAAGCCCAGGCTCCTGGTGGTCCTGGACCTGGTCACCCTGGAGAAGCGGGGCCTCCTCAGGGCCCTGCCTCTCTCCTTCTTCCACGGCAAGTGGGGCCTCCACCTGGGGGTGGTCTACCTGGTCCACGGCGAGCTCCGCATCCCCTGGAGCTACCGCGTATGGCGGGGCAAGGGGGAAAAGAGCCTCTCCCTCCTGGCCCTCAGGCTCTTAGCCTCCCTGCCCCCTTGGATGCGGAAGGCCTTCCGGGTGCGGGTGGTGGCCGATACCGCATTCGGCACCATCCGGTTTTTGCGGGGGGTCAGGGAGCTGGGATTGGAGGCGGTGGTAGGGATGCGGCGGTTTAGCATCGAGCACTTCTTCAAGGCCATGAAAAGCGAGTTCTCCCTGGGTCAGTTTGGGCAGCGGACAGCTTTGGGGGTGCACCGTTTTCTGGTGCTTTCCCCCCTGGCCTACCTGCTGGCCCACTGGGTAAAGCTGGCCTCTGAGGAGAAAGGGTGTACCTGGTGGGAGGCGGCGAGACGGCTCTTTCCTGAGCCGGTGGCCCTGATCCTTTCGCGCGAGCTCTCGCTCCTGGGGCTCTGGCCTCCACCTCCAGGGAAAGGGGTAGAAGATGCGTGTTTATGCGGGATATGCGGGAGGTGCAAGTTTTGAGGTGAGCGAGCGCACGGTGGGGCGCATCCTGGCCTACCTGGAGAGGCTAGGGAGGGTGGCGAGCGTGGCTGCCTTTTCGGCGCGGGCCCGGCGGGGGAAGGCAAGGAGGAAACCCCGGCGTCCCTACGCCCAAAGGAAGCCCAAGGGCTACGAGGCCCAAGCGCCGGGCGACCTCATCCAGGTGGACACCTTCACCGTCACCCTAGGACCCGGGGAGATGATCCGGCACTTCTCGGCCGTGGACCTTGCCACCCGCTTTGCGCTGGCGGAGGTGCACACCCGGGCTACGGCCGACCTTGCGGCCGGCTTCCTGGCCTACCTGATTGCGCAAGCGCCCTTTCCCATCCGGCCATCCAGGTGGACGGGGGGGCTGAGTTCATGGCCGGGTTTGAAAAGGCCTGCGAGGGGTTGGGCATCCGGCTCTTCGTGCTGCCTCCCAGGAGCCCCAAGCTCAACGGTCACGTGGAGCGCATACAACGGACCTTCAGGGACGAGTTCTACACCCGGTCGTTGCCTTCACAGATCCCCGAGCTCCAAAGGGAGCTTGACGCCTACCTGGACCACTACAACCGCCGGCGACCCCACCGGGCCTTGGGGGGCCTGGCCCCTTTAGAGTACCTGGCTAGAATACGGGGGGAGGCGGTCCCCACAGAGTCTCAAATGTGTTGACCGACTACAGATCCTTGCCAGAAAGGGCCGAGTCTGGTATAAAGGGAACCGCGGGGAGTAGCCGCCCCTTGTGGGGCCAGCCGGTCGTCAGTACGGGAGCAATCCCCGGTCGGCTGGGGCGCCTGAGGGCGCATGGCGAGACCACCTGTATGGGTGGCCTTGGTTTTTGCTACTCCTCGGAAGGAGGTGGACGGGAATGGACATACTGGCGCTCTTGCTCATGGGGTTGGTCTTCGTGGCCAGCCTGGTGATTCAAGGCGGTCTTCAGGCTACCTTCGCCCGATTCAGCCGGGTGGCCAACAGCCGGGGGCTTACGGGGGCTGAGGTGGCCCGGGCCATCCTGGATGCCCATGGCCTCACCCACGTCCGGGTGGAGCCGGTGCCCGGGGCCCTCACGGACCACTACGATCCTCACGCCAAGGCGGTGCGGCTTTCCGAGCCCAACTACGCCTCGCCCAGCCTGGCGGCCCTGGCGGTGGCCGCCCACGAGGTGGGGCATGCGGTCCAGGATGCCCATGGCTACACCTGGCTTCGGGTGCGGGCCAGCCTGTGGCCAGCGGCCAGCCTGGGCACTAACCTGGGCCCGATCCTGGTGGTGGGCGGGTTGATGCTGGGGGCCATCGGTTTGGCCAAGCTTGGGCTTTACCTCTACCTGGCGGTGGCCCTATTCCAGCTGGTGACCCTCCCCGTGGAGTTCGACGCCTCCAGGCGGGCCCTGGAGTTCCTGCGGCGTATGGGCTTCCTCTCCCAGCAGGAGATGGCCCCTGCCCGGCAGGTGCTCACCTGGGCAGCCCTCACCTACGTGGCTGCCTTGGCCAGCTCCTTGGCCACCATCCTCTACTATGCCAGCCTCCTCATGGGGCGGAGGGAGGAGTAGATGCCCCTTCTCCTTTGCCCAAGCTGCCAGGTGGGCATGAAGGAGGTGGAAAGGCGCGGGGTCCTCATTGACGTCTGCCCCCAGTGCGGGGGGGTGTGGCTGGATAGGGGGGAGCTGGAAAAACTCCTGGCGGAGGCCAAGGAGGTGGACCGGGCCTACGAGGAGGAGCGGGAGGCGTACTTCCGAAAGGAGGGGAAGCCCTACCGCAAGAAAAAGGGCTTCTTGGAAATCTTCGACCTCTTTGACTAGGCCTGAAGGCCAATCCCCCGGGGACCCTACCCCGGGGGATTGAGGTCTTCCCTTTCTTCGCGCAGGGGTCGGCGCCCTTGCGCTAGCGATTATCCCCCGAGCCCCCCAGTTTCCCCCGTTCCAGGCGGGAGCGAAGCTTGGCCAGGTTGCCTTGAGCCACCTCCTCCAGGCCCACCCCCAGGTCGGTGGCCAGCTGGGCCACATACCAAAGCACATCCCCGAGCTCTGCCACCAGATCCTCCCGGGCGGCCTGGCTGAGGTTTCCTCCATGGTCCCGGAGGATTTTCTTTACCTTGTTGGCCAGTTCCCCAGCTTCCCCCGCCAGGCCCAGGGTGGGGTAAAGAAGCCGGTAGGCTTCGGGGTAAAGGGCGGTTTTCTGGGCCTCCTGCTGGTACTCATTTAGGGTCATGGCTAGCCTCCTTGCGGATGGAGAACACCCGGCTCACGCCCCCTTGGGCGGTGACCCCATAGAGGGCGTGGCAGGCTTCCATGGTGCGCTTCTGATGGGTGACCAGGATGAACTGCTTGCCTGAGTTGAGGAAGCGGGTGAAGCGGACGAGGTTGGCCTCGTCAAGGGCGGCGTCCACCTCATCCAGCACGGCCAAGGGAAGGCCACCCTGGAGTTCACCCAGGGAGAAGAGGAAGGCGAGGGCTCCCAGGGTCTTTTCCCCCAGGGAGAGGAGGCGGAGGTCCTGGGTGCGCTTTCCCGCCGGAATCACCACCAGCTTTAGCCCCTGCCCTTCCCGCTTCACCTCGGCCCGGGCCCCGAGGAGGGCTAGGGCGTATTTTTGAAAGGCATTTTGGAAAACCTGGTAGCTTTCCTTCAGCCTCTCCCCGTAGGCTTTTTCCACAGCCTTGGCCTCGGCCTCGAGGCGAAGGAGGGCTTCCGTGGCCTCCTGCACCTCTTTGGCCTGGGCCTCGAGGCGGGCTTCCAACTCCATTAGCTCCCTTTCCGCCAGGGCGTTTACGGGTCCCAAGGCTGCCCGTTCCCGCTCCACCTGGGCCAGCCTGGCCTGGAGGGCCCTGGGGGTGCCGGGTAGGCGGTCTAGCGGGGGGAAGGAGGCCCTCTCCCGGCCCAGTTCCTCCAGGAGGGCTTCCCTGCGGGCCAGGAGCAGGCGGAGGTTTTCCCGCTCGCTCAAGAGGCTGTTGGCCCGGGTGAGGGCCCGGGTTTGCTGGTCCTCAAGGTTTGTCCTTTCCGCCCGCACGGCCTTAAGGCGTTCCTCTAGCTCCTGGGCCTTGGCCAGAAGGGGCTGGGTGGCGGCGAGTTTGGCCTTCAGTTCCTCCATCCTGGCCTGGGTGCGGCGCACTTCCTCCTGGGATGCCGCCCAAGCCTCCCGGGCCTGGGAGAGGAGGCGCCAGCGCTCGTGGGCCTCCGCCTGGGCCAGGATTCCTTCCAGCTCCTCTCTTTCCTTCTCCAGGGCCAGAAGCCGGGCCTCCTCCCAGGTTTCCTGAGGCGGTGTGGGGGGTTGGGGAGGCGGGGGTAGGGGGGAGCGAAGCCTGGCTTGCAGGGCTCCCACCTGGGCCCGGGCTTCCTCCAGTCGGCGATGGGGAAGAAAGGAGGCCAGGGCTTCCTCCAGGGCTTTGATCTCCCTGGCGAGCTGCTCCTGCTCGGTTTCCAGGTCCCCCAGGCGCCGCCTTAAGAGGAGGGTTTCCCCACCTCCCTTTAGGCGCCCACCGGATAGGGCTCCCAGGCGCTCCAGCACCTCGCCTTCTAGGGTGACCACCCTTTCCCGGCCCGAAGCCCTTCGGTACGCCAGGGCTGCATCCAGGTCGGCGAAGATCAGGGTATCCCCCAAGAGGGCCAGGAGGATTTTCTCCTCGGGCAGGCCCGACTGCCGGAGCCGGGCCAGGCGGAAGGCAGGTCCCAGGAGGCCGGGCACGGGAGGGGGAGAGGGAGGAGGTGGCGGGGACAGAAGGGTTAGGGGCAGGAAGGTGGCCCGGCCCCCTTCCCGTTTCAGGAGGGCGATGGCGGCCTTGGCGGCCTCCTCGTCCTGGGTGAGGACCCATTGGAGCCGGGGGCCCAGGGCCACCTCCAGGGCCAGCTCCAGCCCCGCTTCGGGCTGCACCAGGTCCGCCACTACCCCCAGCACCCCAGGAAGCTTCCGCACCTTTCGGGGTCCCTCGTGCAGGTCGCTGCCAGCCTCCAGAAGCCGCCTGAGCCGCTCGGCCTCCCTGAGGGCTCCCTGGGCCTGGGCGCGCAGTTCGGCGAGGCGGGTTTCCAACCGCTTCCGTTCGGCCATTTTCCCCTCGAGGTCCCGAAGTTCCTCAAGCCTTTGGGCAAGCTCCTCCTCCAAGCGGGTGCGTTCCGCCAGGGCTTCCTGGTAGGCCTTCAGGCGTTCCTCGTAGCGGGCGGTTTCCGTCAGGTACCGGCGGAAGGCTTCCTCGTGGCGCTTTTTGGCGGCCAGCAGGCGGGCTTCTTCCGCTTTCAAATGCCTAAGCTGGGTGCGAAGATCCTCGAGGGGCCGGGGGGGAGGGGGTATTGGGGGGCCAGGGTCTTCAGGTGGGGGACGGTCCAGGGCCCTTTGCAACCGGGCGAGTTCCTTAAGCTCCCGCTCGAAGCCCTCCCGCTCCTTTAGGCGCAGGCGCACCGCTTCCAGCTCCTGGCGCAGGGATTCCTCTTCGCGGGCCAGGGCCAGGCGCCTTTGCTCCAGGGCTTGGCGCTCCCTCTCTAGGGTTTCCTCCTCCCTGGCCAGGGCCTTAAGCCGCTCCTCGGCCCTCGCCATCTCGGCCTGGGCTTCCTCCATGCGGGCTTCCAGGAGGCTTACCTTAAGGGCCAGGGCCTCGAGGTCCAGGGCCTGGGCCTGCCTGGCCCGCTTTGCTTCCCCTCTAAGCCGTTCTGCCTGGGCCTTAAGCTCCTGGAGTTCCCGCTCGCGTTCTTCCAGAAGGCGGCTTGCCTCTTGCAGCTCCTTCTCCGCCACCCGGGCGGCTTCCGCCACCGGCCTCAGCCCGGCGGCCTCCTCGAGGTGGGCCAGCAGGACTTCCTCGGGGGCTTCCAGGAGGGCGGCCACCTCCCCCTGGCCCACGATGGCGTACCCTCCTCGGCCGAGGCCCGTGCCCGCAAGGTGGAGGGCCAGGGCCTTGGCGCTTAAGGGGCGACCGTTCACCCGAAAGAGGGAGCGGTCCCCTTCGATGCGCCGTTCCACGGTAAGCCTTTCCCTTCCCCGAGAAAGCTCCAGGCGGACCTCCGCCATGGCCTGGGGCGGGCGGCCCTCGCCCCCATGGAAGAGAAAGGTGCCCAGTTCCTGCCCGCGTAGCTCATGGGCGCGGGCTCCGGTCACGAAGCGCAAGGCCTCCACCAGGTTGCTCTTGCCGGAGCCATTGGGCCCGATGATCCCGGTGATGGGGTCCGGGAAGTCCAAGGCGGTGCGCTCCGCAAAGGACTTGAACCCCTGGAGGACGAGGCGGTCGATGCGCCAGGTATCCCTCATGGCAGGCGGAAAGGCTGGCTTAGATCCAGATGGGCTAGGCCCGGCTTGGGTTCTCCCTCCACCAGGAAGCGCACCTCCTGGGCCTGGGGGAAGGTGGAAAGGAGGGTATAGGCCAGACTGTAGAGGCGCAGGGCTTCCTGGCTGGCATCCAGACCCAGGGCAAAGTCGGCGGGAAGATCCACCACGAAAAGCTTGCCCAACCGGTAGAGGGCCCGGGGCTTGGGGGCTTGAAGGGCCTCGGCCCAGGCGGCCAGGACCTTGTTTTCCGGGGTATCCCCGGGGGCCAGCTCGAGGGTACGGGTTTCCTTCAGGAGGCCCTGGGGCGGGTTGGGTAGGTAGAGGAGCACGGGCAGGCTGCTTGCGGCCGAGGCTTCCTCCGAGGGCAAGGGCAGGGCGGATGAAGCCCGCCATCCCTGGCTTTGCCAGTAGACCAAGGCTCCCAAGGTGAAGAGGACGAGGCCAAGGAGGTTCCAGAAGGTCAAGAGTCGGCGCATGGCTACTCCAGATAGGTGCGGATGGCCTGGGCGATGGCCTCCGCCACCTGGTTGCGGGCCTCAGGGGTCTTCAACCGTTCCACTCCCACCTCCAGGACAACTCCCGACCCGGGAATGTCGGTGAGGGCGTAAGGACCCTCCGCCCGGGCCAGCACGATGCCCAGGGCGGAAAAAGCCTTTTCCAGGGCCTCGGCCAGGCGCCGTGGGTCGCCGGCGTAGACCTTTAGCAAGGTGGCTTGCTCTGCCGGGGCTGAGGCCAGGAGGGCTTCGGCGTTTTGGGCTAAGGGGGTGGAGCGGGCCTTGGGCAGGTAGAGGTTCACCGCACTGCCCTGGGTGACATGGAGGGAAACCACCACCGAGGCTGCCTGGGCCAGGCTCAAGCGGGCCTCGAGGGGCACGGTTTCATCCCCTTGCCGGGAGACCCGGGCGTTGGGCAGGCGGGCGGCCACCCGCCTGGCTAGGTCGAGGGTGAGGTCCTTCTCCAAAAGCCCCCCTGCCGAGATGCCCGGGTCCTTCCCCCCGTGGCCGGGGTCCAGGAGGACCGTGGGCCTGGGTCTGGCTGGGGGGCTCCACTCCAGGATCACCTGGCCTCCTCCGGGGTAGTAAAGCCTAGTGGGTGGGGTTTCCAGGGTGAGGCGAAGTCCCCGGGCTTCCTGGCTGAGGCCCGCTCCTTCTCCCTGGGCCAGGAGGAAGAGGACGCTATTGCCCTCCACCAGGGCGTTCACCTCCCGGGAGAAACGCAGGATAACCCGTTCTGGCCTCCGCTCTATGCCGAGAAGCCTGGCCCAGGGAAGCCGGAGGAGGATGCCCTCCTGGGCCCGGTACTCGAGGCCCAAGGCCTCGCTCAAGGGGCGCAAGGGGATGAACACCTCCTGGTCACGCAGCCAGGCTGCCCCCCGGGCGGCGGCCTGGGCCTCGTTTTCCACCAGGGGGAAAACCTTGTAGCGGCTTCCCAGGCCCAAGGCCAGTTGGTCCTGCCCCTGCCAGAGGGAAAGACCCAGCCCGCGGGCCACCAGGCGGGCTTCCCCATAGGCCAACCCCCGGCCTCCGGGGTAGATGGCTTGGCCCACCTCCCTCCCCACCGTGAGGGGTTTGGGTGCCTGGGCCAAGGCCGGAAGAAGCAAGAGGAGGATTCCCCAGGGCCTCATAGCTCCTCCAGGGCACGCCGGACCGCCTGCCGTTTGTCGTCGGCCTTCTTCTCGTACGCCTTCTTGCCCCGGCCAAGGCCCAGGAGCACCTTGGCGTAGCCCCGTTCATTGAAGTAGATCTTCAGAGGCACCAGGGTGAGGCCCTTCTGTTCCACCCTGCCCCTTAACCGGTTGAGCTCGTGGCGGTGAAGGAGAAGCTTGCGCTTTCTCCTGGGGTCCACGTTGGTGTAGGATCCCTTTTCATAGGGGGCGATGTAAAGGTTTTCCAGGTAAAGCTCGCCGTTTTCAAACTTGGCAAAGCTGCCCGTGAAATCCACCTTACCGGCGCGGAGGGACTTGACCTCGGTTCCCTTCAGGACGATCCCCGCCTCGTAGGTTTCCAGGATCTCGTAGTCGTGCCGTGCCCGGCGGTTCTCCAGCACGAAAGCCATCTTATACCACCCCACCCTGGCGAAAGCCAGGGTGGGGGCCCCGGCTATCAGAGGCGGTAGGCTTCTGGCCGCCGGTGGCGGAGGATGGGATACCGGGTGCGGTACGCCTCCAGGAAGGCAAAGTCCAGGTCAAAAAGCAGAAGCCCCTCCTCATCCTTAAGCCCCAAAAGGTGCCCGTCCGGGGCCACGGCGAAGGAGGGGCTTCCCGTGTCCGCCCGGTTGGCCAGGAGCAAATAGGCCTGGTTCTCTGCGGCTCGGGCCCGGGCCAGGACCAAGAGGAGCTCCCCGTATTCTCCGGGCCAGGCGGAGCCCACCAGAAACGCCTCCACCCCCATGAGGGCGTAGCTACGGAAAAGCTCGGGAAAGTCCAGGTCGTAGCAAAGGGCAAGCCCAAACCTGCGTCCCTGGAACTCCCACACCACGGGGCCTTCCCCAGGCTCAACGCCCTCGTCCCCTTCCTCCCCCAGGGCCAGGAAGGGATGCACCTTGTCGTAGAAGGGACCCTGGGGGAAGACGCCAAGCCGGTTCCTGGGGCCTTGGGCCAGGTAGCCCGCCACCACCCTCATGCGGCTTTCCTCGGCCAGGGCCTCGAGGGCTTGGGGAAGGTCTTCTTCCCCTTGCCTCCCCAGGACCAGCTCGGGGAGGAGGAGGGCCAAGGCTCCCTCCTCCCGGGCCTGGTGCACCAGGGGGACGAGGATCTTTAAAAGCCTAGGTAGGCTTTCCTGCCTTCCAAGGTGGGCCAGGGCCAGCCGCACGCTAGCGCCTTCCCAGGACCTTCCAGGCGGAGGGCAGGACCAAGGCCGCCACCACCGCCTTCACCAGGTCCCCGGGGATGAAGGGGAAAAGCCCCATGGCCAAAAGGGCGCCGGTGCCCGCAAACTTTCCTGCCCCCATGAGCCAGGCGGCAAGCCAGGGAAGCCCCACCAGGTAGAGCAGGGCGTTTCCCGCCAGCATGGCCAAAAGGGTTCCCAGGAAGCTCCGGTCCAGGCCGAACCGCTCCACCAGTAGCCCCACCAAGCCTGCGGCCAGGGGGAAGGCCAGGAGGAAGCCCCCGGTGGGGCCGAGAATCTTGGCCAAGCCTCCTGTACCCCCGGCAAAGACGGGTAGGCCCATGGCTCCTTCCGCCAGGTAGGCCAAGAGGGACAGGAAGCCAAGACGGCTTCCCAACGCTGCTCCCACCAGGAGGATCGCCAGGGTCTGGCCGGTGATGGGCACGGGGGTGAAGGGCAAAGGAATGCTGATCCGGGCGGCCAGGGCCACCAGGAGGCTACCCGCCAGGATCAGGGCCAGGTCCCGGGCCAGGGTGCGGTGGGGCCAGAGGGTTTTAACCAGGGGTGGATAGGGGAGAACCTCGGTTTTCATCTTCCATACCTCCCGGACCACGCGGGGTGGTCGTCAACGAAAATACGCTTTTCGGGTTGACGGGTCAAGGGGGAGGGTTTGCTTAAGGCAAGTGCCGTCAATCACTTATGAGAAAGCCGATATACTGAAGCCATAGCTCTTGACCCCTACGGTAAGGGGGCGAGGAGCCACGTGGGGAGGTAAGCTATGAAGGTAGGCATCAACGGATTCGGCAGAATCGGCCGTCAGGTGTTTCGCATCCTCCACGGGCGAGGGGTGGAGGTAGCCCTCATCAACGACCTTACCGACAACCGGACCCTGGCCCACCTGCTCAAGTACGATTCCATCTACCACCGCTTCCCCGGCGAGGTGGGGTACGATGACGAGAACATTTACGTGGACGGCAAGGCCATCCGGGCCACCGCCATCAAGGATCCCAAGGAGCTTCCTTGGGGAAGCCTGGGTGTGGATGTGGTCATCGAGTCCACGGGGGTGTTCACCGATGCCGACAAGGCCAAGGCCCACCTCGAGGCGGGAGCCAAGAAGGTCATCATCACCGCCCCGGCCAAGGGGGAGGACATCACCATCGTCATGGGGGTGAACCACGAGCAGTACGACCCGGCCCGGCACCACATCATCTCCAACGCCTCCTGCACCACCAACTCCCTGGCCCCGGTGATGAAGGTCTTGGAGGAGGCCTTTGGCGTGGAAAAGGCCCTCATGACCACCGTCCACTCCTACACCAACGACCAGCGGGTCCTGGACCTGCCCCACAAGGACCTGCGCCGGGCGCGGGCGGCGGCCATCAACATCATCCCCACCACCACCGGGGCCGCCAAGGCCACGGCCTTGGTGCTTCCTTCCCTGAAGGGCCGTTTCGACGGAAGTGCTTTGAGGGTGCCCACGGCCACGGGGAGCATCTCCGACATCACCGCCCTTCTCAAGCGGGAGGTGACCGCAGAAGAGGTGAACGCCGCCCTCAAGGCGGCGGCCGAGGGGCCTTTGAAGGGCATCCTGGCCTACACCGAGGATGAGATCGTCCTTCAGGACATCGTGATGGATCCCCACTCCTCCATCGTGGACGGCAAGCTCACCAAGGCCCTGGGCAACCTGGTGAAGGTCTTTGCCTGGTACGACAACGAGTGGGGCTACTCCAACCGGGTGGCGGATCTGGTGGAGCTGGTGCTGAAGAAGGGGGTTTAGATGCGCACCCTAAAGGACCTGGACCCCCGGGGGAAGCGCATCCTGGTGCGGGTGGACTACAACGTCCCCATCAAGGAGGGTGTGGTGCAGGACGATACCCGCATCCAGGAAAGCCTTCCCACCCTGCGCCACCTCCTCGAGGCCGGGGCTTCCCTGGTCCTCCTCTCCCACCTGGGCCGGCCCAAGGGGGTGGACCCCAAGTACTCCCTGGCCCCGGTGGCGGAGGCCTTGGGCCGGTACCTGCCCAGGGTCCGCTTTGTGCCCCATAGCCCAGGCTCGGAAGAAGCCTACCAGGCGGTGGGGGCCTTGACGGCGGGCGAGGTGGCTCTCCTGGAAAACGTGCGCTTCGAGCCAGGGGAGGAGAAGAACGATCCCGATCTTGCCGCCCGCTACGCCCGGCTGGGGGAGGCCTTTGTCCTGGATGCCTTTGGTAGTGCCCACCGGGCCCACGCCAGCGTGGTGGGGGTGGCGAGGCTTCTCCCTTCCTTTGCCGGGCTCCTCATGGAAAAGGAGGTGAAGGCTCTTTCCCGGCTCCTCCGGGATCCGGAGAAGCCCTATGCGGTGGTCATCGGGGGGGCCAAGGTTTCCGACAAGATCGGGGTCATAGAAAACCTCCTTCCCCGCATAGACCGCCTTCTCATCGGCGGCGCCATGGCCTTCACCTTCATCAAGGCCCTTGGGGGCGAGGTGGGAAAGAGCCTGGTGGAGGAGGACCGGCTGGATCTGGCCAAGGAGCTGCTTCGGCGGGCGGAATCCTTGGGGGTAAGGGTGCACCTGCCCGTGGATGTGGTGGCGGCCGAGCGGATCGAGGCTGGGGTGGAAACCCGCACCTTCCCTGCGGACGCCATTCCCGTGCCCTATATGGGCTTGGACATCGGGCCCAAGACCCAGGTGGCCTTCGCCGAGGCCTTGAAGGGGGCGAGAACAGTCTTCTGGAACGGGCCCATGGGGGTCTTTGAGGTGCCGCCCTTCGACGAGGGTACCCTGGCGGTGGGCCGGGCGGTGGCGGCCTTGGAAGGAGCCTTCACCGTGGTGGGAGGGGGCGACTCCGTGGCGGCGGTGAACCGCCTGGGCCTTAAGGACCGGTTTAGCCACGTGTCCACCGGGGGTGGGGCGAGCCTCGAGTACCTGGAGAAAGGCACCCTCCCGGGGATTGAGGTCCTGGAGTAGGAAGACCTAATCCGGCCCCGCCCCCTGGGGCGGGGTTTTCCTGTAGGATAGCGGCATGCGCAGGGTTTTGGTGGCAGGAAACTGGAAGATGCACAAGGTGCCCTCGGAGGCTAGGGTCTGGCTTGCCGAGCTCAGGAGGCTTCTGCCTCCTTTAGAGTCCGAGGTGGCGGTGCTGCCTGCCTTTCCCATGCTTCCCGTGGCCAGGGAGGTGCTTTCCGGTGCCCAGGTGGCCTACGGGGCCCAGGATGTCTCCCCCCACCGGGAAGGCGCCTATACGGGGGAGGTTTCCGCCCGGATGCTTTCCGATCTCGGGTGCCGCTACACCATCGTGGGGCACTCGGAGAGGCGGCGCTACCACCACGAGACGGATACCCTGGTGGCGGAGAAGGCGAAAAGGCTTTTGGAGGAGGGGGTTACCCCCATCCTTTGCGTGGGGGAACCCTTGGAGGTGAGGGAAAGGGGAGAGGCGGTGCCCTATACCCTGGCCCAGCTAAGGGGAAGCCTCGAGGGCCTGAACCCCCCGGGTCCTGAGGCCTTGGTGATTGCCTACGAGCCGGTCTGGGCCATCGGCACCGGGCGGAACGCCACCCCACAGGACGCCGAGGCCATGCACCAGGCCATCCGCCAGGCCCTGGCGGAGCGGTACGGCCCGGGGTTTGCCCAGCGGGTGCGCATCCTCTATGGGGGGAGCGTGAACCCCAAGAACTTCGCCGACCTCCTCTCCATGCCCAACGTGGACGGGGGGCTCGTGGGCGGGGCGAGCCTGGAGCTTGAAAGCTTCCTCGCCCTCCTCCGGATCGCGGGTTAGGGGAGTACCCGGATGGTCCCCTCCTGCGCCACCACGTGAAGGTGCCGGTCCAAGCTTAGGACCAGGCCCCCGTTCCGCTCGGCTACGGCGACGACCGCGGCGTCGGCAAAGCCCAAGGGCAGGTCCCGGTACCGGGCCACGAGCGCCCTGACCCGGGGCAGGTCTTCTTCCCCGCATTCCAGGGAGAAAGCCCCGGCCTCGAGGTCTTGGAGGAAGGCCTCGAGGGCCCCAAGGCCCAGGCGCCTTTCCGCGAGGTAGGCGATCTCGGCGAGGATGCCCATGGGCACCAGGTAGGGACCTGGATCAGAAAGAAGGAGCGCCTTAACGCGGCCGTGGTCCGGGTCCTTCCGGTTCAGGAGGGCGAAGAGGGCGGAGGTGTCCAGAGTGATCATCGCTCGGACCAGACCCTTTCCAGCCACCCCTCGGAGGCGCGCCCGGAGAGCTCCTCGTCCTCGCCCACGCCTAGGGAACGAAAGGCGGGTCTTTGGCGCTGGGTAAGGTAAGCGGCCAAGGCCTCCCGGATGAGCTCTGCCTGGCTTTTGCCCTCCCGCCGCGCGGCCTCCTTTAGGGCGCGGTGAAGCTCAGGGGGGAGGTAGAGGGTCGTCTTCTCCATGTCTTCACTGTACACCTTATATGGTAGGTGTCGTCAGCGGACCTCGAGGGTCAGAGCCGCAGGGGCGGAAGCTCAGGCCCTCACACGTCTAAAATGGCTCCATGGCCCTGGATTTCCCGGCAAGCCCCCTGGCCCCCGCCCTCCGCCTCCTGGAGGAAGGGCGGGACCGGGAGGCGGAAGCCCTCCTCCAAACTTCCCAAGAAGGCCTCCCGGAGGCCGAGCGCCTGGCCCTTCTAGGCTTCGTAGAGGCCCGTAAGGGGAACCTTCGGGCCTACCGCGCCCTGGCCCTGGAGGCCGCCCGAAGGGCCCAGACCCCCCTCACCCTCTACCACCTGGGCCTGGCCCTCCCTCCAAAGGCGGGGGCCCTGGCCCTGGAGGAGGCCCTCCACCGCTTCCAGGGAGACCCCAAGGCCGAGGCCCGCCTCGCCTTCGCCCTGGCCCGCGCCCTAAGGGGGCTTGGCCGCCTCAGGGAGGCCCTGGGCTACGCCGCTCTTGCCCTTGCCCGGGGCTTTGGCCCCTTCGCCCTCCTGGAGTGGGCCTGGCTCGCCCTCCTCGCCGAGGAGGACCCTCCCCTCCCCGACCTCCTCCGGCAGGTGGAACTCCTGGCCCTGGAGGGGGGCACGGGGCTCTACGCCCGCTTCCTCATGGCCCACCTGCGCTTCCTCCAGGGGGAGGAGGCCTCGGGGAGGGCCTACCTGCGGAAGGCCCTTGGCGAGGCCCCTCTTCCCGCCCTTCCCTACCTCGCCCCCGCCGGGGTGCGCCTCCTGGGGAAGGAGGTCCTCCCCTTCCTCCTGGCGGCGAGGCCCTGGGCCAAGGAGCCCCTCACCCAGGCCCTCCTCGCCTTGGCCGAAGGGCTCTACCGGGAGGACGAGGAAGGGGTGGCCAAGACCCTGCCCCTCCTCCTGGAGGAGGTGGCGGAGGAGGCCATGCGGGGCCTCCTCTTCCTGGGAAGGCCCCACCCCCTCCTGGGGGAGCTCTCCCGGAGGGGGCAGGAGCTCCTCTGGGCCGCAAGCCCCTCGGCCCACTTCCAGGCCCTGGGAGAGCCAAGGCTTGGGGGCAAGCCCCTCCCCCTGCGCCAGGCGGAGCTCCTCGTCCTCCTCCTCGCCCGGAAGGAGGGGTGGAGGGGGGAGGAGCTGGCCCTGGCCCTCTACGGGGAGGCCAACGGGCCCGCCCTCCGCATGGAGGTGCTCCGCCTGAGGCAACGGGGGCTTGCCGTGAAAAGCCGGCCCTACCGCCTGGCCCAGGCCCTACAGGCGGACTTCTTGGAAGTATGGGGGGCCCTGCGTCAAGGAGACCTGAGCGGGGCCCTTGCCCGCTACCGGGGCCCCCTCCTCCCCCAGAGCCAGGCCCCGGGGGTGGAGGCCCTGAGGGCGGAGCTGGAAGAGGCCCTGAGGCGGGCGGTCTTGGCCCAGGGCGAGGTGGAAAGCCTCTTCCTCCTGGCCGAGCGCCTGGGGGAGGACCTGGGGGTCTGGGAGGCCCTCCTGGAGAGGCTACCCTCCCAAGACCCCCGCCTTCCCATCGCCCAGGCCCGGGTGGAAAGGCTCAGGAGGGAGTGGGGCCTCTAAGGTACCCCACCGCAGCTTTGGCCGCGGTGGGGGCCCCAAAAGGTATTCCCACAGCCCCGGCTTGGGCATCCCATGTTGCAAAGCCGAAGTGGCGCTTAGAGCCCAAGCCCCGGGGGCGGGCAGTGGGGGGCGAGGCACTGGGGAAGGACCCCAGAGCCCCCGAGGAGGGCGAGGAGAAGCCACAGGAACTGCATGTTTAAAGGCTACCCAGGCTTACGTAACCTCCGCGTAACGCCCTGGGGTCTTTATGAGAGTCTTCTGAGTTACGCGGGCGTTACCTTCCTCTTGCTACCCTGAGGCTAACCCGTAAGGGGGTGAAGGAGATGCTCAAGGAAGTGCAGGAGGTCAAGGTCGGCGGCCGGACGCGGCGGGTTCACGTGAGGCCCTTCGCCTGGAACCTGCACGCGCCCACCCACATGGAGTGGACCCCGGACGGCAGGCTCCTGGTGGTGGAGCGCACCACGGGCAAGGTGAAGGACGTCACCAAGGGCGGGGACATGGAGGAGGCCAAGCCCTTTGCCTGGGGGCTCCAGGGGCCCTCCAGCATGTGCCCGTTGCCCGACGGCAGGATTATTCTTTCAGAGTTTTGGGGCGAAAGGGTGGTTGACATCACACATGGTGGACCTGCCTCCCAAATGCCAGTCTTTTGCTCTGGCCTGATAAGGCCTTATAGCATCACTTGTGTTAGAAGTAGGAAAGGAAGCCATCGTATCTTCGTAGTCTCGTCAGCTCGGTCTGACTCTCTGGAAGATGTCAGGGGCCTTGTCAGCGAGATTACTACCGGAACGCCAACCCCCGTGATCATAGACATCCCGAGTCGGCGTTCGGTGGGTACCGAAGGGTTTACCCCTCCAGAAACTTGGCCAGAAAACTGGAGCGCCTTTGCAAGTAAGTGCAGTAAAAACTCATGGACAACCTTCCTACCCGATGTAGAGGATACCCTCGTTCTGGCGATTTCGAGCCTAGGACGCGTAGTGGTGTTTCCACTTGAGGAGCAAAACTCTAGGCCCCAGAGTGCCTTAGAGATAGCAGAAAGGCACACGATCGGTTACGATTTGGGTGAGCTCGGAGGTATCATTGGCCATCCCTACAACCACCTGCTGTACGTCACACAACCAATTCAAGGAACTATAATTGCCCTAGATCCGCAGGAATCTAGAAGCTATGCATTTGATCCCCCGGTTGTGAGGGGCTTGCCCTCTCCGACTTGCGTGCGCTTCACCCCAGATGGGGAAAAGATGCTAGTTTGCTCTCCCACAAATGGGGTCGTCTGGGAAGTAACAGGCTTCTCTTCATGACAAGCGTCCTCTAATGCTTGTGGCCCCGCTCCTTGCTCTGGAAGCCTTCCGCCTCTTCGGGGCGGGGTTCTTCTACTTCGCCCACGCCGCCCTCACCGCTCTTGGGGCCTTGAGCCCCCTAGAGGCCAGCCTAGCCCTGGCCTTCCGCCTCCTGGCCGAGCCCCTCTTCGCCCTCTACGGGGGGCATCTGGCCGACCGGTGGCCTAGGGGAAGGCTCCTCCTCCTGGCCGCCTTGGGCCAGGGAGGGCTCACCCTGGCCCTCCTCCCCCTCCTCAGCGCCCCCTCTCCCCTCCCCCTCTACCTCTTGGGCTTCCTCTTCGCCTTCCTGGAGGCCCTGCGGATGGTGGCCGCCGGGGCCCTCCTCGCCGACCTCCTCCCCAAGGAGGCCCTGGCTCGGGCCCGGGGGCAGCTGGGGGCCTTCTATGCCGCTGCCGACGCCCTTTCCGATCTGGCCGCAGGTCTCCTCTTCACCCGAAGCCGCCCCTGGACCGTCGGCCTGGGAAGCGGGCTCCTCTTCCTCGCGGCCGGGCTCTACCGCGCCCTTCCCCTGCCCCCAAGATCCTCGGTGAGACCAGAGGGGGGAAGCCTCTTGGGCTTGCGCTTCCTTTGGGAAAGCCCCTCCCTCCGTCCTCTCCTGCTCCAGGAGGCCCTCCTGGGCCTGGCCTACGCCTTCTTCGCCGGCCTCCTGCCCTTTGTGGTTCTGCGGAGCCTGGGGGAGGTCTCCTGGATCCTGGGCCTCCTGGGCGCAGTCCAGAGCCTCGGGGGGGCCTTGGGAGGGCTCTTGGTAGGGGCGGTCCTGGGGCGGTTAGGAGAAGGAGGTACCCTGAGGCTCGCCCTGGGCCTCGCGGGGCTAGGCCTCCTGGGGACCGCCCTGCTTCCCCCCTGGCCCCTCCTCGCGGGTTTGACCTTTCTCCTGGGGGCTGGGGGCGCCCTCTTCGGCGCGGTGGCCGGGGCGGTGCGCCTGAGCCAGGCCCCCCCGGAGCTTCGGGGCCGGGTGGCGGGAGGCTTTCTCTTCCTGAGCGGAGCCCTGGCCCCCTTAGGCCCCCTCTTAGGCGGGGCCCTGGCGGGGGTGGCCCTCCCCCTTCCCTTCCTCCTGGCCGGAGGGCTCCTCCTCGCCCTCGCCCCCTGGGCGGGAAGGGGGTGGCGGTGAAGGCAGGCTAGTACGGACACTTAAAGCCCCGGCCCCGGGGGCGGGCAGTGGGGGGCGAGGCATTGGGGAAGGACCCCAGAGCCCCCGAGGAGGGCGAGGAGAAGCCACAGGAACTGCATGTTTAAAGGCTACCCAGGCTTACGTAACCTCCGCGTAACGCCCTGGGGTCTTTATGAGAGTCTTCTGAGTTACGCGAGCGTTACCTTCCCCTTGCTACCTTAAGGCCAGCCTGAGGATGGCCGAGAGGGGTGAAAGGGCATGCAAGACGGGATGTTGCAGCTACTCGTGGTGAACCTCCATGAACCCGCCCAGGCACCAGCCCGGGGAGGGGCAGCCTATAAGCCGAGCCGCTTCAACCACTTCCACACCCTGCTCACGGGCGAGAAGCTCGCCTTCAACTCCCTCTCCGGTGGCCTGGCCGTCTTGGATTCAGAAGGATGGGCGCGCTACACGGCCCTGGTCAAGGGGGAGCCCTTGGACCCCAAGAACCCTGTAGACCAGGGGCTCGTGGAAGGCCGCTTCGTCGTTCCCGAGAACTTTGACGAGCTGGCCTACCTTAAGACCCTCCACCTGCGGCAGCGCTACACCACGGAGGCCTGGAGCCTAACGATCTGTCCCACCATAGACTGCAACTTCGGCTGCGACTACTGCTTCCAGCGGCACCGGGTGAGCCGCATGACCGAAGCGGTTCAGGCCAAGCTCCTGGAGGTCTTCGCTCAAAAAGCCCCCCGCCTCAGCAAGTTCTTCGTCACCTGGTTTGGCGGTGAGCCCACCCTGGCCTGGGATGTCGTCCAGAGGCTATCCCAGGGGTTCTTGGAGGTAGCCGAGAGGAACCGCGTGGAGTACAGCGTGAGCCTCACTACCAGGTGCCAAGAAACTTCCTGCTGCCATCCACATCTTTAGCGAGGTCTGCATGCTCTGGCCGCTTTGGAGCGAGTTCCTGCTCTCTTGGGCCCGAACCCGGCGTTACTGGTTCAACACGCTGGCAAACCTGGGGGGGAGCCTCCTCTACTTCTACGCAATCCTTTTGGGCTTTAGCCGGCTTACCCCCGAGGAGGCCCGCTTCTTGGACCCAGGCCCCCTGCTTCTGGTCTTCACGGCCTTCAACCTCACCTTGTTCACCTTCCAGTCCATCGCCTACACGGTCCAGGGCGAGGCGCAACTGGGGACCCTGGAACACATGGCCCTGGCCCGGGGAGGCCTCCTGCGCCAGCTCCTCCTTCGGGCCCTGGTGCAAAGCCTATTCGGGGTTCTCTGGAGCCTTTTGGTCCTCCTACCCTTGGCCTTGGCCTTCGGCGTGACCCTAGGCCCCCTGGCCCGCTGGCCTTTGGGGTTCTTGCCCCTTTTCCTGGCCGCCTTGGGCTTCGGCCTCCTCATGGGGGCCACTGCCTTGTACTTCAAGCAGGTGGACGAGTTTTTCACCATCGTCCAGTTCCTCTTCCTGCCCTACTTCTTTTATCTGGTCCGGTTTGAGCCCTGGATGGCCCACCTGCCCTTCGCCCCCGGGGTGCACCTCCTGCGGCTTAGCCTCTCAGGGGCGGAGGCGCCTTGGGGCCTGTTGGGCCTGGCCCTCTTTCAAGGGCTCCTCCTCTTCGCCCTGGGGCTTTGGGCCATGGCCTACATGTACCGCCTGGTGCGCAGGCGGGGTATATTGGGGAGGTTCTAGGAGGTGTGATGCTCTGCTGGCAACTCTGGAGCGAGTTTCTCCTGGAGTGGAACCTGACCAGGCGCTACTGGTTTGACACCCTGGCGGGGCTTTTGGCCTCCATCCTCTTCTTCTACTCCATGGTCCTCGGCCTGGAGAACCTGACCCCCGAGGGGCTGGCGAGCCTAGGTCTGGACCTGGGCCCCCTCCTCCTGGTCTTCGCCGCCTTCAACCTGGTGGTGGGCACCTTTCAGTCCATCGCCTATTCCGTCCAGTCCGAGGCCGCCTTAGGCACCCTGGAGCATCTGGGCCTGGCCCGGGGAGGGCTTCTCCGACAGCTCCTCCTGCGCGCCCTCGTACGGGGACTTCAGGGCATCACCACAAGCGCTCTTGTCCTCCTTCCCCTCGCCCTTCTCCTCGGGGTGCGGCTCGCCCCCGCCCCCTGGTGGCCTTTGAGCCTTTTGCTTCTCTACCTCGCCGCCCTAGGCTTCGCTCTGGGCATGGGGGCCCTCGCCCTTCACTTCAAGCGGGTGGAGGGCTTCTTCACCATCGTCCAGTTCCTTTTCCTGCCCTACTTCTTCTCCCTGGTTCGCTTCGCTCCCTGGATGACCCCCCTCCCCTTTGCCCCAGGGACGCAGCTCCTGAAGCTCGCCCTCACCGGGGAGGGGGCGTTCCCCGGGCTTCTCCTCCTCGCCTTCGTGCAGGCCCTCCTCTTTCTCGGGGCGGGGCTTTTCGCCATGGCCTGGGTCTACGCGGCGGTGCGGCGGAGGGGCCTATTAGGGAGGTACTGATGCGGCTTTTGGTGCAGAACGTCCACAAGCGCTTCGGCAAGCTGGAGGCCCTCAAGGGGGTGAGCCTGGAGCTTGGGGCCGGGGAGATCCTGGGCCTTTTGGGCCCCAACGGGGCGGGCAAGACCACCCTCATCAAGGTCGTCCTCGGCCTCCTCCTCCCCGACGCGGGAGAGGTGGTCCTGGAAGAGGGCGGGGCGCGGCGCAGGCCCCAGGGCCACGAGTTCGGCGTCCTCCTGGAGGGAAGCCGCAACCTCTACGTCAACCTGAGCCTCCTGGTGAACGCCCTCTACTTCGGGGGCATCCGGGGGCTTCCCCCAAAGGAAGTCCGCCCCCGGTTTGAGGCCTGGCTGGAGCGCTTCGGCCTAAAGGACCGCCTCCACGCCCCCCTCGCCTCCCTCTCCCGGGGCATGCAGCAGAAGGCGGCCTTGGCCCTGGCCCTGGCCCTCAAGCCCCGCTTCCTCCTCCTGGACGAGCCTACCCTGGGCCTGGACCCCGTGAGCCGGAGGGAGTTTGAGGGGATCCTCCTGGAGCTTAAGAAGGAGGGCTGGGGTATCCTCCTCACCTCCCACGACCTCGAGGTGGTGGAGCGGGTGAGCGACCGGGTGGCCTTCCTCCACCGGGGGGAGGTGCGGCGGCAGGGCCCCACCCGGGCCCTCCTCCGGGACTGGGCCGGGGAGGGGTACCGGGTGCGCCTCGCCGAGCCCAAGGCGGAGGCCCTCCTCAAGGCCCTGGGCCCCGGCTGGAGTGCGGAAGGCCCCGAGGTCCTCTTCTTCCTGGGGCCGTGGGAGGCGCTGCGGGAGGTCTTGGGAACCCTCCCCGTGGAAGTGTTGGAGGTCTCCCGGGGGACGCCGAGCCTCGAGGCCCTCTTCCTCCACCTCTTCGGGGAGGCCCGCCCTTCCCCCAGCGCATAACTTTGCGCTACCCTATCCCCATGCGCCTCCACCCCCGCACCGAGGCGGCCAAGGAGAGCATCTTCCCCAGGATGAGCCAGCTCGCTCAGCGCCTTGGGGCGGTAAACCTGGGCCAGGGCTTTCCCTCCAACCCTCCTCCGGCCTTTCTCCTCGAGGCGGTGCGGCGGGCCCTGGGCCGCTACGACCAGTACGCTCCCCCCGCCGGGTTTCCCCCCTTGCGGGAGGCCCTAGCCGAGGAGTTCGGGGTGGAGCCGGAGGCGGTGGTGGTGACCTCAGGGGCCACGGAGGCCCTCTATGTCCTCCTCCAGAGCTTGGTGGGGCCGGGGGAGGAGGTGGTGGTCCTGGAGCCCTTCTTCGACGTGTACCTGCCCGATGCCTTCCTGGCCGGGGCCGAGGCCAGGCTGGTGCGGCTTGAACTTGGGGAAAAGGGCTTCCGTCTGGACCTCTTTGCCTTGGAGAAAGCCATCACCCCCCGCACCCGCCTACTTCTGGTCAACGCCCCCATGAACCCCACGGGCTTGGTCTTCCGCGAGGAGGAGCTAAGGGCCCTGGCAACCTTGGCCCAAAGGCACGACCTCTTCCTGGTTTCCGACGAAGTGTACGACGAGCTTTACTTTGGGCAGAGGCCAAGACGCCTGAGGGAGTTCGCTCCCGAGCGCACCTTTACCGTGGGGAGTGCGGGGAAGCGCCTCGAGGCCACCGGCTACCGGGTGGGCTGGATTGTGGGCCCCAAGGCCTTCATGCCCGCCCTGGCGGGGATGCGCCAGTGGACCAGCTTCTCCGCTCCAAGCCCCCTGCAGGCGGGGGTGGCGGAGGCCTTGAGGCTGGCCCGGAAAGAGGGGTTTTACGAGGCCTTGCGGGAAGGCTACCGGAAGAGGCGGGACCTGCTCCTTTCCGGGCTCAGGTCCATGGGCCTCAAGGCTTACGAGCCTGAGGGTACCTACTTCCTCATGGCCGAGCTTCCCGGCTTTGATGCCTTCCAGCTGGTGGAAGCAGCCAGGGTGGCCTTGATTCCCGCCAGCGCCTTCTACCGGGAAGACCCTCCTCCTGGGCTTTTCCGCTTTGCCTTCTGCAAGAGCGAGGAGGAGATCTCCCTGGCCCTGGACCGCCTGGCCGCCGTGGTAAACTCCCCTGCGTGAAACCCAAGGTGGTCCAGTACCTGGATAGAGGAGAGCTTCCCCTTAAGGAGGGGGAAGCCCTTGCCCTCTACCGGGCCATGCGCCGGGCCCGGTTTTTCGACGAGAAGGCCCTCCTTCTTCAGCGCCAGGGGCGGCTTGGGGTCTATGCCCCCTTTATGGGCCAGGAGGCGGCCCAGGTGGGGGTGGCCCTGGCCTTGGGGGAGAGGGACTGGGTGGTGCCCAGCTACCGGGAGTCCGCCCTGCTCCTGGCCCGGGGGCTTCCCATCCACGTCCTGATCCTTTACTGGCGGGCCCACCCCGCAGGCTGGCGCTTTCCCGAGGAGGTACGGGCGGTGAATCCCTATATCCCCATCGCCACCCAGATTCCCCAGGCGGTGGGTCTGGCCCTGGCGGGCCGGTACCGGGGGGAGGACTGGGTAGTGGCCACCTCCATCGGGGATGGCGGGACCAGCGAAGGGGATTTCCACGAGGGGCTTAACTTTGCCGCGGTTTTTGATGCCCCGGTCCTCTTCCTGGTGCAGAACAACGGCTACGCCATCAGCGTGCCCCGGAGCCGGCAAATGCGGGTGGACTTCATCGCCAGGAGGGCGGAGGGGTATGGGATTCCCGGGGTGGTGGTGGACGGCAACGACGCCGTGGCCGTTTACCTGGAGGCCAGGAAGGCGGTGGAACGGGCACGGAAGGGGGAGGGCCCCACCCTCCTCGAGGCCCTCACCTACCGCCTGGCCCCCCACACCACCTCCGACGACCCGAGCCGCTACCGCACGCGGGAGGAGGAGGAAGCCTGGCGCTCCAAGGATCCCATCCTGCGCCTCCGCAAGGCCCTGGAGGCGGCGGGGCTTTGGGATGGGGATGCGGAGGAGGTTCTTTTGAGGGAGCTGGAGGAGGAGTTTGCTCGGGAGCTGGCCTTGGCCGACCAGGCTCCCGAGCCCAGCCCTGAGAGGATTGTGGAGCACGTCTACAAGGAAATGGGTCCTGACCAGAAGCGGGCCTGGGAGGCCTTGAGGCAAGGGAAGCACGTGGAGGAGCTATGGTAGCGGAAAAGGCCAGGGTGCTGAACCTGGTCCAGGCCATCAACGAGGCCCTGGACCTGGCCTTGGCTCGGGACGAGCGGGTTTTGGTCTTCGGGGAGGACGTGGGACGGCTTGGGGGGGTGTTCCGGGTTACGGAGGGCCTCCAGGCCAGATACGGCGAGGGCCGGGTGTTCGATACCCCCCTGGCGGAAAGCGGCATCCTGGGCCTGGCCATTGGCCTCGCCATGGGAGGGATGCGACCTGTGGCGGAGATCCAGTTCGCTGGTTTTCTCTACCCAGCCCTGGACCAGATCCTTTCCCACCTGGGCCGCTGGCGCCATCGTTCCCGGGGGCGGGTGGGTCTCCCTGTGGTGGTGCGGGCTCCTTATGGGGGAGGGGTGCACACTCCCGAACAGCATGCGGACTCCCCTGAAGCCCTTTTGGCGCATGCCCCTGGGGTTAAGGTGGTGATTCCCTCGAGCCCTGAAAGGGCCAAGGGCCTCCTCCTCGCCGCCATAGAGGACGAGGACCCCGTCTTCTTCCTGGAGGCCATCAAGCTTTACCGGGGAGCCCGGGCCGCGGTGCCTGAGGGCTACTATACCCTCCCCTTGGGCAGGGCCCGGGTGGTGCGGGAAGGGAAGCATGCCACCCTGATCGGCTACGGGGGCATGGTGGAGGTGATGCTGGAGGCGGCGGAAGTAGCGGCTCGGGAGGGTGTGGAGGTCATGGTGGTGGACCTGGAAACCCTGGTCCCTTTGGACGAGGACACCCTTCTGGAAGCCGTTCGGGAAACCGGCCGGGCGGTGGTGGTCTACGAGGCCATGCGCACCGGAGGATTTGGGGCCGAGATCGCCGCCCGGATCGCCGAGGGGGCTATCGACCACCTCCAGGCTCCTGTGGTGCGGGTGGCGGGGTACGATGCCCCCTATCCTCCCTTCAGCGCCATCGAGCACCACTATCGCCCCAACGCTCGCCGGGTGCTGGCGGCCTTAAGGCGGGTGCTCACCTACTAGGGCGGTCCAGTTCAAGAGGCTTGGGCGCGGCTGGGGAGTCGACGAGCCAGGGGGGTAGTGCCCTTATTCGAGGGGAAACCGCGTGTCCTTTGGGGTGCACGCTCCACCCTTACATCCTCTGTCTGGGATAAGTGTTCGGTTTTCCGCAAGCCAGCGGTACACCTTAGGCCCGAGGCCGGTTAACTTGAGGAGGGCAAGCGCAGGCAGGAAAGGCCAGAGGGGAGGAAGGAATTTGGCCAGCAAGACGAGGGCGTCGAAGCCTCGGGCAACCTCATGTTTCTCCCCTGCTTGCCATACCACGTGGATTTCTCGATCTAGGGCTTGGGATGTGAGGCCGAAGCCTTCGAAGCCTGAGTCTTTGCGGTACGAGGTAACCTGGCAGAGGCCAAGAAGGTCCAGGCGCAGGATTAAGTGCCCTGCTCTGGTGCAGAGAGGGCAGCTGCCGTCTATGTAGACGAGGAGCCTAGGAGTACGGGCCTTTTCGACCCCGAAAAGGCCATCTTTGCCCCGCATGCTCATAAGGAACCTTACCACGTAGGTTCAGGGGCTGGGCATCCTTTGGTTACATGGCCGGGGGGTTTGGCCACGGCTTTCCACTGGCGTAAAGTGAAGGGTATGGAGAGGCCCATTTCCGAGCGGCTTTTTTCCGAGGCGCAAGCCCACATCCCGGGCGGGGTTTCCAGCCCTGTTAGGGCCTTCAAGGCGGTGGGGGGTACCCCTCCCTTCCTGGTGCGGGGGGAGGGAGCCTACGTGTGGGATGCCGATGGGAACCGGTACGTGGACTACGTGCTGAGCTGGGGGCCCTTGATTCTGGGCCACGCCCACCCGGAGGTGGTCAGGAGGGTGAAGGAGGTGGCGGAGCAGGGCCTGACCTTCGGGGCTCCCCATCCCCTCGAGGCGGAGCTGGCCAAGGCGGTGAAGCGGGCCTACCCCCAGGTGGAGCTGGTGCGTTTCGTGAACTCGGGGACCGAGGCCACCATGAGCGCCTTGCGCCTGGCCAGGGGATATACAGGGAGAAAGTATATCGTCAAGTTCCGGGGCAACTACCACGGGCATGCGGATGGCCTTTTGGTGGAGGCGGGAAGCGGAGCCCTCACCTTAGGCGTGCCCAGCAGCGCCGGGGTGCCCGAGGAGTACGCCGGCCTTACCCTGGTCCTGGAGTACAACGATCCCGAGGGGCTTAGGGAGCTTCTTAGGGCACGGGGTGAGGAGATCGCCGCCATCATCTTTGAGCCGGTGGTGGGCAACGCCGGGGTCCTTATCCCCACGGAGGAGTTCCTCAAGGCCTTGCACCAGGCCCGGGAGTACGGAATCCTCCTCATCGCCGACGAGGTGATGACGGGCTTTCGCCTGGCCTTCGGTGGGGCCACGGAGCGGCTCGGGCTTAGGCCCGATCTCATCACCCTGGGCAAAATCCTGGGAGGCGGCCTTCCCGCCGCCGCCTACGGGGGCAGGCGGGAGATCATGGAGAAGGTGGCCCCCTTGGGACCCGTCTACCAAGCGGGAACCCTTTCGGGGAATCCCCTGGCCATGGCCGCGGGCCTGGCTACCCTGGAGATCCTGGAGAGAAATCCCGGCTACTACGGGTACCTGGAAACCCTGGGGGCCAGGCTGGAGGCAGGGCTCAAGGAGGTGCTTTCCCAAAAGGGTCTTCCCCACACGGTAAACCGCCTGGGCTCCATGATCACGGTTTTCTTCACCGAAGGGCCCGTGGCCACCTTCCAGGAGGCCAGGCGCACGGATACGGAGCTCTTCAAGCGCTTCTTCCACGGCCTGTTGGACCGGGGGGTGTACTGGCCGCCCTCCAACTTTGAGGCGGCCTTTCTGTCCGTGGCGCATAAGGAGGAGGATGTGGCCCTTACCCTCGAGGCCCTGGAGAAAGCCCTTTAGCCCATGACCCTTAAGGAACCCATCTGTGCCATCGCCACCCCCTTGGGCAAGGGGGCCATCGGGGTGGTGCGGCTTTCCGGGGAGGGGGCCCTGGAGGTGGCAAGCCGGGTGTGGCGGGGAAAGGACCCCAGGAAGCTAAAAGGGGGGCGCTTTACCCTGGGGGAGGTGGTGGACCCGGAAACCGGGGAGGTGTTGGACCAAGCCCTGCTTTTGGTCTTCCGAGCCCCCAGGTCCTACACGGGGGAGGATGCCTGCGAGTTCCACACCCATGGCTCGATGGCGGTGCTGAGGAGGGTCCTGGAGGCCCTGGTGAAGGCGGGAGCCCGGGTGGCCGGTCCTGGGGAGTTCACCTTCCGGGCCTACATGAACGGGAAGCTGGACCTGGCGCAGGCGGAGGCGGTTTTGGCCCTGGTGGAGGCGGAAGGGGACCTAGCCCGCCGCCAGGCCTTGAGGAGCCTCGAGGGGAGCTTCTCCCGGAAAATCGCCGCCTTGGAGGATAGGCTTCTTTCCCTTCTTGCCCACATCCAGGCCCTTCTGGACTATCCCGAGGAGGGGGTGGAGCCCCTCGAGGCTAGACGAGTGATTGGGGAGGTGCTGGAGGAGGTGGAGGCCCTCCTTGCCCAGGCAAGGTCCTCCCGCCTGGCCCAACGGGGGGCCCGCCTGGCCTTGATCGGAGCTCCCAATGCGGGCAAAAGCTCGCTTCTAAACGCCCTTCTGGGCTACGAGCGGGCCTTGGTTTCCCCCATCCCCGGCACCACCCGGGACTACCTGGAAGCGCCTTTGGAGCTCTTCGGCATCCCCCTGGTGGCGGTGGACACAGCGGGCATTCGGGACACCTTGGATCCCCTGGAGCGGGCAGGGGTGGAAAGAGCTTTAAGAATTGCTGAGGAAGCCGATCTCGTGCTCTACGTGGCCGACCGCTCGGCTCCCAGGCCTTCCCTTCCTCCCTTACCCCCAAGGACCTTGAAGGTGGCCACCAAGGCGGACCTACCTCCCCTTTGGGAGGATGCGGAGTTTATCCCGGTGTCCAGCGTGACGGGGGAGGGATTAGGCCAGCTTAAGGAGGCCATCCGGGAGGCGTTTTTGGGCAGGGGGGGAGGGGAGTACCTCCTGAGCGAGCGGCAGATCGAGGCCCTTCATCAGGCCAGGGAGAGGCTTTTGGAGGCGAAAAACCTCCCGGAGGACCTTATGGGATTGGCCCTCGAGGAGGCCCTCAAGGCCCTGGCTTCCTTGAGGGGCAGGAAGGAGGTTTCCGAGGAGGTGGTGGCCCGGGTTTTCCAGAATTTCTGCGTGGGGAAGTAGCCAGGCCCCTCAGGGCAGGAAGGAATCCAGGATGGCCTCCACCTGGTCGGTTTCGATCAGGAAGGCGTCGTGGCCATGGGGGCTACGGATCTCCCGGTACCTTCCTCCGCTTAAGCGGGCCACCTGCCGCACCTCCTCGGCGGGGTAGAGGAGGTCGGTGTCTATGCCCACGAAGAGGGAGGGCAGGTTTTTTAGCCGCTTCAGGGCTTCCTCCACCCCACCCCTTCCCCGGCCCACATCGTGGGTATCCATGGCCCGGGAGAGAACCAGATAGCTTTCCGCATGGAAGCGCTTAAGGAACTTCTCCCCCTGGTAGTCCAGGTAGGTTTCCCCCTTTTCGGGCTCCTGGCCCCAGCGGGTTTCAAAGCCCTTGGGTGCCCGGTAGCTCATCATGGCGATGCCCCGGGCCAGGGCCATGCCCTTGGGGGCAGGATGACCGGCATGGTACTCAGGGTCTAGGAGGATAGCCTGGCGGCTTAGATGGTTGAAGGCCCGGGCCCAGGGGCCATGCCTTGCGGGAGCGGCCAGGACCACCAGTTTCTTCACCCTTTCCGGGTACATGAGGGCGAACTCCAGGGCCACCATGCCGCCCAAGCTTCCCCCGATCACGATGGCCTTCTCCACCCCCAGGTGGTCCAAAAGCCTTGCCTGGACCCGGGCCAGGTCACGGATGGTAAGGAGGGGAAACTCCTTGGCGTAGGGCCTTCCCGTGCGGGGGTCTAGGGAGAGGGGTCCGGTGGAGCCATAGCAGCTTCCCAGGTGGTTGGCGGAGATCACGTAGTAGAGAGCAGGGTCCAGGATCCGCCCGGGGCCCACCAGGGCATCCCACCACCCTTGGGGGCCGAAGGCCTTCTCCAGGGGGGAGAGGCTTTGGAAGGTGGCCTCGTCGTAGGTGCCTGCCAGGTGGGCGCTTCCCGTGAGGGCGTGGAAGACCAAGACCGCGTTGTCCCTGAGCCGGGAAAGCCGGCCGTAGGTTTCAAACCGCAGGCGCACCTCGGGCAGGAAGCCCCCAAGCTCGGTGTAAAACCCTTCCCGCCTGGGGAAGAGCACGGCGGTGCGGGGCCTGGGAGGGGGGATGGAAAGGGGGGAGCGGGGAGGCTTGAGGATGAGGGCCTCGTGCTCCCCCCAGGTTTCCAGGGCGATCTCGCTCATGCCAGGGCCTCCCTAAGCTCCGCTTTCAAGTCGTCCACATGCTCGAGGCCCACGCTCAAGCGCACCATCTCCGGCAAAACCCCCGCCAGGACCTGCTCCTCCGGGGAGAGCTGGGAGTGGGTGGTGGAGGCGGGGTGGATGGCCAGGGTCCGGGTATCCCCCACGTTGGCCAGGTGGGAGATGAGCTTAAGGCGGGAGATGAAGCGCTTGGCGGCCTCGTACCCTCCCTTCAGGCCAAAGGTGAGGACAGCTCCCGGTTTCCCCCGGAAGTACTTCTGGGCGCGGGCGTGGTGGGGATGCTGGGGGAGGCCCGGGTAGTTCACCCAGGCCACCTGGGGTTGCTCCGCAAGCCAGTGGGCCAGGTGGAGGGTGTTTTCCACGTGGCGCTCCGCCCGTAGGGAAAGGGTTTCCATGCCGAGAAGCACCACCCAGGCCTCAAAGGGCCCCAGGGCCTGTCCCTGGTCCCGAAGCCCATCCACCCGGGCCTTCACGATGAAGGCCAGGTCCCCAAAGGCCTCCACCAACCTGAGGCCGTGGTACCCGGGCTGAGGCTCGGTGAGGAGGGGGTAGCGGCCGTTGTCCCAGGGGAAGTTCCCCCCGTCCACTATGCCCCCGGCGATCACCGCCCCGTGCCCTCCCACCCACTTGGTGAGGGAATGGGTTACCACCGCCGCTCCCCATTCCAGGGGCCTAAGGAGGTAGCCCCCCATGCCGAAGGTGTTGTCCACGAAAAGGGCTACCCCCACTTCCCGGGCGGCTTGGGCCAGGGCCTCGAGGTCCGGGATGTTCAGGGCGGGGTTGCCGATGGACTCCACCCACCAGGCCCGGGTTTTCCCGTCGGTGAGGGCTAAGAACTCCTCGGGGCGCTCTTCCCTGGAGGTGAAGCGCACCTCTATTCCAAGCCGCTTCAGGGTTACCTTGAACTGGTTGAAGGTGCCCCCGTACAGGTTCGGAGTGGAAACGATGTTGTCCCCCGCCTGGGCCAGGGTGGTGAGGGCCAGGAACTGGGCGGCGTGGCCCGAAGAGGTGGCCAGCGCAGCCTTGCCCCCCTCGAGGGCCGCCAGACGCCGTTCCAGCACCTCCACCGTGGGGTTCATAATGCGGCTATAGATGTTCCCGAACTCCTTCAAGGCGAAGAGGTTGGCGGCGTGCTCGGGACTCTGGAAAAGGTAGCTGGTGGTGGGGTAGATGGGCACCTGGCGGCTTAAGGTGGTGGGCTCGGGCTCGTAGCCAGCGTGGAGCTGCAAGGTTTCAAAGCGCATCCTTGGCCTCCTTTCCAAGAACCCGCCTGGGGCGCTTGGGAAGGGGCCAATAAGAAGGCCCCTTCTGGCGGGAAGTGCAAGGGCACCGTTCTCTCGCCTAGAAGGGGTTGGGCGTGGCGCTTACCCCCCTCTCTTATCGTCCCCGGGCGTTTCCCCCACCCGGGCCGGCCTTGGCACCAGCCCCACCCGCATCCGGCCATGAAACGGAAGGGATGGGAGGTTGCCGCGGTTTCACAGGGCCGTACCCTCCACCGCTCTGGATAAGAGAACGGGCTGGTTTTCGCCGCGCCCCGGCGCGGTTAAGGGTCAGTGTAGGGGCTTGGGGCTTGGCCGTCAACACCCTTTGACCTTTTGGCCCTCCTCCCCTATACTGAACTCCGCTACGGGGAGTAGCGCAGCCCGGTAGCGCACCTCGTTCGGGACGAGGGGGTCGCTGGTTCAAATCCAGTCTCCCCGACCAGAAGGCCGGCCCACGGGCCGGCTTTTCGTATACTCCTCCCGTGGGCTTTCTGGCGGGCCTTGCCCTCTTGCTTTTGGGGTTGCACCTGATCGGGGAAGGGCTTTCCTCGGTAAAGGGGAAAAGGTACCTGCTGGCCCGGGCCTTTTCCAGGCCGGGGAGCCTTCTGCTTTCGGGTCTTCTCCTGGGGCTTCTTTCGGGTAGCGGCACCGGCCTTTCCCTCCTGGCCCTGGGGCTTTTGGAAGGGGGGATCTTCTCCCTGGGGCAGGCCGCCCTCCTTTCCCTGGCCGCCACCGCCGGGGCCGGCGCCTGGGTGGGGGTGGTGGCCCTGGCGCAAAGGGAGGTGGCCGAGGTCCTGCTGGCTCTGGGCCTTCCTCTTTTCCTCTTCCGGGGAAGCCGAAGCGGCGGGTTGGTTCTTTTGGGCTTGGGCCTTCTTTTCCTGGGCTTTTTGGAGATGGGCCAGGGGGCCAAGGCTTTTGCGCCCCTTTTGAGCCTGCTTAATCCAGGTCCATGGGCCCTGTACCTGGTGGGGATCGTCCTGGCCTTTTTCCTGGGAACCGCCAACGGGGTAGCGGCCTTGGCCCTTGCCTTTATGCCCTTTTTGGGACAGGAGGGGAGCATGGCCTTGACCCTGGGGGCGGGGGTGGGGGTTTCGGGAGCCCTTTTTCTGGCGGCCTTGGGGGGCAGGCGGGAGGGATGGGCTTTGGGGGTGGCCCTTTTGGGGCATCGCTTTCTCTTTTCCCTGCCCTTTTTGCTTCTGCTTGGGCCGCTTGGGAGCGTGGGGGTGGTGGGGCTCCACCTCCTAAGCCACCTGGCCTACGCCATAGCCTTTCTTCCCCTCCAGGGGCGTTACCTGCGCCTTACCGAAGGTCTCTTTCCCCGCCGCACCGTAAGCCCCAAGTACCTTTCCCCCGAGGCTTTGGAAACCCCTAGCCTGGCCTACGCCCTGGTGCAGCGGGAGCTTGGCCGGGTGGCGGATGCCGTGCGGAACATGCTGGCGCGGGCGGTGCGGATCCTGGCCCAGGAGGAAGGGGGCGAGGCGGAGCTCGAGGCGCTGGAGGACAAGGTGGACCGGCTTACCCGGGAGGTGGTCCTCTATACCGCCGAGCTTTCCACCCGCACCCAGGAGGAACGGGCGGTGCGGTTCTTCGTGGCGGCCAGTGAGCTTGAGCACCTCGGGGACCTGGTGCGCCGGGTGGTGCGCCAGGCGGCGAAGCTTTGGGCCCAGGGCCTGACCTTTAGCCCGGAAGGCAAGGAGGACCTCCTGGAGGCGGGAAGGTTGGTGCTGGGCCGCCTCGAGCGCATGGCGGCCGCCTTGGCCACGGGGGACAAGGCCCTGGCGGAAGGGGTTTTGTCCGAGGAAAGGGAGGTGGCGGCCTTTCTGGATCGCCTGCGCCGGGCCCACCTGAGCCGTTTGGAAAGCGGCCGGGCGGAAAGCCGGGCCACCACCTTGGCCCACCTGGACCTCCTCATCACCCTGGAGGAGGTTTCCAGCGGGGTGGACAGGCTTTGCCGCCTGGTCCTGGAGCTTTAAGCTAGGAAGCGTGGTGAGGATTCTGGGCGGCAAGGCCAAGGGGGTGCCCTTGAAGGTGCCGGCTTCGGCCAGGCCCTCCCCCGTGCGCCTGCGGAAGGCGCTTTTTGACTACCTGCGCTTGCGCTACCCCAAGCGGGGCCGGTTCCTGGACCTCTATGCGGGGAGCGGGGCGGTGGGCCTCGAGGCGGCCAGCGAGGGCTTTGAGGCCACCCTGGTGGAGAAGGACCAGGAAGCGGTGGCCCTCCTTAAGGAAAACCTCCGCCGCACGGGGCTTCGGGCCCGGATCGTTCCCCTTCCCGTGGAGGTCTTCCTGCCGGAGGCCAAGGCCCGGGGCGAACGCTACACGGTGGCCTTCATGGCCCCGCCCTATCCCCTGGACCTGGTCCAGGCCTTCCAGGCCCTCCTGGAAAGCGACCTGGTGGAGAAGGGAGGCCTTTACATCCTGCAGCACCCTAAGGACCTGCACCTGCCCTTCGGGGAGCGGCGGGTTTACGGGGAAAACGCCCTCACCCTGGTGGAGGCTTAGATGCACGTGGTCTATCCCGGAAGCTTTGATCCCCTTACCAACGGCCATTTGGACGTGATCCAGCGGGCAAGCCGCCTCTTTGACCGGGTTACGGTGGCGGTGCTGGAAAACCCCAACAAGCGGGGGCAGTACCTCTTTACCGCCGAGGAGCGCCTCAACATCGTGCGGGAGGCCACCGCCCACCTGCCCAACGTGGAGGCCCGCACCTTTTCCGGCCTTCTGGTGGATTTCGTGAGGCAGGTGGGGGCCCAGGCCATCGTCAAGGGCCTGAGGGCGGTTTCCGACTACGAGTACGAGCTCCAGATGGCCCACCTGAACCGCCAGCTTTTGCCGGGCTTGGAAACCCTCTTCATCCTGGCCGCCACCCGGTACTCCTTTGTGTCCAGCACCATGGTCAAGGAGATCGCCCGCTACGGGGGGGATGTGTCCAAGCTGGTGCCCCCGGCCACCCTTAGGGCCCTCAAGTCCAAGTTCGGCCAGGGGTAAAATCCCCTTGGAGGTTGTCATGAAGGCTTTTTCCAGCAAGTACGGGAACACCCTGGAGTTCGGTCACCTCATCGGGGGGGAGGAGGTCTTTGAAGGGAGGGTCCTGGAGAGGCGGAATCCCTCGGACCTCGAGGACCTGGTGGCCCGTTTTCCCGAGGGCACCAAGGAAACCCTGAGGAAAGCCGCCCTAAAGGCGCGGGAGGCCTTCAAGGAGTGGAGCCAGACCCCTGCGCCCGTGCGGGGGCAGGTGCTTTTCAACCTGGCCAAGATCCTGGAACGGGAGAAGCCCACCCTGACCCGGCTGATGGTCAGGGAGGTGGGGAAGACCTTCAAGGAGGCGGGGGGAGATGTCCAGGAGGCCATAGACACCGCCATATTCTTTGCCTCCGAGGGCCGGAGGCTTTACGGCCAGACCGTTCCCAGCGAGATGCGGAACAAGGAGCTCTTCACCTTCCGCAGGCCTTTGGGGGTGGTGGGGATGATCACTGCCGGGAACTTCCCCATCGCCGTGCCCAGCTGGAAGCTGATCCCTGCGGTCCTTGCGGGCAACACCGTGGTCTGGAAGCCTTCCGATGACTCCCCGGTTCTTTCCTATATCTTCGTTAAGCTCTTTGAGGAGGCGGGCCTCCCTCCCGGGGTCATCAACGTGGTCTTTGGAGGGGGGAAGGACTCCACGGGCCAGTGGCTGGTGGAACTCATGGACGAGGGTGTCCTCAACAAGTTCGCCTTCACCGGCAGCACCAAGGTGGGGCGCTGGATCGGGGAGGTGGCGGGGCGGAACCTGATCCGGCCCACCTTGGAGCTTGGGGGAAAGAACCCCCTGGTGGTGATGCGGGATGCCGATCTGGATTTGGCGGTGGAAGGGGCCTGGTGGAGCGCCTTTGCCACCGGGGGACAGCGGTGCACCTCGGCGGGGAACATCCTGGTGGATGCCCCCATCTACGAGGAGTTCAAGAAGCGCTTCCTGGAAAGGACCGAGGCCACGGTGGTGGGAAACCCTCTTCTCCACCTCGAGGTCACCTACGGCCCCTTCATCAACGAGCGCCTGTTCCAGCGCTGGCTGGAACACTACACCTGGGGGCAGGAGGATGGGGCTACCTTGCTCTTTGGCAAGGGGCGGATCACCCGGCAAAACCCCTACCCCCGCTTCCAGGGCGACCCCGAGGCGGGTCTTTACGGCTGGCCCACGGTCTGGGAGGCCAGGCCCGACATGCGCCAGTTCGCCGAGGAGATCTTCGGCCCCACCATCAACCTGGTTAAGGTGGACGGCATCGAGGAGGCCATCGAGGTGGCCAACGCTACACCCTACGGCCTATCCAGCGCCATTTACACCAACCACCGCCACTGGGCGTACCTCTTCAAGGTGGGCATCCGGGCGGGGATGACCAGCATCAACAACACCACCGTGGGCGCCGAGGCCCACCTGCCCTTCGGTGGGGTAAAGGCCAGCGGCAACGGGGCCCGGGAATCCGGGATTTGGGTCATAGAGGAGTACACCTACTGGCATGCGGTGAACGAGGAGTACTCGGGCCGCCTCCAGCTGGCCCAGATGGATACCGGCTACGTGAGCCCCAAGGCCCTTACCCCCTGGGCCGAGGTCCTGGGTTTCTAGCGCGGACTCGTTTCGCTCAAAAGGGGTAGCATCACTGGGCGCTTTCCAGGTCGGGCCTCAGGCGCACCGCATCCCTAAGGTACACGTGGCGCACCTGGTCCTGGGGTGTGTCGGTGTTCCAAAGGGCCAGGACCCGGATCACCCGGGGCAGGCTTCCCGGCACCGGCACCTCCCGGGCGGACAGCAGGGGAACCCGGTGCATGCCTATCTGGCGGGCGGCCTCGGCGGGAAAGGCCGAATGTAGGTCCTCCGTAACCGTGAAGATGATGGCTGCCAGCTCCTCGTGGCTTTGGATGCCGTTTGCCTCCAGCATCTTAAGGAGAAGCTCCCGCGTGGCTTGATGGATGGCCTCCGGCGTATCCTCCTCCACGGTGATGGCACCCCTGATGCCCCGGACCATAGTTGGGCTCCATGCTAAGGGGTTTAGGCCGTTGGCACAAGACGGGTAGACTGGGAGTTGTGAATCTGATGGCGGTGTTCGCCCATCCCGATGACGAGATCGGGGCTTCAGGCACCCTGGCCCTCCACGCCCGGCGGGGGGACCGGGTGCTTTTGGTCTGGATGACCAAGGGGGAGTTGGCGAGCCAGTTCGGGGAGCTGGAAGAGGACAGGGTGGCCGAGATACGGGAGGGGCACGGGGCCCATGTGGCCCGGTTGATCGGGGCCGAGTACCGTTTTCTACCCTTTCGCGATACCTTTCTCACCGGGGGCAGGGAGGAAGCCCTGGCCTTGGCTCGGTTGATGGCCGAGTTTCGGCCGGATGCCGTGATCACCTGGGATCCCCTGGACGTCCACCCTGACCACCGGGCCACCCATCAGGCGGTCCTTTCCGCCTTAAAGTTTTGCCGCATACCCAAACTCGTGGGGGAGGCGCACCGGAAGCCGGTACGGCTTTACCACTATCCCAGGAAGGAGCTTGTGAGACCGTGGCTTTACGTGGATACCACCGCCACCCAAGAGGTGGCCGAGGCGGTGTTTGCCTTTTACCAGGAGTTCTACCGCTGGCCCTTTACCCTGGAGGAGTTTCGCGCCCGCCGGCGGCTTCGGGGTCGGGAGACGGGGGTTCCCTTTGCGGAGGCGTTTCAGACGGACTCCCCTCCGGCGTGGCCTGCTCTTCCCTAACGCCTTCCGCAGGATTGTAGGCAGGGGTGAGCACGTAGGCTAAGAGCACTGCGGGAAGGACCAGGGGCAAGGTGGCGTACCCGCCCCACTCCGCTGCCAGAACGGTGGCCGCGAAGGGAGCGCGGGCTACCCCCGCCAGCACCGCCACACCCCCGGCCAGGGCCAGGGTTTCAGGAGGAAGGGCCAGCGGGCCCGGCAGATGGGCCAGGAAAGCTCCCAAGAGCCCTCCCAGGACCAGGGCAGGGGTGTAGGGGCCCCCGTAGGCCCTTATCCCGCTGGCCAGGAGGAGAAGGAGGAGCTTGGCGAAAAGGAGGGACAGCACGGCTAGGGGGGGCAGAAGGGGAGTGGTGGCCACGGCTACCCAGCCCAGGCCACTCCCCAAGGCTTCGGGCAGAATGAGGAGGGCCAGGGCCAAGGCCAGGCCCAAAAGGGCATGGCGCCAGGGGTAGGGAAGAGGGCGGATGCGGCCTTCCAGAAAGCGCGAACCTTCCACCCAAAGGGTGGCCAGGGCAGCGGCCACCAGCCCTACCAGGGCGCCGGCGGGGAGGGCACCCATATCCACCTGGGCCTGGAAGGTTAGAAGGGGAGTGTAGCCGTAGAAGGCCCCGTAGACGGCAAAACCCGCCAAGGCCCCGATCAAGGCTGGGGTAAGGGCCCGGGCCTCGAGGAGCAGGCTCCGGTAAAGAATCTCCGTGGCTAGGAGGGCTCCGGCCACGGGAGCGTGCAGGCTGGCTCCAAGCCCGGCGGCGAGCCCGGCAAAGGCGAGCCCCCCACCCAGTCGAGGAAAGCGCCGGTCCAGCCCCCGGCCCAGCCAAAGCCCCAGCACCCCAAAGGGACCCTCGCGCCCCATGGGGGAGTAGAGGGAAAGCTGGAGTATCCCTCCCAACACGGCCCGCAGGTGGGAGGAGGGGGGGCTTGGCCGGTCCTCCCGGGCCTGGAGAAGAAAGGCGGCAAGCCCCTGGCCGGTTCCCAGGAAGCTGGTGAGGGCGAAGAGGAGGGGCAGGAGGAAGGCAAGGGGCCAGAAAGAAGGTCCGGTGAAGGCCTGGGCCAGGCCTCCTTCCCCGGGGGGTTCGGGGGCCAGGTACCCGAAGAAAAGGCCCAAGGCCTCGGTCAAGGCTCTAAGCAAGGCGTTCAGAAAGGCCAGGAGGAGCCCGGCCAAGGCTCCGGTGAAGGCGCTATAGAGGATGAGGGGTCCCGTATGCCGGACCTCCTGGTCCCAGAGGGAGGGGAAGCTGAGCTGGGGGCCGCGGCCCAAGGGGCGCATCAGAGGGAGTGTACCAGACTGGCGGGGCTTCCCCGGGTCAGGCGGGGGGCGGGGAGGCCCAGGGCCCGGTACCCTCCCCGGGTCAGGGCCCGGATGAGAAGCCGGGGATCCACCTTCTCCCAGAGGAAAAGGGCCTCGTTTTTCACGTCCAGGTCTGGGCTGCTGGCCCGGGAGTCCGTGCCCAGGGCCAGCTCCACCCCATGGCGGGCGTAGAGGTGGATGGGAGCCTCCCCCACCTCCAGGTAAGCGTTGGACCGGGGGCAGAGGATGACCTTGGTGCCGGAATCCGCCAGCATCCTCACCTCTTCCTCGTCCGCCTGTACCCCGTGGACCAAAAGGGTGTTGGGGCCCAAGGCGCCAAGGGCCTGAAGGTAGCGGATGGGGGTTAGGCCCGGGGGTTCAAAGGGGGTTCGGCTGAAGCGTCCGTGGATTTGGGTTAAAAAACCCTCTCCTTTTTGCAGGAAGGCTACTTCTTCCTGGCTTTCCCCTGCGTGGATCATGAGGGGAAGGCCCTCGGCCCTGGCGTACTGGGCGAGCCGCCGCAACAGGGGTGCGCTCACCGAGTAGGGGGCATGGGGGGAAAGCCCCACCCTCACCCGTCCTTCCAGGCGCCGCCAGGCCTTGACCTTAGCCTGGACCTGCTGGAACACTTCCTCGGCGTCCTCGGGATCCGGGGCGAAGACCTCGTAGAAGGCCACCCCCGGCAGGGGGCTTTCCCGAAGCAGGAACTCCATGACCTCATCCTTGAACACCACGTCGGCGAAGGCCCCTGCCCCGGAGCCCAGGAGTTCCTCCAGGCCCTGCTTTGCCGCCTCGAGGCCCCGCTTTTCCCGATGGGCCACCACATGGGGGATGAAGCCGGAAAAGGGACCCCGGTAAAGGGGGTGTAGGGAAAGATCCAGGTGGGTGTGGGCGTTCACCGGGGGTGGGAAGAGGGCCTTTCCCTTGTGGACCACTTCCGCCTGGGGGAAGCGCGCCCGAAGCTCCTCCAGGCTTCCCTGGCCCACCACGGTGGGTCCCTGGACCGCTATGGCCCCCCGGAGCATGGGGGTGCCGAAACCCGTGTAGACCACCTCGGCGGTCCAGAGCTCAGTCCTTAGCCAGAACATAGCGGTTGGGGTTTCGGGCGAAGTCCACGGCCCGGTAGCCCTGGGCGAAGTAGTGGCCTAGGACCAGGCGGCTATGTTCCCGCCACGCCAGCGCCAGGGCTGGGTCTTCCCGCAGGATCCTTCCCCAGTCCTCGGGGATTTGGAAAAGGAGACGGGGGCCCTCGAGGTCCAAGAAGGCCTCCACGGGCTTTTCCGCCTCCACCCGGTTGGTCTGGGGCAACCCCTCCAGCAGGGGTTCGGGTGGCGGGGTGTAGATGCGGGCGTAGACCCTTTCCGAAAGGAGTTCCCACTCCGCCAGAAGCCGGTCCGAGGGGGCCCCGGCGTTGATGCCCGTCATGGGGCCGTAGTGGTCGGGAAGGTAGGTCTTGGCGGTGGCCCCGAGCTTCCTCAGGTTGAAGTTGGCGTTTACCCCCCGTAAGGGGTCGAAGGTCCAGACCACCTTCTTTATTCCCCGGGCCAGGCACCAGTCCCGCTGGAAGCGTTTTAGCCAAAGCGCGGCCCCCGTGCCCCGGTAGGCTTCCAGAACCCCCAGCATATGGGAGTGCTGCAGGGTGGGGTCTTGGGTGGGGAAGCCAAAGACGAAGCCCACCATCCGCCCTTCCACGAAGGCTCCCGCCACCAGGCCCCCTTCATCCTGAACCGCAATGAGAAGGCCCCTTGGCACCAGATCGCTTTCCGCACGGCCCCAGACCTCCCGCTGGAGCTCCACCACGGCCTCCATCTCCTCAGGGCCCTTTAGCTCGCGGACATGTACCTCTGCCATAGGGTGATCCGCTCCACCAAAGGAAGCTTCAGGTGCACGCCGATACCTGGACCCTCGGGCACGGGCATAAGGCCTTCCTCCGCCTCGAGGGCCTCCTCCACGATGTCCTCCTCCCAGTAGCGGCTGGCCGAGCTCACGTCCCCGGGCTTGGTGAAGGCAGGCAGGGTGGCCAGGTGAAGGTTGTGGGCCCGGCCCACCCCAGCCTCCAGCATTCCTCCCATCCAAAGGGGAATCCCGGCGCTTTGGGCCAGGGCGTGGACTTTGAGGCTTTCCCCATGGCCCCCAAGCCGGGCCGGCTTGATGTTGAACACCCTTCCCGCCATGAGCTCCATGGCCTTTCTCGCCTTTTCCGCGGAGGTGAGGCTTTCGTCCAGGCAGATGGGGGTGGCGATCTCCCGTTGAAGCCGGGCGTGGTCCAGGAGGTCATCGTAGCCCAGGGGTTGCTCGATGTAATCCAGGAAGAGCTCGTCCAGCCGTTTCAGCCGGGGAAAGTCGGAGAGGCGGTAGGCGCTGTTGGCGTCGGCGGTTAGGGTGGCTTCCGGGAAGGCCTGGCGCACGGCTTTCAGCACCTGGTAGTCCCAGCCCGGCTTGATCTTGAGCTTGATGCGCCGGTACCCCTCGGAAAGGTGCCGTTCCACTGCCTTCAGGGTGTCCGCCACTGTGGGCTGGATGCCCAGGGAGACGCCTACCTCCACCGCCTGCCGCACCCCGCCCAGGACCTGCCAAAGAGGCTTCCCCAGGCCCTTGGCAAAGAGGTCCCAAAAGGCCATCTCCAGGACCGCCTTGGCCATGGGGTTTCCCCGGAAAGGGGCGAGGGCCTGGCTTAGGGCCTCAGGGTTGGGAAAGTCCTTTCCCAGAACCTGGGGCAGGAAGACCTCCTCCAGGAGGTAGCGGGCGCTGGCCACGGTCTCCTCCCGGTAGAGGGGGAGCTTCTCCATCACCCCTTCCCCTAGGCCCTCGAGGCCCTCTCCGAAAAGCCTCAGGAGGAGGATGGTCCGCTTGGTTTGCACCCCGAAGCTGGTTTCAAACCGGAACTTCAGGGGTAGCTCCAGGATCCTAAGCTCTGCAGCTTCTAGACGCATGGCTCCAGCACCTCCTTGCCCAGGTAGGGGATAAGGGCCTCGGGTACCCTCACCCGTCCATCGGGAAGCTGATGGTTTTCCAAAAGCATCACCAGGATCCTGGGGGTGGCCAAAGCCGTGTTGTTCAGGGTGTAGGCGTACTGCACCCTGCCCTCCTTGTCCCGGTAGCGGAGGTCTGCCCTCCGGGCCTGCCAGTCCAGAAGGGCCGAGCAGGAGTGGGTTTCCCGGTACCGCCCCTCCGAGGGGACCCAGACCTCCAGGTCCACCTGCCGCCACTTCCCCGGACCCATGTCCCCTGTGGAGACCTCCAGCAGGCGGTAGGGAAGTTCCAGGAGGCCGAGGATTTCCTCGGCGTTTTGCAAAAGCTCCTGGAAGGCTTGGTCCGAGGCCTCGAGGCTCGCCTCGGTGAGCACGTACTGCTCCACCTTGTGGAACTGGTGCACCCGCATGAGGCCCCGCACGTCCTTGCCGAAGCTGCCCGCTTCCGAGCGGAAGGCGGGAGCGTAGCCGGCGTACCGCTTGGGAAGCTCTTCCTGTTGCAAAATCTCCCCGCTATGAAGGGCGTTTAAGACCACCTCGGCGGTGCCCGTGAGGTAGAGGTCCGTGCCGGCGATGGGCCAGACCTGGTCCCTGGCGGCCGGGAAGTGCCCGGTGCCGATGAAGGCCTTCTCCCTGGCGTAGGAGGGAAGGGTCAGGGGAGTGTAGCCCTTTCGCACCATGAAGTCCATAGCGAAGCGGATGAGGGCCAGCTCATAGAGGGCCAGGTCCCCCCTCAAGGCGTAGGTGCGGCTTCCCGAAACCTGGCTGATCCTGGGTTCCCACCAACCGTTTTTCTCCAGGAGGCTCACGTGGTCCAGGGGAGGGAAGGAAAACTCCGGTGGGGTTCCCACCCGCCTGATCTCCACGTTGGCGGAGTCATCAGGGCCCACCGGAGCCCCTGGCCAGGGGGGAAGGGGTACCTTAAGGAGAAGTTCCCAGAGCTGGGCTTCCTTCTCCCGCAGGGCTTCCTCCACCCTCTTGGCCTCCTCCGCCAGGGCCTTGCCCCGGGCCACCAGGTCGGGCCTCGCCTCAGGGGGTGCCTTGGGGACCTCCTTGGCGATGCGGTTGCGCTCGGTCTGAAGCTCCTGGAGCCGGGCCTTTAAGCCCTGTACCTCGGCGTCCAGGGCCAGAAGGGCATCCAGATCCAGGGCCACCCCCTTTAGGCGGATGGCTTCCCGATAGACCTCGGGGTTGCGGCGGAGATGCTTGAGGTCCACCATGGCTACTCCAGCACCTTGGGCACCTGGAAAAACCCCTCTTCAGCCTCGGGGGCTACCTTTAGGGCTTCTTCCTGGGAAAGGGAAGGAAGGGGCTCATCCTCCCTGAGGCGGCCTTGGGCTTCCTCCTCCCAGGCTTCCCCCACCTGGGGAAGGGCGTCCACGAACTCCAGGATCCGCTTGAGGTCCGTTAGCAGCAAGGCTTCCTCCTCGGGGGAAAGCCGGATTTTGGCAAGGCTTTCCAGCTTGCGCAGAAGCTCCGGGGATAGCTCCATGCCCCGCATTTTACCCTCGGGAAGCCCTACGAAAGCCAGTTGGCCAAAGCCCAGACCAAGGGGGCCAGGAGGAGGGCGGGAAGAAAGGAGCCCACCCGCACCTTGGTGAGGCCCAGGAGGTTGATCCCCACCCCCAGGACCATAAGCCCTCCCACCCCGGTCACCAGGAGGACCCGGGGGTCCTGGGCGGGGTCGGGGAGAACCTGGCTCAGGGTACCGGCCAGCAGGGCGATACCCCCTTGGTAACTGAGGATGACCAGCACGCTAAACCCAACGCCAATGCCGAAGGAGCTGGTGAGGGCGATGGCGGAAAGGCCGTCCAGGGTGGCCTTAAGAAGAAGGATGCTGGGATCCCCGGTGAGGCCGTTTTGGATGGAGCCGAGAAGGGTCATGGGGCCCACGCAAAAGAGAAGGCTTGCGGCCACGAAGCCCTCGGTGAAGCTTCCCCCGCCCCTTACGGCCCGCTTGATCTTCTCTCCGATGCCCTCGAGGGCCTCTTCAATCCGCCACCACTCCCCAAGAAGCCCTCCCAGCACCAGGGCGATGAGCCCCAGGACCACCCCGTCTATGGCTCCACCCTTGGCTTTCCCCAGGGCGCCGGCCATGGAGAACCCGATAAAAAGGGTGGTGAGTCCCACCCCCTGGACCATGATGCGGGCCATGCGTTCGGGGAGCCGGCCCCGAAGCATGAGGCCAAGCCCTGTGCCCAGGGTCACGGTGGCGGCGTTGGCCAGGGTTCCCGAGAGCTTGTCCAGAAGGCTGAGCTCCATGGGGGCTATTCTACGGGAGTGGAGCTTATCCTCACCCAGGATGGAACCCCCACCCTCTTCCACCCAGGGTACGGGGAGGCCTACCATCCCCGGCAGGGAGCCTTGCTCCAGGCCAGGCGGCTTTACCTGGAGAAGACCCTCACCCATCTGCATCCCGCTCCAAGGGTCCTCGAGGTGGGCCTGGGGCTTTTGGTGAACTTCCGCGTGACCCTGGAAAGCACCCTGGGCCGGGGGGTGTACCTTCGCTATTGGGCCATGGAACGGGAGCCGCTACCCCGGGAGGTGCTCGCGCGGGTGCGCCTTCCTCTTCCCAGGGCCGAGGAAGTGTTTGCGGAAATCCTTAAGGGCTGGCCTGATGCCAGCTTCGTGGGGCCTTGGGGTGAGCTTCGCATTTTCTTCGGGGAGGTGGAAACTTTGGCGCTTCCCCAGGACTGGGCAACGGCGGTTTACCTGGATCCCTTCAGCCCTCGGGTGAACCCGGGGCCTTGGTCCTTGCCTGTTCTAAAGGGGCTTCACCGGGCTTTGCGGCGTGGGGGAAGGCTTGCCACCTACTCCGCTCAAGGGGTTTTCCGCCGGGCCCTCAAGGAGGCGGGGTTTGCCCTTCACCGGGTGCCTGGGGTGGGGAAGCGGGAGTGGACGGTGGGAATCGCCTTAAAACCTCCTCCCGGCTGAGGTAGGTCAGCTCGGCCCAGGAGCGGTCGGGCTTGGGCAGCTCCCCCCGGTACAGCCAAAGGAACCAGGCGCTGCTCAGGGTGGCCGCGAGACGAGGCCAAGGGGGAAGGGGATGGGTGTGGAAACCAAAGAGCCTGGCCCCCTGGGCCAGGTAGCTGTAGCCGTAGACCAAGCGCACCTCGGGGTCTTGAGCCACCCGTTCCGCCACCTTCTTGAGGCTTTGTCGCACGTATCGGATGGCCTCGAGGGGGGAGAGTTCCATGCTCCGCTGGCTTTCCAGATGGAGCTCCAGGGCAGGGGTGCCCCGGGGTAGCCCGGGTAGATCGGGCCCAGGGAAAGGCTTCTTCTCCACCCGGAAGAGGTCGAAGGGACCGTATCCCGCCCGGGCCACCCGGTGCTTGGCGTTGTACCGTTCCTCAAATCCCTGGAGCCCCCGGATAAGGGCGAGCCTCGGGGTGAGGGGTAAGGGGGCGAGGCCGTCCAGGGTGACGGGTTGGTATCCCAGCCGTAGCATCTCGGGAACCACCCGCTCCAGGAGCCTGAGGGTGCGCTCCGGCCCATCGTGGAGGAGGACGATGGACCCTGGGCGCAGGTAGTAAAGAAGCCTTTCCGCCAGGGCCTCAGGGGGAAGGTCCAGCCAGTCCTTGCTTTCCAGGTCCCACAGGGCGATGCGCTTGCCCAGGAGGCGGGCAAAGAGGCGGGTAAAAGGGGTGTGGAGTCCATGGGGAGGCCGATAGTAGCGCCCGGGGTTCCGGCGCATGTGCTCCCACTCCACCCAGGGCAGGAAAAGCCTCCAGGCCTGGTGCCACTCCCCGTGGTCCTCCACCTGGTGGCCTTCGCGCTTGATGGCCTCCACCAGGTCCGGCCGGGCCTTGGCCCGTTCCCCGGTCAGGAAGAAGGTGGCCTTGACCCCGTGCTGGCGCAAAAGCTCCAAGAGGGTTTCCGTCCTCTCCGAGGGGCCGTCGTCGAAGGTCAGGGCCACCTTGGGGGTGCGCCTCGAGGCGTGGGCATAGGCTCCGAGGCCCAGAAAGCGAAAGAGGAGGTCGGAAAGCCCATAGAGTAGGAGGATCAAGCCCAGGATCAGTTCCACCGCATCCTCCAGAACAGAACCGTGTAAAAGAGGCTGAGAAGCAAAAAGGTGGCGCTACCTGCGAGAAAGGGTGCCTTTATGCCCAAGGTTTCCCATAAAAGACCTCCCACCGCAGGTCCCAAGGCCACCCCCAGCCCTTCCACGGTCATCAGCCCTCCCCATACGGCCGCCCGGTTTTCCTCGGGGAGGTTTCTGGCCAGAAAGCCATTCCACCCAGGGAGGAACAGGCTGAAGCCCAGGCCGCCCAAGGCAGCCAGCAGGGCCAGTTCGCCCGGGCTAGGGGTAAAGGCCAGGCGGGCCATCACCAGGGCCAAAAGGAGAAGCCCGCTCACCAGGGCGAAGCGGTAGCCCCTCCGGTCCACTTGCCGGCCGGTGAAGGGCAAAAGGCCGAAGGCCAGGCCTCCCCCCAAAAGGAGAAGCCCTCCCAGGGCAATGGGCTCGAGGGCCAGCTCCTCCTTGGCGTAGCGGAGGATGAAGAGGGAAACCAAGGCGGGAGCGAAGGTCTGACCGAACCCTGCAGGCAGGAAAAAGAGAAGCCGCTTAAGGGGATAGGGTTCCCGTGCCTTTTGGGGAATGGGGATGCGAAAGGGGAAGAGGCTTAGGGCAAGGAGGAGGGTGACACCCTGGGCGGCAAGGAGCAGGGTGAGGGCGGCCTCGGGTTCTTTTTGGGCCACCTGCCCCACCCCCACCAGGCCGATGCCCACCCAGGGCATCACCAGGGTGAGGGTAAAGGATAGGGCCCGTGCTTCTCGCCCGGGCACGGCGATGCGGCTCGCCAGGGTCATGAGCCCAGGGTAGAGGGTGGACATGGTGAGACCCCAGAGGATGGCGAGCCCCCAAAGAAGCCAGCCGGCGTGGGCCTTGGGAGTGAGGAGGAGAGCTAGAAGGCCAATGAAGGCTGCTAGGGTGACCGTGCGGCCGAACCCCACTCTTTCTGCCAGGAGCCCTCCGAAGGTTTTGGAGAGGTTCTCGGAGAGCTGGTGAAGGGTGAAGGCCAGGGTGAAGGTGGCGGGGCCAAGCCCCAGGTGCTCGGGAGCGTAGAAGGGGAGAAGACCTGCGAAATAGCCGCTTCGTACCCCCTCCATGAGGCCTACAGCTAGGACCAGGCGCAGGAATACGAAAAGTCCCTCCCTGGCCCATGGCAGATAGCGAAACACGCTAAAGTATACCCGTGCGCATCAGCGTGGTGATTCCCGCCCACAACGAGGAGGCTTTTTTGCCCAAGGCCTTGCAGGCGGTTTTGACGCAGACGCTGCCGCCTTTTGAGGTGATTGTGGTGGACAATGCCTCCACCGACCGCACCCGGGAGGTGGCGGAGGGATTTGGCGTGCGGGTGGTGTACTGTCCCCGGAAGGGGGTAGCCTACGCCCGCCAGGCGGGGCTTCTGGCTGCCCGTGGGGAGTGGGTGGCCATGACCGATGCCGACTCCATCCCCCTTCCCACCTGGCTTCAGACCCTAGCCCGGCATGGGGAAGGGGCGGTGGCCCTCTACGGTCCGTTGCGGTTCTATGGGGTTTCTCCCTGGACGGCTTTTGTTTCCGAGTGGGGCTACCGGGCTTTCCTGAACCTCATGGCCTTCTTGGGAAAGCCCAACCTGGCCGGGGCCAACATGATGTTTTTGCGGGAAGCCGCTCTGGAGGTGGGAGGATTTCCCGAGGTGGAGGCCCGGGAGGACGTGCTTTTGGGCTGGAGGCTTAAGCGGGTGGGAAAGGTGCGGTATGTGCCCGAGGCGTTGGTCCTCACCTCGCCCAGGAGGTTAAAGGGCGGGTGGGGGAGGTTTTTGGCCCAGCAGGTTAAAAACCTCCTGGGTGATCCTCGAGGCTACTTCGGGGAAGGCGGGGGAAGGGAAAGATGAGCCTCCGGGGTTCCACCCGCAGGATCTCGTTGGCTTCGTCGTATACGGCTACGATTTTTTCGGCGATCCGCTCCGCAGAGCGTTCCATGGCCCAGGCTCGGGCCTCGAGGCTGAAGCGCCGGCGCTTCTCCTCGTCTTTCAGAAGCTCCAAGGCCCTGGCTGCCAGGGCTTGGAAGTCCTTTGGAGCCACCAGGTACCCGGTCTGGCCGTCCACTACCCCCTCCAGTACCCCTTCTGCCCCCACGGCCACCACCGGCACCCCCATGGCCTGGGCCTCCCAGATCACCAGCCCCTGGGTTTCCGTTTCGCTGGCGAAGAGGAAGAGCTCCGCCATCCGGTAGTAGCCCCCGATGTACCGGTAGGGCACCGTGCCCAAGAAACGAACCCGATCCGCAATGCCCAGGGTTTCCGCCAGACGCTTCAAGGCTTCCAGCTCCGGTCCTTCCCCAATGTGCACCAGGAAAACATCCTCCTCCCGGGCCAACTCGGCCACAGCTTTCAAAACCACATCAAAGGACTTTTCCTTCCCGAGCCGGCCCACGGTGATGAGGCGCCTTTTGCCCTCGGGCCAGGGGGAGGGGGAGGGAAGGGGTGCTTCTTCCAGGATACGGTTGTCAATACCCGTGGGAATAACCCGTATGGGCCTTTGGATGCCGTAGCCCTCTGCCAGCCGCTTTACGGGTTCCGTGGGGGCGATGACCACCTCCACCCGGTTGTAAAAAGCCTTGGCAAGCCTGGGGATGATTCCTGTGTATTTGTCTAAGACGGCGAGACCTGGCACGTAGTGGGCGTACTTTTCGTAATGGGTGTGGAAGGTGGATACGTGGGGGAGCTCTTTATTGCGCGCGATCCTGAGGCCCCACACGCCCAGGGTTAGGGGGGTGTGAGTATGAATGATCTCAAACTCCGTGGGCAAATGGCGGGAGGAGGGCAGGGCAATCTGCTGTCCCTCGTAAAAGGGATAGGGCACGGAAGGAACCCGGACCACGCCTTCTTCGCGCTCAGGGGCTTCGGGATGGTGGGGAGCCACCACCCAGGCCTCGTGCCCCATGCGCCTAAGCTCCCTAAGGAGGAGGTAAACGCTGGTGGTTACCCCGTTGGGGTTGGGGAAGTAGACATCGGTGAAGAGGCCTATACGGTAGAGGCGCATGCGGTTCTAGCTTATCCTAAACTCTTTTTCTAAGCAGCTTCGGATGTGCCTCGCAGCACCCGGGATGCCTCCGGGTGGGCCAATGCGGGATTTCCCAGCTCGGCTGGCTTGGGTATAGACCTCCTTGCTGTGCAAAAGGAGCAGACCCTCGGCGGCTATTCGGTGGGGATCGGGCTGGACGAGGCGGAGGGCCGGGCCTAAGAGCCTTTTTTGCCGCCGCGCAAAGGCCCGGGTGTACTGAGGACCCGGGGTGGGGAAGCTTATGACCGGGATGCCTAGTCCCGCCGCTTGCTCGCTGGCGGTTCCCGCTGTGGACAAAGCGATCGCGCTACGGTGGAGGATGGCTGAGAAAGACCCCTGGAGAATCCAAGCGGTTTTGCCTTCCTTAGAAAGGCAAAGCGCACCAGGGCCTTCTTCCTGGCGGTGCCAACCGGGCAGAGGTGGAAGGGACTCCCAGCTCTTAGCCCAGGCTACCGCTGGGGTTAAAGGGATGTGGAGGCTTGCTTCCAGCATAAGGGGGAGGCTGAATCGCTCGTCCCCTCTGGTGCCCGGAAGTAAAGCCAAGAGGGGGCCATCGCCCAATAGGGGGGCTAGGTCGCGCTCTGGCGGCGGTAAGAGATCCATGGCAAAACTGCCGTACCAGTAGGCGTGGCGGACCCCCAAATGTCTAAGGCGTTCCAGGCTCTTTTGGTCCCGAACAAAGACCGCCCTCACCGCGCGGTGCAAAAAGCGTTCATATGGGGTGAAGTCGCTTCCTCCCCAGTCCAAAAGGAGCTCCCACAAGGGGGTTCCCTCGAGGTAATACGCGGAAACCAGGGGGTTAATGTGGTAGACGGGGCTTCCCTTGGCTCCCCAAAGACCAACCGTTAGGGCGTAAGCGTCACCTACGACAACCACTGCATCCACGTGGGAGGAGCGGGCAGCCTGCCATTGCTTTAGGGTCATGGTGAGGAAGCCTGCCTTAAGGTCCGCGAAGAGATTCTGCCAACTACCAAAAATGAACCCTCCTGAAGGCATCTCCTGACGTGGCCCAAGGATTTCCCGGGCGATGCCCTCGTAGGCCTTTCCTTTGCCCACCAGGGGTAGGGCCAGGATCTCATGGCCTAGCTCCTGGGCGATCCGCGCCCCGATGGCGTCCTCTGTGGGACCGTTGGACACAAAGAGGACTCTCATGGTAGTAGCACGATTTGAGCCCAGGACCATAGCAGGGTGGTGGGAAAGCTTCTGGGTGGGCTGTAGGTGAAAGAACGCGTGTTGGCGACCATACGCAAAACCCACCGGCCATTATAGCCAAGGTCTTCTTTTACCCGGTATAAGATGGGGTACGTGGAACTGGGTCTGGTGACCGATACCGCAGCGGACCTGTCCCCGCGGGTCCTGGAGGAGGAGGCGGTGGGCCTGGTGCCCATCTACGTCCACCTGGGGGGCAGGAGGTACAAGGACTGGCGGGAGCTCACCCCGGATGCCCTCTATCAGGCCATACGGGCAGGGGCCGAGCCCGTGACCGAGCCTCCAGGGGTGGAGGACTTTGCCGAGGTTTACGAGCGCTACCTCCAGATTTATGACCGCGTTCTTTCCCTGCATGTTTCCGGGGAGCTCTCCAAAACCGTGGACAGGGCCCGGGAAGCAGCCTTGAAGGTGGCTCCCACCCGCATCCGGGTGGTGGACTCGGGCATGGTATCCGCTGGGCTTGGGGCCATGGTGCTGAGGGCGGTGGAGATGCTGAGGAAGGGAGCGGAGGAGGAGGCTGTGGTGCGGGAGTGGGAGAGGCTTAAGCATTCCAGCCTCTACTTCAGCGTGGCGGATTTATCCCACTTGGCACGGAACGGCCGGCTTCCACGGTTCGGCGAGGTGGTGGGTAACCTTCTGGGCCTTCGCCCCATTTTGCGCATAGAGAAGGGGCATATCCGGTTTCTCAAGGTGGCCAGGGAGGGTGTGGTGCCCGAGGTTCTTGCCCGGCTGGTCCTCGAGGAGCTTCAAGGAAAACCGGCCCGCATCACCATTGCCCACACCGATGCCAAGAGCGAGTGGATTGAAGGCTTGAAGAAGAGCTTGGAGGGCGCTTTGCGCCTGGAAAAGGGGCGCATCACGCGAAGCGGAGCCACCATCGCCGCCAACGTGGGTCTTGGGGCCATAGCCATCCATGCGTACTCGATAGAATAGGCCAAGGGTGCCCCCTCCGGCTCCCGGGTCAGAGGGGGCGGATGTTTCTTGCCCATGGAGATCGCCCTGGAACGGTATTACGGGCACCGCCTGGCCCTGCCCCAGGTGGTGGCGGCCTTGATTTTTGCCCGGGAGAGGCCCCCGGCCCTCCTTCTAGCCCCAGAGGAGCGCTTGAGGCGCTACCGGGACCTCCTGGCCTTTGGCGTGCCGGTTTACGTGAATCCCGGCCTCGAGGCCTGGGAGGAGCGGGCCCTCTTCGTGATGAGTTACGAGGAGGCCCTCGCTCCCTTTCCTGAGGACCCCTCCGCCTGGCGGCTCGTTTTGGAGGTGGGCCGAAGCTATCCTCGAAGGGAGCTCCTGGACCGCCTCCTGCGCATGGGGTACGCCCGGGATGAGGATTACCGGGTGCTGGGGGAGGTGCTGGAGCTTGGCGGGGTGCGGCTGGAGTTCTTTGGGGAAGAGCTAGAGAGGCTTTTGGTGGAGGGAGAGGAACGCAGGCGGCACATCCTTCTACCCAAGCCGGGCAAGGCCGAAGCCTTTACCTCCAGAAAACTCCTCCACTTTCCTGGCCCCGTGTACCTGGACACCCCAGCCCTGGCCCCCAAGGAGGTCTGGTCCCTTTTAAGGGGGCGTCAGGTGGTGGCCCTGGGGAGCGGGGTGGAGCTTCCTCCCTTGGACCTGGGGGTGAGACCGCTTCCCCCGTACAGGGGAAGCCTTAAATCCCTGGAAAAGGACCTTGCCCGCTGGCTTGGGGAGGGGAGGCGGGTTAGCCTCTTCGTGGCCCACGAGCGCACCCTGGACTACCTGAAAAGGCGGCTTGCCCCCTTCCGTCCCCAGGTACCCGAGCGGTTTCCGGGTCCCAAAGGCCAGCTTTCCCTTTTCAGGGGAGCCTTCGAGGGAGGGGCGGAGTGGGGGGAGGAGGTTTTCCTCACCGAGGCCTTGGTCTTTGCCACCGGTGCGGTGCGGGCCAGGTTGCGGGTCGGGGAGGGGCTTACCGACCCCGGGGCTCTCTCCCCTGGGGATTTCCTCATCCACCCCGACCACGGCGTGGGCCAGTACCTGGGCTTGGAAACCCGGGAGGTCCTGGGGGTTAGGCGGGACTACCTGGTCCTCCGCTACAAGGGGGAGGGGAAGCTTTACCTTCCGGTGGAGCAGCTGCCCCTTCTCAGGCGCCATCCCGGCACCACAGATGACCCTCCGGAACTTTCTTCCCTGGGCAAAGGGGAGTGGCAGCGGCTTAAGGAGAAGGCCAGGAAGGATGTGGAGGAGCTGGCGGCACGGCTTCTCATCCTTCAGGCCAAGCGGAAGGCTACCCCGGGCCGGGCCTTTCCTCCCTTGCCGGAGTGGGATCCCCTTATCGAGAGGGGCTTCCCCTACGAGCTCACTCCGGACCAAAAACAGGCCCTGGAGGAGGTTCTGCGGGACCTCGAGGCTCCTTTCCCCATGGACCGGCTCATCTCCGGGGACGTGGGCTTTGGCAAGACGGAGATTGCCCTCCGGGCTGCCCACCGGGTGGTGGGGCACGGGGCCCAGGTGGCCTTTTTGGTGCCCACCACCCTTTTGGCGGAGCAGCATGGCAAGACCTTCCGGGAGCGGTTTGCCGGGCTTCCCGTGCGCATCGGGGTGCTTTCCCGCTTTACCCCCGAGAAGGAGGAGAAGTCCATCCTGGAGGGCTTGGAAAAGGGCACCCTGGACATCGTCATCGGCACCCACCGCCTTCTCCAGCCCGACGTGCGTTTTAAGGATCTCGGGCTTTTGATTGTGGACGAGGAGCACCGCTTCGGGGTGGCGCAGAAGGAGCGGATCCGCGAGCTGAAGGCCGAAGTGGATACCCTTTACCTCTCGGCCACGCCCATCCCCCGTACCCTTTATTCCGCCCTGGTGGGCCTGAAGGACCTATCCAGCATCAAAACCCCACCGCCAGGCCGGAAGCCTATTCGCACCTTCCTGGCTCCCTTTGACCCCCTTCTGGTTCGGGAGGCCATCCTTTTTGAGCTGGAAAGGGGAGGCAAGGTGTTTTATGTGCACGACCGGGTGGCCTCCATCGAGGCGAGGAGGCGCTACCTGGAAAACCTGGTGCCCGAAGCCCGCATCGGGGTGGTCCACGGCCAGATGCCCGAAGGCCTGGTGGAGGAGACCATGCTCCTCTTCGCCGAGGGAGCTTACGATGTCCTTCTGGCCACCACCATCATCGAGTCGGGCCTGGACGTGGGCGAGGCCAACACCATCCTCATCGAGCGGGCTGACCGTCTGGGCCTCGCCACCTTGTACCAGCTCCGGGGCCGGGTGGGGCGGCGGGAGCAGGAGGCCTACGCCTATCTCTTCCATCCTCCCCGGCTCACCGAGGCGGCGGAAAAGCGCCTCAACGCCATCGCTGATCTTTCCGACCTGGGAAGCGGCCATCTCCTGGCGGAGAAGGACATGGAAATCCGCGGCGTGGGGAATCTCCTGGGCCCTGAGCAACACGGGCATATCCGGGCCCTCTCCCTCGAGGTCTACAGCGAGCTTCTGGAGGAGGCCATTCGCAAGCTCAAGGGCGAGGCCAAGGAGGAGAGAAGGCACGTTACCCTGGACCTGGGAGTTTCCGCCCGGCTTCCTGCGGAGTACGTGCCGAGCCTCGAGGGCCGTAGCCGCTACTACGGCCGTCTGGCCGAGGCCCGGAGCCTGGCGGAGGTTTCCCGCATCGCCAGGGAGCTCAAGGACCGGTATGGCCCCCTTCCCGAGGAGGCGGAAAACTTCCTGGCCCTTGCCCGGCTCCGCCTGGTGGCGGAGCGGAAGGGGGTGGTCTCCATCACGGAGGACCTTGCCCACCTCCAGGTCATCTTTCCCCGCTGGCCCCTGGACTATGACGCCAAGGCTTTGAGGCAACTTCCCTTCCGGGTCGAGCTTACCCAGTATCCCCCGGGCTTTCGCCTGGAGAAAAAGGGCTTAAAGCCCCGGGACTACCCCGAGGCTTTGCTCCAGGCCCTGTACTTGTTTGCCGATGCCTAGGGGTTTGGGATCAGGTTGAAAAGCTTGAGCCTTAGTACCAGTTCTGCCTGGGTCAGGGTGTACTGGACTCGTTCCCCGCTTAGGCTTAGGCTAAGCCTGGCACCCACGCGGAACCGATTGTTTTAGAGGGGGTTGAAGGCTTGAGTGTCAAACGTCCGGTTTGACAAGCCCGCTAAACCTGCCGTAAACTTTGACTCAGTATAAGGAGGTGGCCATGATCAAGAAGGTAGGCGTGGTGGGCGCGGGAACCATGGGGAGCGGGATTGCCGCTTTGGTGGTAAGCGCCGGGATCCCGGTGGTCCTTTTGGACATCCCGGGCAGGGAGGACCGCAACGAGCTGGCCAAAAGGGGCCTGGAGAGGGCCTTGAAGGCCAAGCCCGCAGCCTTCATGGACCCTGATCTGGCCCGCTATGTGGAAATCGGCAACACCGAGGACCACCTGGAGAGGCTTGCGGACTGCGACTGGGTGGTGGAGGCCATCATCGAGAAGCCCGAGCCCAAGCGAGCCCTTTACGAGCGACTGGAGGCCATCCTAAAACCCACGGCCATCATCAGCTCCAACACCAGCGGGATCCCCATGCGGGTGCTTTTGGAAGGCCGATCGGAGGCCTTTCGCCGCCGCTTCTTGGGCACCCACTTCTTCAACCCGCCCCGCTACCTGCACCTCTTGGAGCTGATCCCCACCCCTGAAACCGACCCGGAGGTCCTAGAGGAAGTCCGCCGCTTCGGCGAGCGCATCCTGGGCAAGGGCACGGTCCTGGCCAAGGACTCCCCAGGCTTCATCGCCAACCGGCTTGGGGTCTACGGCATGGTGCAGGCGGTGCGCCTTATGGAAAAGCACGGTCTCAGCATTGACGAGGTGGATGCCCTCACGGGGCCCCTTCTGGGCCGTTCCAACTCCGCCACCTTCCGCACTGCCGACCTCACGGGGTTGGATGTGCTGAAGCTGGTTACCGAGGAGCTGGCCCAGGCCACCGGGGAGGACTTCGCCCTGCCGGACTGGGTCCTGCGCCTGGTGGAGGAAGGCCGGCTTGGGGAGAAATCGGGTGCGGGGTTTTACAAACGGGTAAACGGGGAGATCTACACCCTGGATTACCGCACCCTAGAGTACGTGCCCCGGGCCAAGGTGGACCTCCCGGAGCTTAAGGCCCTTCGGGACCTGCCCCTGGCGGAAAGGCTTCCCAAGGTGGTGGAGCTTCCCGGCAAGTACGGGGCCTTCCTCAGGGAGCTTTTCGCCCGCACCGCCCACTACACCTTGGAGAAGGCTTCCGAGATCGCCTACGACCTGGTTTCCGTGGACCAGGCCCTGGAGTGGGGCTTCGGCTGGGAGGAAGGGCCCTTCAAGAACATGGATGCCCTGGGCCACGGGCGCCTCGAGGCCCTTTTCGTGGAGCACGGCCTTCCCAAGCCCGAGCTTTTGGGCAAGGCCCAGGGGGCCTTCTACCGAAACGGTACCTACCTGGGTTTTGACGGGGCCTACCACCCCTTGCCCAAACGGGAAGGGGTTATTTCCCTGAAAGCCCTCAAGTCCGAGGGCAAGACCCTGCTGGAGGGCAAGGAGGCGGCCCTGCTGGACCTCGGGGATGGGGTGGCCCTTTTGGAGTTCCGCACCAAGATGAACGCCATCGGGGAGGGTGTGATCCGCATGCTCCAGAAGAGCCTGGAGTATGTGGAGGAAAAGGGCTATGTGGGCCTGGTCATCGGCAACGAGGACCCGAGGGCCTTCTCCGCCGGGGCCAACCTGGCCTTGATCCTCTCCCTGGCCCAGGAAGGGGACTGGGACGAGCTTTCCCTGGCGGTGCGGCAGTTCCAGAAGGCTTCCATGTCCTTGCGCTATAGCCCCTTCCCAGTGGTGGTGGCCCCCTTCGGCCTGACCCTGGGGGGCGGGGCGGAGTTTACCTTGCATGCGGATAGCGTCCAGGCCAATGCGGAGCTTTACATGGGCTTGGTGGAGGCCGGGGTGGGGCTTTTGCCCGCTGGGGGGGGCACCAAGGAAGTGCTCCTCCGGTTTACCCAGGAGCTCGAGCCCTACGAGGAGGCGGATCCCTTCGAGGGGGTGAAGCGGGCCTTCAACCTCATCGCCTTGGCCAAGACCTCCACCAGTGCCCTCGAGGCCCGCAAGATGGGCTTCTTGAGGGACCGGGACCGGATCAGCATGAACCGGGATTTCCTCATCGCTGACGCCAAGCGGCGGGTTCTGGAGCTGGCCCCGGACTACCGCCCGCCCCTTCCCCCCAGGATCCGCGTCCTGGGTAGCGAGGCCCTGGGCAACCTGCGCTATGCGGTTTGGGCCTTCCGGGAGGCAGGGGAGATCACGGACCACGACATGCGAATCGGCCTGGAGATCGCCCAGGTGCTCACGGGTGGGGAAGGCCCGGCGCGGGAGGTTTCCGAATGGGACCTTCTGGATTTGGAACGGGAGGCCTTCTTGAAGCTCCTCGGCACCCGGAAGACCCAGGAGCGGATCGCCTACACCTTGAAGACGGGCAAGCCCCTTAGGAACTAAAGAGGTGGAACCATGCGGGAAGCGGTAATCGTCAGTGCAGTGCGGAGCCCCGTGGCCCGGGGCAAGAAGGATGGAGCCTTGGCCACCTTGCATCCCGTGGACCTCTCGGCCCAGGTGATGGGGCAGGCGGTGGAGCGGGTGGGCCTGGATCCCAAGGAGCTCGAGGATGTCCTCTGGGGTTGCGCCATGCCCGAGGCGGCCCAGGGGCTGAATATCGCCCGCCTGGCCCTTTTAAGGGCGGGCTTTCCCGTGGATGTGGCGGGAGCCACCATCAACCGCTTTTGCTCCAGTGGCCTCCAGACCATCGCCATGGCCGCCCAGGCGGTGATGACCGGGATGGCGGATGCGGTGCTGGCGGGTGGGGTGGAGATGATGAGCCAGGTGCCCATGTCGGGCTACCACACCCGCCTCCACCCCGACCTCACCCCCACGGAGTGGACTCCGGAAGGGTACTCCACCTATATCGGCATGGGCTTCACCGCCGAGAGGGTGGCGGAGCGCTTTGGCATCAGCCGGGAGGACCAGGACCGCTGGGCCCTGAGAAGCCACCAAAGGGCGGCCAAGGCCTGGGCCGAGGGTCGGTTTACCGAGGTGGTGCCCATCCGGGTACCCAAGGTGCGCTACCAGGGAACCAAGAAGGTGGTGGAGGAAACCCTGTTTGAACGGGACGAAACCGTGAGGCCCGAGACCTCCCTAGAGGCCTTGGCCAAGCTCCGGCCTGCTTTCAAAAAGGGCGGCACCGTGACGGCGGGGAACGCAAGCCCCTACTCCGATGGGGCGGCGGCGGTGGTGGTCATGAGCCGGGAGAAGGCGGAGGCCCTGGGCCTGAAACCCTTGGCCCGCTTCATCAGCTTCGCCGTGGCCGGGGTGGAGCCGGATGTCATGGGCATAGGCCCCATCAAGGCGGTGCCCAAGGCCCTGAAGCGGGCAGGCCTGAGCCTGGACCAGATCAGCCTCATCGAGTTCAACGAGGCCTTCGCCGCCCAGGTACTGGCGGTGATGCGGGCCTTGGAGATGCCTGAGGAGAGGACCAACGTGAACGGCGGGGCCATCGCCCTGGGACACCCCTTGGGGGCCACGGGAGCCAAGCTCACCGCCCAGCTCATCGCCGAGCTGGGGAAGCGGGGTGGGGGGTACGGCCTGGTGACCATGTGCATCGGCGGCGGCATGGGAGCCGCCGGGGTCTTTGAGGTTTACCCAGCCTAGGAGGGAGCCATGACGGAGGAGAAGAAGCTTTGGCAGAAGGGTGGGGGTTGGTTGTTGGAGGCCCCCGAGCGGGTCTACACCCCCGAGGACTTCGACGAGAGCGTCAAGGAGATCGCCCGCACCACCCGCACCTTCGTGGAGAAGGAGGTGCTGCCCCTTTTGGAACGCATGGAGCACGGGGAGCTGGAGCTCAACGTGCCCCTCATGCGGAAGGCAGGGGAGCTTGGGCTCCTTGGGATCGACGTGCCCGAGGAGTACGGGGGGCTGGACCTTCCCAAGGTGATCTCCACGGTGGTGGCGGAGGAACTATCGGGCACGGGGGGCTTTTCCGTCACCTACGGGGCCCACACCTCCATCGGCACCCTGCCCCTGGTCTACTTCGGCACCGAGGAGCAAAAGCGGAAGTACCTCCCCAAGCTGGCGAGCGGGGAGTGGATCGCCGCCTACTGCCTCACGGAGCCGGGTTCGGGCTCGGATGCCCTGGCGGCCAAGACCCGGGCCACCCTTTCGGCGGACGGCAGGCACTACATCCTGAACGGGGTCAAGCAGTGGATCTCCAACGCCGGCTTCGCCAACCTCTTCACCGTCTTCGCCAAGGTGGATGGGGAGCACTTCACCGCCTTCCTGGTGGAGCGGGATACTCCCGGGCTTTCCTTTGGCCCTGAGGAGAAGAAGATGGGCATCAAGGCCTCCAGCACCCGCCAGGTGATCCTCGAGGACGTGAAGGTCCCCGTGGAAAACGTCCTGGGGGAGATCGGCAAGGGGCACAAGATCGCCTTCAACGTCCTCAACGTGGGCCGGTACAAGCTGGGGGCGGGGGCGGTGGGCGGGGCCAAGCGGGCCCTGGAGCTCTCCGCCAAGTACGCCAAGGAGCGCCACCAGTTCGGCCGGCCCATCGGGAGCTTCGGCCTGATCCAGCACAAGCTGGGGGAGATGGCGAGCCGCATCTACGCCGCCGAAAGCGCCGTCTACCGCACCGTGGGCCTGATCGACGAGGCCCTTCAGGGCAAGAAGGGGCCTGAAGCGGTGATGGCGGGGATCGAGGAGTATGCGGTGGAGGCCAGCATCATCAAGGTGCTGGGCTCCGAGGTGCTGGACTACGTGGTGGACGAAGGGGTGCAGATCCACGGGGGCTACGGCTACTCCCAGGAGTACCCCATCGAGAGGGCCTACCGGGATGCTCGCATCAACCGCATCTTTGAGGGCACCAACGAGATCAACCGCCTCCTCATCCCCGGGATGCTCCTGAGAAGGGCCCTGAAGGGGCAGCTACCCCTCTTCCAGGCGGCCATGAAGCTTCAGAAGGAGCTTCTGGAGCCGAGCTTTGAGGAGCCCGAGGACCTCGAGGCCCACCAGGTGGCGGCGCTCAAGAAGCTCGCCCTCATGGTGGCGGGCCTTGCGGCCCAGAAGTACGGGCAGAAGGTGGAGGAGGAGCAGGAGGTCCTTGGGGCGGTGGCGGACATCCTGATCGACGCTTACGCCGCCGAAAGCGCCCTCCTGAGGGCCAGGAGGCTTGGGGGGGTTGCGCCTGCCATGGCCCGGCTATACCTGCTCCAAGCTCTGGACCGGGCCCAGGCCTGGGCTCTTTCCGTCCTGCCCCGCTTGGTGGAAGGGGATGAGGCCCGGGTGGTGTACTCCGCAGCCCGGAGGCTCACCAAGCATGAGCCCGTGGACCTGGTGGCCTTGAGGCGGGAGGTGGCGGGGGCGGTCCTCGAGGCGGAGGGCTACCCTATCCCCCGCTGAACCTGGGCGTTTCCCTGCCGGGGCCTGGCCCCGGCAGGGGTTGTTATTGGGTTGCCTCCGCTACCCCGTGGACCTGCTTTGGTTAGGCTACTCCAAGCCAATCCGCCACTTGGGGCCTTCCTTGGTGTCCTCCACGATGATGCCTAGGGATTTGAGCCTTTCCCGGATCAGGTCGCTTTTGGCGTAGTCCTTGGCCCGCCGGGCTTCTTCCCTGAGTTCCAGAAGAAGGGCCACTAACCCCTCCAGAAGGGGCCCGGACACCTTCTCCTCCAGAACCCTTTCGGGGAAGAGGCCCAGGATGCCTTCCCCCAGGGTGTGGAAGACCTGGGCGGTTCGCCTTAGGGTGTCCCTCTTGGCCTCAGGGAGAAGCTTGTTGAGCTCGGGGAGGAAGGTGAAGAAGGCAGCCAGGGCCTCGGGGGTGCTGAGGTCGTCCTCTATGGCCTCCAGGAAATCCTTTTCCAGGGCATCCAAGGCCCTTTCCAGTTCCGGAGTGATCCCAGGGTGCGCCGCATTCAGGCGGGTCCGCACCTCGCGGTAGGCTTGGAGGAGGCGGGCATAGCCTCGCTTGGCCGCCTCGAGGCCCTCCCAGGTGAAGTCCATGGGGCTCCGGTAGTGGGTCTGGAGGAGGTAAAAGCGCAGGGCCATGGGCTCGTGGGCCTTAAGGAGGTCGTGAAGGAGGACCAGGTTCCCCGTGCTCTTGGCCATCTTTTCCCCTTCCAGGAGCACGTGGTTGTGGTGCATCCAGTGGCGGGCGAAGCGGTAGCCCGCGGCCTCTGCCTGGGCGATCTCGCACTCGTGGTGGGGAAACTGGAGGTCTATGCCCCCGGCGTGGATGTCAAACCCTTCCCCCAGGTACTTAAGGCTCATAGCGGTGCACTCGATGTGCCAGCCCGGGTACCCCTCTCCCCAGGGGCTCTTCCAGCGCATGATGTGGCCGGGCTCGGCGGCCTTCCAAAGGGCGAAGTCCAGGGGGTCTTCCTTCTCCTCCCGCACCTCCACCCTGGCCCCGGCTCTAAGCTCCTCCAGGCGCTTTCCCGAAAGCTTCCCGTACTCGGGAAAGGCCCGTACGCGGAAGTAGACGCTACCCTTGCGCTCGTAGGCGAAGCCCAGCTTTAAAAGCCTTTCCGTGAGCTCGATCTGCTCCGGGATGTGGCCGCTGGCCCTGGGGGCGATGGAGGGCCGGAGTACGTTTAGGGCGGTGATGGCGTCAAAGTAGCTCCAGGTGTACTTCTCCGCCACCTCCATGGGTTCGAGCCTTTCCAGCTTGGCCCGGCGCTCAATCTTATCCTCCCCCTGGTCGGCGTCGTCGGTAAGGTGGCCCACGTCGGTGATGTTGGAGACGAAGCGCACCCGGTAGCCTAGGTGGAGCAGGTAGCGGCGGAGCACGTCGTAAACAATGGGTCCCCGGGCATGGCCCAGGTGGGGGTCGGAGTATACAGTGGGGCCGCATACATAGATCCCCACGTGCCCCGGGGTAGCGGGGGTGAAATCCACTTTGCTCCTTTGCAAGGTATCGTAGATGCGCAGGCCCATATGGGGGATTATAGGCCCATGGCATAATGGCGGGGTATGGGCAGGATCCTGAGGGGCTTGGCAGGGGGTGGCCAGCTTAGGGTGGTGGCCGCGGACACAGGGGATGTGGTGGAGGAAGCCCGGCGCCGCCATGGGCTTTCCCCCACCGCCACCGCCGCCCTGGGCCGGGCTATGACCGGGGCCTTGCTGCTGGCCCAGCTCCTCCTAAAGACGCCCAAGGAGCGGATAACCCTGCGCATCGAGGGCACGGGGCCCTTGGGCGGGCTCGTGGCCGAGGCGGATGCGGCTGGAAACGTCCGGGGGTACGTGCGAAACCCGAAGGCGGAGGTGCCCTTGCGGGAGGATGGGAAGCTCAACGTGGGGGAACTCCTCGGGGCCGGGGTGTTGCGGGTGGACCGGAGCCTTCCGAATGGGGAGGTTTACACCAGCACTGTGCCCCTGGTTTCCGGGGAGATTGCCGAGGACCTCGCCCACTACCTTTGGCAGTCGGAGCAGATTCCCTCCGCCGTCCTCTTAGGGGTGCGGGTCAAGGGGGAGGGGGAGGTGGAGGTGGCGGGGGGTGTGGCCATCCAGGTGATGCCGGACACTCCCGAGGAGGTTCTTTCCCGCCTCGAGGCCAACCTGGCGGGTCTAAGCGGCATTACGCCCCTCTTGCGGGAGGGCTTGGAGGCTGCTTTGGAAAGGCTTCTTGCTGGCTTGGGTTTTGAAAGGACGGATCTCAAGGCCCTGGGTTACCCTTTAAACGAGATCCCCGCCCGCTTCCGGTGCCGCTGCAACCGGGAGAAGGCCCTCGAGGCCTTGGTCTTCTTCACCCCCGAGGAACGGGAGGACATGATCGTGAAGGACGGGGGTGCGGAGGTGGTCTGCCACTGGTGCGGGGAGGTCTACCGCTTCTCCCCGGAGGAGATCCGTTCCCTGGTGGCGGAGGTGCGTTGCCCTGATTGCGGCACCCTTTGGCTGTATCCCAAGGCGGACGGCACCCTTTTCCGGATCGAGGGGGATACCTGCCGTTGCGGGCGTAAGGTGGAAATTCCTTCGGAAAAACGGGCCCAGGCCTGATAAGCTGAGGCCATGTTCAAGACCATCCTCCTGGCTTATGACGGTTCGGACCATGCCAAGCGGGCGGCAAGGATAGCCAAGATGGAAGCCGAGGCCCATGGGGCCAGGCTGGTGGTGGTTCATGTCTATGAGCCTGTCCCCGACTACCTGGGGGAGCCCTTCTTCCAGGAGGCCTTGAAAAGGCGGCTGGAGCGGGCGGAAAAAATTCTGGCGGAGGCCGTGGGCCTCACGGGAGTGCCCCGGGAAGATGCCCTTCTCCTCGAGGGACGCCCTGCGGAGGCCATCCTGGAAGCCGCCATAGGGGAGCAGGCTGACCTCATCGTCATGGGTACCCGGGGCCTGGGGGCGATCGGCAGCCTCTTCCTGGGAAGCCAAAGCCAGAAGGTGTTGGCGGAGGCCCCTTGCCCCGTGCTTCTGGTGCGCTAGCCGGTAGGGGTCTGGAAGGCTTCGGGGGTGGAACAGGATTGCCTCCAGCCTTGGCGGCTGGCTGGAGGCAGCCCTTCTACCTTTCGCTAGCGGGTTTGGGATTTGCCCTTTCCTGGAGCTGAGGGCGTGGCGGCTTTCCGGTAATCTTAGGGCATGGAGTACGAGACCCTGGCAGTGCTTTCAGGTCTGCCGGAGGACCCCTATGGAGCGGTGGGGCTTCCCATCTACGCGGTGGCCGCCTACGGCTTTAAGACCCTGGAGGAAGGAGCCGAGCGCTTTGCCAGTGGGGAGGGCTACGTCTACGCCCGGCAGAAGGACCCCACCGGCAAGGCCCTGGAGGAGCGGTTAAAGGCCCTGGAAGGCGGCATGGATGCCTTGGTCTTCGCCTCGGGCCAGGCGGCCACCTTTGCCGCCCTTTTTTCCCTCCTGCGCCCGGGGGATGAGGTGGTGGCGGCCAAGGGGCTTTTCGGCCAGACCATCGGCCTTTTCCAGCAGGTCCTGGCTCCCATGGGCATAAGGGTACGCTATGTGGAGCCCGAGCCCGACCGGGTACGGGAAGCCCTCACGGAGAGGACCCGGGCCATCTTCGTGGAGACCATGGCCAACCCTGCCCTGGTGGTGCCGGACCTCGAGGGCCTGGCCTCGTTGGCGGAGGAAAAGGCCATGGCCCTGGTGGTGGACAACACCTTTGGCGCTGCCGGTGCCCTGGCCAAGCCCCTCCAGTGGGGGGCCCACGTGGTGGTGGAAAGCCTCACCAAATGGGCAAGCGGCCACGGCTCCGTGCTGGGAGGGGCGGTGGTGGTGAGGGAAAGCCGCATCTGGCAAAACTATCCCCAGTTCCTGGAGAAGGATGCCAGGGGCCAGGTTCCCTGGGAGGCCTTGGGACCTCGGTGTTATCCGGAGCGGGTGCGTACCCTGGGGCTATCCCTTATGGGCATGGCCCTTTCCCCCTTCAACGCCTACCTTCTCTTCCAGGGTTTGGAAACCGTGGCCCTGCGGGGGAGGCGCATGAGCGAAACCGCCCATCGCCTGGCCGAGGCCCTGAAGGGCCACCCGAAGATCCAGTCCCTTCGCTACCCCGGCCTGCCCGAAGATCCGGCCTACCCCATGGCCCGGAAGTACCTGGCCTCGGGGGGGCCCATGCTCACCCTGGACCTGGGAAGCCAGGAGGCAGCCAGCCGTTTCCTCAAGGCCATACCCCTGCCCAAGGCCGCCAACCTGGGGGATGCCCGCACCCTTTTGGTGCATCCCTGGACCACCACCCATAGCCGCCTTTCGGAGGAGGGGAGGCTTCAGGCGGGGGTTACCCCGGGGCTGGTGCGGGTTTCCGTGGGGCTGGAGGATCCCGAGGATCTTGTGGCCTGGTTCCGGGAGGCCTTGGAAGGAGCCTAGGGGGGAAGAAAAGCACAAGCGTCCGATATCGTGAAGCTGTGCACTAACTTGCCACCCCAAGCCTAGATCCCGCCGGTGGGATTTCCACGGCGGGATCCTCTAGGAAACTCCCAGCTTTCAGATCACCCAAAGCCCCTCGCGCATGAGGGGCACGCGGGTCCCATCCTGCAAAATTCCATCCACCTGCATCTCCATAGAGCCGATCATCCAGTCGATGTGCACCAGGCTTTCGTTGGCCCCGCGCTTCCGGAACTCCTCCCCGGTGGGGCGGCCCTCCAGGTTCTCCGCGTAGGCTTGGCCGAAGGCGATGTGGCTGGCGGCGTTTTCGTCAAAAAGGGTGTCGAAGAAGACCAAGCCCGTTCGGGCGATGGGGTTGTCGGCGGGTACCAGGGCCACCTCTCCCAGCCTGCGGGCTCCCTCGTCGGTAGCGAGGACCTTGAGGAGGACCTCCTGGCCTTTTTCCGCCCCTACCTCCACCGCATACCCCCCTTCAAACCGGGCCCAGATCCCCTCCACCAACTGGCCTCCCAGGGCCAGGGGCCGGGTTGAGCGCACCACGCCCTCCACCCGCTCCCGGTGGGGGGCGGTGAAGACCTCCTCCGTGGGCAGATTGGGGTTGCAGATGCGTCCCTTTTTGGTGGGGGTGGCCCCACCTTGCCACAGGTGGCCTTCCGCGAGGCCCACCGTCAGGTCCGTGCCCGGCCCCTGGAAGTGGAGGGCGGCAAAGCGCTTGGCGTTCAGAAAGGCCACCTTTTCGTGGAGGCTTCGGTTGTGGGCCTCCCAGGCGGCCACGGGATCCGGCCTGTCCACCCGGGTAGCCTGAAAGATGGCCTGCCAGAGCTTGGCCACGGCTTCCTCCTCGGGAAGATCCGGGAAGACCGCCCTGGCCCAGCCGGGGTGGGCGAAGGGGACGATGGTCCAGTTGGTGACGAACTCCGTGATGGCCTCGAGGGCCGGCTTGTAGGCTCGGCTCTGGGCCTGCTGGGCCCGTCCGATGCGCTCCGGGGGAAGGCCTTCTAGGGCTCTTGGGTCGTTGCCGGAAACCGCAAGCCGCGCCGCTCCCTCCCGGAAGGCCTTGGCCATACCCTCGTAAAGCCAGGCCGGGGCCTTGTCCAGGCCCTCCTCCGGGGCCAGGGAAAGGCGCTTCCGGGAAAGGACGTTGTCCCCGTAGAGGACCGTGAAGAGGCTCGCCCCGTGCTCGTAGGCCTTTTCCGCCAGGAGGCGCACGAAGTCCACTGCCTCGAGGGGCGCGGTGGCGATGACCTCCTGCCCTCGTTCCAGGTTGAGCCCCACCCGGATGGCCAGATCCGCCAGCTTTTCTAGGTTCTCCTGAAACGCGCTCACGCCCTCAAGTCTTTTGGCCCAGGGGGTTTCCGTCAAGCCCTGGGGCAGCTTCTGGGCCTTCCCAGGAGGAGGACGACCCCGGCCAGGAGGAGCAGGGGAGGCCGGTAATCCTCGAGGAGGAAAGCCGCCAAAAGGAAGAGGAGGGCCAAGGGATACCGTAGGGGCATGGCCTCATGGTACACCGAGGCGTGGCCAGGGTTGGGACATTCCTCACCCGCCCGGACCCTTATGGTAAGGGCGAGGTGAATCCTATGCGCCCCATCACCGTGGACGGCAACGAGGCGGTGGCCCGGGTAGCCTACCGCCTGAGCGAGGTGATCGCCATCTATCCCATTACCCCTTCCAGCCCCATGGCGGAGCTTTCCGACGAGTGGGCGGCCAAGGGGGAGCCCAATCTGTTCGGGTTGGTGCCCCGAGTGGTGGAGATGCAGTCCGAGGGGGGCGCGGCAGGGGCCCTGCACGGAGCCCTCCAGGAGGGTGTGCTGGCCACCACCTTCACCGCCAGCCAGGGTCTCCTGCTCATGATCCCCGACATGTACAAGATCGCCGGCCAGGCCCTTCCAGGGGTCATCCACGTGGCGGCCCGGGCTTTGGCCACCCATGCCCTGTCCATCTTCGGGGATCATCAGGACCTCTATGCGGTGCGGCCCACAGGGTGGGCGATCTTGGTGTCGGACTCCGTGCAGGCGGCCCAGGACTTGGCGGCCATGGCCCACATCACCGCCCTGAAGGCAAGCCTGCCCGTGCTTCACGCCATGGATGGCTTCCGCACCTCCCACGAGGTGCAGAAGATCATGCCCCTTTCCGACCGGGAGCTTAAGGCCCTCTTTCCCTTCGGGGCCCTCGAGGCCTACCGGCGGCGTGCCCTGACCCCCGAGGCCCCGGTGATCCGCGGCACCGCACAAAACCCCGACCACTACTTCCAGAACCGGGAGGCCATCAACCCCTACTACCTGCGCCTGCCCCAGGTGGTGGCCGAAACCATGGAGCAGTTTGCCCAGGTGACGGGGCGCCGCTACGCCCCCTACGAGTACTTCGGCCACCCGGAGGCGGAGCGGGTGGTGGTGGTCATGGGTTCGGCCTCCCTGGCGGTGGAGGAGGCGGTGGAGTACCTCCTGAGGCAAGGGGAAAGGGTGGGGATGGTGCGGGTGCGCCTTTACCGCCCCTTCCACGGGGAGGTCTTTCTCGCTTCCTTCCCCCGGACCGTCAAGAAGGTGGCCGTCCTGGACCGGGGCAAGGAGCCCGGGGCCGTGGGGGAGCCCCTTTTCCAGGAGGTGGCGGCGGCCTTTGCCCTTAGGGGTGGGGAGGTTCCGGTTCTGGTGGGAGGGAGGTACGGGCTTTCCTCCAAGGAGTTCACCCCGGCCATGGCCCTGGGGGTTTTTGAGGAACTCAAGAAGGAGGAGCCCCGGCACAGCTTCACCGTGGGGATCGTGGACGATGTGACGGGCACAAGCCTTTCCTACCCCCAGGTGGACTTTGAGGATCCGGCCTCGGTGCGGGCGGTCTTCTTCGCCCTGGGAGCCGACGGTACCGTGAGCGCCAACAAGAACACCATCAAGATCATCGGGGAGGAGACCCCCCTTTATGCCCAAGGGTACTTCGTCTATGACTCCAAGAAGTCGGGCTCCCGCACGGTAAGCCACCTGCGTTTTGGGCCAAATCCCCTCAACAAGCCCTACCTGGTGCAGAAGGCCAGCTTCGTGGGCATCCACCAGTGGAGCTTCTTGGAGCGCGTTCCCATGCTGGAGGTGGCAGAGGAGGGGGCCACGGTCCTCATCAACAGCCCCTACCCCAAGGAGGAGGTTTGGGACCGCTTGCCCAGGCCTGTCCAGGAGGAGATCCTGAGAAAGAACCTCAAAGTTTACGTGGTCAACGCCTACGAGCTGGCCAGGCGGGTGGGCCTTCCCGGGCGTATCAACACCATCATGCAGGCGGCCTTCTTCAAGCTTTCCGGGGTCTTGCCCGAGGAGGAGGCCAAGGCCCGCATCAAGAAGGGCATCGAGAAAAGCTACGGCAAGCGGGGCCGATCGGTGCTGGAAAGGAACTTCCAGGCGGTGGAGCTGGGTTTTGAGGCGGTGGAGCCCCTGCCCATACCCGGAAGGATCACCTCGGAAAAGGAACGGGTGCCTCCTATGGTGGACCACCCGCCGGCCTTTGTGCGGGAGGTGCTGGGGCCCATTGCCCTGGGGCTCGGCGACGCTTTGCCAGTTTCCGCCTTTCCCCCGGATGGAACCTACCCCACGGGGACGGCCAGGTACGAGAAGCGGGGCATCGCGGAGTTCATCCCCACCTGGGATCCGCAGGTGTGCGTGCAGTGCGGCAAGTGCGTCCTGGTCTGCCCCCATGCGGTCATCCGGGCCAAGGTGGTGCCGGAGGAGGCCTTGGCCCAGGCCCCCGAAGGTTTCCCCCACCGCAAGGCCATGTGGAAGGAACTCACCGGGGAGTTTACCCTGGCCATCAGCCCCGACGACTGCACGGGTTGCTCCCTTTGCGTGGAGGTCTGCCCGGCCAAGGACAAGCAGAACCCGAGCCGCAAGGCCTTGAACCTGGCACCCCGCCTCGAGGTGCGGGAGGCCATGAACCGGCACTGGGACTTCTTCCTCTCCTTGCCGGAAACCCCCAGGGCCGGCCTTAAGCTCCACACCGTGAAGGATGTGCAGCTTCTGGAGCCTTTGTTCGAGTTCCCCGGGGCCTGCGCGGGGTGCGGGGAAACCCCTTACCTCAGGCTACTAACCCAGCTCTTCGGCGACCGCCTCATCGTGGCCAACGCCACCGGGTGCAGCTCCATCTATGGGGGAAACCTTCCCACGACCCCCTGGAGCAAGAACAAGGAGGGGCGGGGTCCCGCCTGGGCCAACTCCCTTTTCGAGGACAACGCCGAGTTCGGCCTCGGCATGCGCCTGGCCTTGGACAAGAAGGCGGAGTACGCCCGGGAGTTGCTTAAGGATTTCCGGCAGATCCTGGGGGAGGAGCTGGTGGAGAGGCTCCTTGCGGAACCGGGGCCGGAGGAGGTGGAGAAGAGGCGGCAGGATGTGGCCCTCCTACGGGAAAAGCTCAAGGACCTGGCGGATCCCAGGGCCAAGGACCTCCTGGCGGTGGCGGATGCCCTCATCCCCCATTCCGTGTGGATTGTGGGCGGGGATGGCTGGGCCTACGATATCGGCTACGGGGGCCTGGACCACGTGCTGGCCAGCGGGGCCAACGTGAAGGTTTTGGTCCTGGATACTGAGGTCTACTCCAACACAGGGGGACAGGCCTCCAAGGCCACGGGTCTGGGGGCGGTGGCCAAGTTCGCCGCGGCAGGCAAGCCCACCCCCAAGAAGGACCTGGCCTTCATGGCCATGAGCTACGGGCATGTCTACGTGGCCCAGGTGGCCATGGGGGCCAGCGACGCCCATACCCTGAAGGCCTTCCTCGAGGCGGAGGCCCATAAGGGCCCGGCCCTCATCATCGCCTACAGCCACTGCATCGCCCACGGCATCGACATGGCCAAGGGGATGGAGCACCAGAGGCTGGCGGAGCGCACAGGGTACTGGCCCCTCTTCCGCTACATCCCTGGTCAGGGGCTCATCCTGGACTCCAAGCCCCCCACGCTGCCCCTCAGGGAATACCTCTATGCGGAAAACCGCTACCGGCTTCTCCTCCAGACCCACCCCGAGGGAGCCGAGGCCTTCTTAAAGCTGGCGGAGGAAGCGGTGCGGGAGAGGTGGGAAAGGCTTTCCCGCATGGCCCAAAGGGAAACCGTGCCAAGCTAGAGGAGGGAGGAGGGTATGGACCTCAGCACCACCTACATGGGATTGAAGCTGGAGCACCCCTTGGTGGCCTCGGCCTCACCCCTTACGGAGCGGCTGGACGGGTTTCTCCGCCTGGAGGACGGGGGTGCGGCGGCCATCGTGATGCACTCCCTCTTTGAGGAGCAGGTGACCCTCGAGGAGGAGATGCTGGACCATTACCTGCACTACGGCCACGAGAGCTACGCCGAGGCCCTTTCCTACTTTCCCCGGGCCCACGAGTACCGCCTGACCCCTGAGCGCCACCTGGACCTTCTTGCCCGGGCCAAGGAACGGGTTTCCATCCCCATCATCGCCAGCTTGAACGGCATCAGCCGGGGGGGCTGGGTGGAGTACGCCAAGCTTCTGGAGGAGGCAGGGGCCGACGCTATAGAGCTTAACCTCTACTACATTCCCACCGACCCTGCCCTTTCCGGGGCGGAGGTGGAGGCCATGTACCTGGATACCATCCGGGCGCTGGTGGAAAGCGTGCGGATCCCTGTGGCGGTCAAGGTGGGGCACGCCTTCACCGCCTTCGCCCACTTTGCCAAACAGGTGGAGGCCACAGGGGCCCGGGCCCTAGTCCTCTTCAACCGTTTCTACCAGCCCGACTTGGACCTGGAGACCCTTTCCGTGGTGCCTACCTTAAGCCTTTCGCGTCCCTACGAGGCCCTTTTGCGCATCCACTGGATCGCCCTCCTCTACGGCCGGGTCGGCCTGGAGCTGGCCTTGACCGGGGGCGTGCATTCGGGGAAGGAGGCGATTAAGGGGCTTCTTTCCGGGGCCCAGGTGGTGATGATGACCTCGGCCGTCCTGGAAAAGGGGCCCGGGCACTTCCGCACCGTACTGGAGGAACTCAAGGCCTTTATGGAGGAAAAGGAGTACGCAAGCGTGGAGGAGATGCGGGGGGTGATGAGCTACCTGAAGGTGGCGGAACCCGCCGCCCTGGAAAGGGCCAACTACCTCAAGGTTCTGGGCTCGTATCGCCTTCTTCCCTAAGGGCGTAAAACCCCTTTCCCAGGGCCACCACCGGGCTTCTGGACCAGCGGGCTAAGGCGGAAAGTCGGATCTTGGCGATCTTTTCCGGCTCCTTCACTTCGGCCCAGAGCCCTGCTTCCTTCAGGCGGCGGCCCACCTCGGTATAGTGAAGGGGCCGGCCCTCCTGTTTCAGCATCTCCAACACCGCCTTGCGGAACCGGTCCGGTGGGGGCATGGGCAGGCCCAGTATACCCGTATAGTGAGGGCATGAGGAACCAGGAGCTGGCCCGCCTCTTTGAGGAGATCGGGCTCATGAGCGAGTTCTTGGGGGACAACCCCTTTAGGGTCCGGGCCTACTACCAGGCGGCTCGCACCCTGTACGACCTGGATACCCCCATTGAGGAGGTGGCCAAGGGAGGAAGGGAAGCCCTGCTGGCCCTTCCCGGGATCGGGCCCGATCTGGCGGAAAAGATCTTGGAGTTTCTCAAAACCGGGGAGATTAAAAAACACCGGGAGCTTGCGGGGCGGGTGCCAAAGGGGGTTTTGGCGGTGATGGAGGTGCCCGGGGTGGGACCCAAGACCGCCCGGCAGCTCTACGACGAGCTGGGCATCGACTCCCTGGAAAAACTAAGGGAAGCCCTGGATAGGGGCGATCTCCTTCGCCTGAAGGGCTTTGGCCAGAAGAAGGCGGAGCGCATCCGGGAGGGCTTGGCCCTGGTGCAGGTGGCGGGCAAGCGAAGGCCCTTGGGGGCGGTGCTTTCCTTGGCGCGGAACCTCCTCGCTGCCATCCGGGAGCTGCCCGGGGTGGAGAGGGCGGAACTTTGCGGGTCCGCCCGGCGGTATAAGGACACGGTGGGGGACCTGGACTACCTGGTGGCCAGCGAAAGAAGCGAGGAGGTGGTGAGGGCGTTCGTGAAGCTTCCCCAAGTGAAGGATGTGTACGCCCAGGGCAAGGAGCGGGCCACGGTGTTTTTGAAAAACGGCCTCCAGGTGGACCTGAGGGTGGTGCCGCCCGAGAGTTGGGGCTCCGGGCTCCAGTACCTCACGGGGAGCAAGGAACACTCCATCCGGCTTCGGAGCCTGGCCCAGGAAAAGGGTTTGAAGCTTTCCGAGTACGGGGTTTTTAGGGGCGAAGAGCGCCTGGCAGGGGAGACCGAGGAAGGGGTTTACGAGGCCCTGGGGCTACCCTTCATTCCCCCTGCCTTACGGGAGGACCACGGGGAGATCGAGGCAGCCTTGGAGGGAAGGCTTCCCAGGCTTCTCGAGCTTTCCGAGGTGAAGGGAGACTTGCAGGTCCACTCCACGTACTCCGACGGGCAGAATAGCCTCGAGGAGCTCTGGCAGGCGGCCAAGTCCCTCGGTTACGAGTACCTGGGGGTCACCGACCACTCCCCGGCGGTGCGGGTGGCGGGAGGTCCTTCCCCAGAGGAGGCCCTGAAGCGGATAGAAGCCATCCGCCGCTTCAACGAAACCCATGGTCCTCCCTACCTGCTGGCGGGGGCCGAGGTGGACATCCGGCCCGATGGCTCCCTGGACTACCCGGACTGGGTTTTGCGGGAGCTGGACCTGGTGCTCATCTCCATCCACTCAAGCTTTAAGCTTTCCAAGGCCGAGCAGACCAAAAGGATCCTGCGCGCCCTGGAAAACCCCTTCGTGCACGTGCTGGCCCACCCCACGGCCCGGCTCATCGGGAGGCGGGCGCCCGTTGAGGCGGATTGGGAGGCGGTGTTTAAAAAGGCCATGGAACGGGGCGTGGCGGTGGAGATCGATGGGTATTACGACCGCATGGACCTCCCGGATGACCTGGCCCGCATGGCCTACGGGATGGGCCTATGGATCAGCCTTTCCACCGATGCCCACCAGGTGGAGCACCTGCGCTTCATGGAGCTTGCGGTGGGCACGGCGCAGAGGGCCTGGATAGGGCCCGAGCGCGTGCTCAACGTGCTCTCCTACCCGGAGCTCACCGCCTGGCTTAAAGGCCGGCGAGGCCTTTAGCCTTTAGCAGGATTTCCAGGAACATCTCCCGGGTGAGCCTGCCCGTCTGGGTATTCTGTCGGGAAACGTGGTAGCTGGCCAGGAGGTGGCGGCCATCCGGCAGGAGGTAGTGGGCCCCGTGGAAAAAGGGATGGGCGGACTTCTTCATGCCGAAGTGGTCCAGGAGGGCCTCGAGGGCGATGCGGCCCAAGGCCAGGTAGACCCTGGCCTCCCGAAGGAGCCCGAGCTCCAACCGGGTCCAAGTGCTACAGGCCAGGAGTTCTTCCCGGGTGGGCTTGTTCTCCGGGGGAGCGCACCGCACGGCGGCGGTAAGGTAGGTTCCGTAGAGCCTTAGGTCGTCGTGGGGCTCGCTTTCCGGCTTGCTGGAGAGGCCCGCCTGGTAAAGGAGGGGGTAGAGGAAGGCTCCGGAGGCATCCCCGGTGAAGGACCGGCCCGTGCGGTTGGAACCATGGGCCCCGGGGGCCAGGCCGAAGAGAACCAGGCGTGCCTGGGGGTCCCCGAAACCGGGGACGGGCCTGGCCCAGTAGGTCCAATCCTGAAAGGCGCGGCGCTTTTTCCGCCCCACCTCTTCCCGGTGGGCCACCAGCCGTGGGCAGCGGGTGCAGGCGGTGAGTTCCTGTTTAAAGGCATCCCACGAGAAAAGATCCATCGGCTTATAAGCATAACCCCCGCCCTAGGGCGGGGGTTATCGGGAGGGTTTGCGGCTTACTCGCTACAGTGCCCGGGACCGATCTTGCCCTCGTTGTACTGGCCCAGGATTCCCGCGTAGTAACGGGCTTGGCTGGTAAGGCTCTTGCCGAAGTTGTAGCTGGGTGGGTAGAGGTTAAAGAATTGGTTTTCTGCCCAGGCAATGGCCGCCTGCACCTCGGGCGGAGCGTAAGCTCCCTTCAGCACGTTCAGCTTGGCGGCGATGTACTGGTGGGCCAGCTGGTAGTAGGGATTGCCGCCGCTGGGCGGGGTCCAGAGGACCCGGTAGTAGCTCTGGTTGGAGAGGAAGAAGGTGGTGTTCTCACCGATCAGGTCCCAGGTGGCGTCCCGGGGCTTGGCGGGGCCGTATTTGGTGTGGGTCTTCCAGTAACCCTGGGTGAGGGTGCAGCCCGTGGGACAGGCGGGCACCCTTACCGTAACCGTCCAGCTGGAGGACCTTACGGCGCCGGTGGTGTTGGTGGTGAGGGTGGCGGTGTTGGTGAAGGCGTGGTACATATCCTGGGCCTGGCATGCGTAGGGCCCCACTTCCAGGGTGTAGGTGAAGGTCTTGGGGGCTTCGCCTGCGCTCACGGTACCCAGGGGGCCGTACCGGTCATCGGTCACGTTCACCTGGTTGTCCACCAGCGTGGTGGGGTCACCGAAGGTCACCGGGGCGGTGGCGCTTGCGGTGCGCACCCAGTCCTGGTCCTGGCGCACGTAGTTGACGGTGGCGGTGTTGGTGCGGTTCGTCTTGTCGGGCAGGTTGGCGCTATAGGTGCAGGTCAGGCTACCGCCTGGGGCCAGGGTGTGGGGGAGGGCCCCACAGTTCACGCTGGCGGCGATGTCCGGTGTGACCACATCGGAAACGCTTTGCACCACAAAGGTGATCGGGGTGTTGTTCTCTATGGTGATGGTGCCGCTTACAGCGAAGTCCCGCTCCTCATAGCCCGTGACCTCCACCCGAACCTGGTAGTTGACGGGGAAGACCTGGCCGTCGCTCAGGGTGAGCGCCGTCTGGTCGCCCGTCTTCTGGATCTCCCAGAAGTACTGACGGGTGTAATGGGTTTCGGCCGTCTTGCTTACCTTCAAGCGGTACTGGAAGCAGAAGGTCACGTGGCTGACATTGGGGATGGCTCCCTTCTGGTTGGGCGGGGCGTGGAGGCCGGTATCGGAGGTGGCGGGGGGATCGTAGCGGTAGACGTTGGCCCCGGGCCCTCCCTTGACGATCACCGCGGTCATGGCCAGGGTGGAGCTCCAGTCCACGTACTTGCCATCGCTGGAGAGAGTCACGGTGATGGTGTTGCCATACGAATCAACGGTGTAGGTGGAGGTGCCGCTGGTGGGTGAGTCGAGCTTGTAGGCTCCATCAAAGTTTACCCCAGCCCGTGTGCATTCGGTGTCGGCGTTTCCTGATTGCCAGTCGGGGTAGGTGTCCACCGACCTGTTTACCGCGGTGGCTGGTTTCAGGATCTGGCCCAACCTCTCTCCAGTCTGTCCTCCACAGGCGGATAAAGCGAGGAGCAAAAGCGTTCCAAGAGGAATGCCAAGTTTTAGCCATGATGGTATAGCCCTCATACAGTCCTCCTTTGAAAACCAAGATAGGGTCCTTCTAATCAGTAAACAACCCACCTTTGCCCTAGGCCCTGTGAAAGAAAAGGTACTAGGTCTTTAGGTAGGGTTTTCCCCTAGGAAAGGAACCGGATCTGGGCCAGCTGGCTCCGCCGCTTCACACCGGCCTTCTGAAAGATGGCCGATAGGTGGGCCTTTACCGTGCGCTCGGAGATGCCGAGTTCTTTGGCGATCTCCTTGTTGCTGAGGCCCATGGCGGCCAGGGCGGCCACCTCCTTTTCCCGCTGGGTAAAGCGGGGGCTAGGTTCCCCTACCAGGCCCGCCAGCATGCGGCGCTCGGCCCAAAGCTCGCCTCGAGCCACGGCGTTTAGGGCCTTGGCGAGGACCTCGAGGCCTTGGTCGGGGTAGAGGTAGCCTTTATACCCTTGCTTGAGGGCCTGGGCCGCTTGCTCCGGGTTCCGGAGGAGCACCACCGCTGGGAGGGGTGGGGGTGGGGGGACTTCCCTTACCGCCTCCGTCAAGCCCACCTGGGCGGTGTAGGGATGTTCCTCCACGTGAAATCCCCGGGTACGGAGGGCCTCAGCCAGGGCTTCCTGTAGGGAGGCCAGGGAAAGATTGAGCCAGACCCGAACCATGGTCTAGCCCCATTGTAGTCCGGCGGGCAAAACGGAAACCTAAAGGGGTATGTTGTCGTGCTTCTTGAAGGGGCGTTCCTCCTTCTTGTCCCAGAGCATCCTCAGGTGCTGGTAGAGGATGCGGCGGGTGTGGGTGGGGTCTATGACATCGTCAATGTAACCCCGGCCGGCGGCCACCCAGGGGTTGTCAAAGGCCCTACGGTACTCCTCGATCTTGCGGCGGCGGGTTTCCTCGGGGTTGGGGGAGGACTGGATCTCCCGCCGGTAGATGATGTTGGCGGCTCCCTCGGCCCCCATCACCGCCACCGCCGCCGTGGGCCAGGCCAGGACCACGTCCGCCCCCATGTCCTTGGAGTTCATGGCCAGGTAGGCTCCGCCGTAGGCCTTGCGGGCGATGAGGGTGATCTTGGGCACCGTGGCCTCGGCGTAGGCGAAAAGCATCTTGGCCCCGTGGCGGATGATGCCCCCGTGCTCCTGGGCCACCCCGGGCAGGAACCCGGTGACATCCACCAGGGTGAGGATGGGGATGTTGAAGGCATCCATGGTGCGGATGAAGCGGGCGGCCTTGTCGGAGGCGTTGATGTCCAAGGCCCCGGCCATGAAGCGGGGGTTGTTGGCCACCACCCCCACGGGGTAGCCGCCAAGCCGGCCCAAGCCCACGATGATGTTCCTGGCGAAGCCGGGCTGGATTTCCAAAAACTCCCCATCGTCCAGGAGGGTCCTGATCACCTGGTGCATGTTGTAAGGCCTTTTGGCATCGGGATGGACGATGCTCAGGATCTCCGGGGTGGGGCGGAGGGGATCGTCCTTGGGTTCCACCACCGGAGGCTTTTCCCGGCTGTTTTGGGGCAGGTAAGTGAGAAGCTTCTTGATGAGGTCCAGGACCTCCTGGTCGTTTTGGCCCTCGAGGTGGGCCACCCCGCTTTTCTCCATGTGCACGTCCGCCCCGCCCAGCTCCTCAAAGCTCACCTCCTCCCGGGTCACGCTCTTGATCACCTCGGGGCCGGTGATGAACATGTAGCTGGTCCCCCGGCTCATGAGGATGAAGTCGGTCATGGCGGGGCTGTAGACCGCTCCCCCGGCGCAGGGCCCCAGGATGGCGGAGATCTGGGGCACTACCCCGGAGTAGATGGCGTTGCGGTAGAAGACCTCCCCGTACCCCGAGAGGCTATCCACTCCCTCCTGGATGCGGGCCCCGGCGGAGTCGTTGAGACCGATGATGGGAGCCCCCACCTTAGCCGCCAGGTCCATGAGGCTTGCGATCTTGCGCCCATGCATCTTGCCTAAGGAGCCGCCCAGGACGGTGAAGTCCTGGCTGAAGACGAAGACCAGCCGGCCCCCGATGGTGCCGTAGCCGGTCACCACCCCGTCGGCTGGAGCCTCAACCCCCTCCATGAGGCCGGTTTCCAGGTGCTCGGCGAAGGGCATGAGTTCCACGAAGCTTCCCGGGTCCAAAAGGTAGTCTATTCGCTCCCGGGCGGTGAGTTTCCCCTGCTGGTGCTGCTTGCGGATGCGTTCCTCTCCCCCGCCGAGGAGGATCCTTTTCCGCCTTTCCTCCAGCTCAGCCAGTAGCTCATCCAGGATAAGCTTGGCGTTATCGGCCATACTGGCCGCATGATATACTAAGAAGCCGGGTTTGCTTCCACGGTAAGGGGGCCCGGCAGAGGAGGTGAGAGGAATGAAGCGCTGGTTAAGCCTGGTCCTGTTGCTGGTGGTGGCACTTCTTGTGGTCTGGGCTGGCTACCAGGGCTATGCCCGCCTCCGGGCCCTCGAGGGCCAGGTGGCCGCCTTGGAGAGCCGGGTGCAGGCCCAGGAGCAAGCCCTGAAGGCCTTGGGCGATCGGGTGGGCAAGCTGGAGCAGGAGGTCTTCAAGGCTCCGTCTCCACCTCTTTCCCTTCCCGAGGTGCCAAAGACCCCAAGCGCCCCCGCCTGGCCCTATGCGGTGGGCGTGGTGGTGGCGGCGGTGCTCCTTTTCTTCCTGTTGCAGCTTCTTCGCGGCAACCGGGGCAAGGAAGGGGCCGAGGGGCAGGGATCACCGGGGCAGGAGAACCACGAGGCCTCCCGTATGGAGAACGAGGGAGCTCCGCCCAAGAAGGAGTAGGGATGGACTAAAGCTCCAGGCGGGCAGGGATTTCCCTGCCCGCCGTTGCCACCCGCCGTAGCTAGTCCTTAAGTTTCTTGACCGCCTGGATCAAGGCGGGAAGCACCTGGTGCACATCCCCCACGATGCCGTAGTCGGCGTGCTTGAAGATGGGGGCCTCGGGGTCCTTGTTCACCGCCACGATGTACTTGCTCTTGTTCATCCCCGCCAGGTGTTGGACCGCCCCGGAAACTCCCAGGGCAATGTACAGGGAAGGTTGCACGGTCTTCCCCGTCTGGCCCACCTGTTCGCTATAGGGACGCCAGCCGGCATCCACCACCGCCCGGGTGGCTCCCACAGCCCCGCCCAGGAGGGCGGCAAGCTCCTCCACCTGCTTGAAGGCCTCGGGGCCACCCATGCCCCGGCCTCCCGTGACCACCACATCCGCTTCGGTGAGGGAAACACCCTTTTTTTCCTCCTGCACCCTCTCCAGCACCTCCACGGTGGGAACCGGAGGGATGGGAAGCGCCACCACCTGGCCCGCCTGGCCCAGGGGCTCCGCCAGGGGAGTGGTGTTGGGCTTCACCGTGAGGACCACTGGGGGAGCGCTTTTCACCTTCTGGGTCACCCGGTTCAGGTAGGCGTAGCGGGTGGCGTAGACCTCGCCTCCTTCCGCCCAGGACTCCAGGGTGTCCTCCAGGAGCCCAGCCCTTAAGGCATAGGCCACCCGGCCCATGTAGGTGCGGCTTTGCCGGGAAGAAGGGGCGACGATGATTCTTGCCCCGGCCTTGGCGGCTTCCAGGATCCCCGCCGCCCACTTCTCGGCGGTGTAGGGACCGAGCTCCGCCACGTAAAGGGTTTCCACGTAGCCTCGGGCCTCTTCCACGGGGGCTTGGCCCTCCGCCAAAAGCACCCCGGCCACCCGTTCTCCAAAGGCCTCGGCCAGCTTCCGGGCCCGGGTCAGGGCCTCGAGGCTCGCCTTTCTCAGCTTGTTTCCATCATGGTCCAGAACCACCAGGATCATGGATGCCTCCTCAGATCACCTTGGCTTCCTCGTGGAGAAGCCGCACCAGCTCCTCGGCCGCCGCCACGGGGTCCTTGCCGTCCAGGATCTTCTGAAGCCGGGTCTTCTCCTGGATGCTCTCCTGGAGGATTTCCACCCGGCTTGCGCCCTGAAAGGCCACCTTTTTGATCTCCTTCTTCTTGGCCTTCATGATGCCGGGCAGGGTGGGGTAGCGGGGCTCGTTCAGGCCTTGTTGCGTGGTGAAGACCGCAGGAAGCCGCACCCGTACCCACTCCGCTCCCTCGTCCAGGTCGTGCTTGGCCCTGGCGGTTTCCCCTTCCAGCTCGAGGGCTGTGGTCCAGGCCACCACCTGCACGCCCAGGGCTTCCGCTAGAGCCCCGCCCAGGGCCTGGCTATCCCAGTCCGCCTGTTGCCCGCCCGTGAGGATGAGGGTAGGGGATTCCTCCTTCAGGATGGGGGCCAGGGCCTCGGCCACGGTCACGGGATCGGCATACCCCTCGTAAACCACGTGGATGCCCCGGTCCATCCCCATGGCCAAGGCGGTGCGGATGGCTTCCTCGGTGCGCTCGGGGCCGAAGCCCACCACGATGGCCTCGCCCCCGTGCTTCTCCTTTAGGCGAAGGGCTTCCTCCACCCCGTACTCGTCCATCTGGTCCAGGATCAGGGTGGCCCCGGAAAGGTCCACCCGATCCCCCTGGATCCTCAGCCTGCTTTCCCCGTCCGGTACCTGCCTGATGACCGCCACGAACTTCATCCGTTACCTCCTATTCCGCCAGGAGATGCCTGGCGATGATGAGCCTTTGGATCTCGTTGGTGCCCTCGTAGATCTGGTTGAGCTTCACGTCCCTCAAGAGCTTCTCCACCGGGAACTCCCGCACGTACCCGTAGCCCCCGTGGATCTGGATGGCCTGGTTGGCGGCTTCAAAGGCGATCTCCGAGGCATAGGCCTTGGCGATGGCGCTGGCGTGGGCATGGGGCAGGCCCTGGTCGGCGAGCCAGGCGGCATAGTAGGTGTACATGCGGGCGGTTTCTATGCCGATCATCATGTCCGCCAGCTTGAACTGGATGGCCTGGAAGCTCGCGATGGGCTGGCCGAAGGCTTCCCGTTCCTTGGCATACTTTTTGGCCTCGTCCAGGGCCCTTCGCGCCACCCCCACGCTTCCCGCCGCCACGGGGATGCGGGTTTTGTTGAGGGTGTTCATGGCGATCTTGAACCCTTCTCCTTCCTCCCCCAGGCGGTTTTGCACGGGTACCTTGACGTCCTCAAACACCAGCTCGTAGGTTCCCGAGGCCCTTTGCCCCATCTTCCCGTGGATCTTCACAGCGCTGAAGCCCGGGGTGCCCTTTTCCACCACCAGGGCCACCACCCCCTTGTGGCGTAGCTCGGGGTTCAGGGTGGCGAAGACCACCACCCACTCGGCCTCGCCCCCGTTGGAGATCCACATCTTGGTGCCGTTAAGGATGTAGTAATCCCCCTGGCGCACCGCTCGGGTCTTGAGGGCGGCGGCATCCGAGCCGTTTCCCGGCTCGCTGAGGGCGAAGGCGGCCAGGGCGGGTTTCTCGGTAAGGGGTTTGAGGAAGCGGCGCTTTTGCTCCTCGTTCCCGGCTAGGAGCACGGGGGTAATCCCCAGGTCGCTGGCCATGGGGATGGTGTAGATGCCCATGCAGGCGTAGGCCAGCTCTTCCCCCACGATGACCTCGTCCAGCATCTTGAGGCCCATCCCCCCGTACTCCTCGGGGATGATGGCGTTCAGGAGGCCCACCTCGTGGAGCTTTTCTATGACCGGCCAGGGCACCTCTTCCTTCTCGTCGTACTCCTGGGCCACGGGGAGGATGACCTCCTTGGCGAAGCGCCGGGCCAGGGCCTGGAGCTGCCGTTGTTCCTCGGTGAGGCTGAAGTCTATGGGCATAACCTCCTCCTTGGCGGCCTGCCAGGGGTGGGGCCTAGGGCCCACTCTTTGACCCAGTCTAAGATTTTGCCCACCCCCTTGCAACCCCGCCCCCATGCTACCATTGGAGGCAGATGAGAACCTCGGGCCAATTGGAGATCCTTGGACGTTTTCAGCGAGCCTTATTGAAGGACCTGGAGCCTGTGCAAATACTTCGGAACCTCCTCGAGGTGGCCACGGAGGAGGGAGTGGAGCGGGCAGCCCTCTTCCTCTACCACCGGGAAACCCGGGAGCTGGTGGGGGAGGTGGCCTCGGGCCGGGGCCGCCACTACACGGTTTCCGCCATCGCCCTTCCCCTATACGCAAAAGGGCCTGTGCAGGAGGCCTTTTTCGCCGAAGGTCCCGTGCGGCGGGGAGAGGAATGGCTTTTGCCGGTGGTGGGGGAGGAGGCCTCCTACTGCTGGGCCGATCCCGAGGCCCGCTGCACGGTCCGCCCCCGGGCCACCCGGGAAACCCGCTTCCTGGTCTGTCCCAGCTGCGCTTACTTTTCGCCCAAGGGGGTGTTGAGCCTGGAGGGAGTTCCCCAGACCCTGAGGCCTCTTCTGCCCCTTCTGGCCCAGCTCACGGCCCTGGCTTTGAAAAACGGCGAGCTCCTGTCGGAGCGAAACCGGGCTTTGGCGGAGCTTTCCCGTCACGCGGAGGCCCTATCCCACGTGAGCGCCTTGGCCCGGGAGGTGGTCAAGGCCCTGGAGCCCGCTGCCGTGCTGGAAACCTTGGCCCAGGCCCTTTCGGAGCGCTTCGGTTTCTTCCGGGTGACCGTGGCCCTGGTGAAGGGGGAGGAGGGTAAGGACTGCCTGGAGGGTTACCTCACGGTGCGGGGAAAAGACGTGTACTGGACGGAGGGCATCAGCCGCATCCGCCTGCCCCTGGCTTCTTCCCCCGATCCCCTGGCCCAGGCGGTGCGGGAACGGAGGACCCTGGTTCTGGGAAGGGAGAGCCTGCCCCCGCATCTGGCCCAGGAGATGGGTCCAAGTGTCGCCTTTGTTCCCATTCTGGCTGAGGAAGAGGCCTTGGGGGCAGTGGCCGTGGACCACGGGCCTGGGGGGCCAGGGGTGAGCGAGGCGGAGGTGCGTTATGTGGAGCTCCTCACGGGTGTGGCGGGGGTGGCCCTCAGGAATGCCCAGCTTTACCGGGAAAAGAAGGAGCTTTCCCTGGCCTTGGCTGCGGAGCGGGGGCGGCTTTTCCAGGTGCTGGAGGAGCTTCCCGACGGGGTGGTGGTTCTTTTCGGTTCCGAGGGTTTTGCCAACGGGAAGGCCCGCCAGGCGCTTTCCGTGGGGTCCACGGTGTCCCTCGAGGACCTTCCCGCGGCCCTGGAGCCCGCCTTGGAAGGAGGAAGGCTGGAGTTCAGCCTGGGAGGGGCCACGTATAGCGTCCGGGGAAAACAGGTGGGGGAGATGCGGGTCTTGGTTTTCCACGACATCACCGAGCGCACCCGCATGGAGCGGGCCTTGAGGGAGCAGGTGGCCTTCACCCAGACCTTGGTGGACCTGGCCAAGGAAGCCTTGCGCCAGCCGGGTCTCGCTCCCCTGACCGAGGCCATTGTCAAGCGCCTGCAGGCTCTTTTCAGCGCGGATGAGGGGTTGCTCTTGGCGGAGGAGGGGGGTAGCCAAAGGGTGCTTTACAGCACTTGCACCCTTCCCGGACCCCTTCCCCGGCCCAACCTTCTGGAAAAGGCCTTGATGGAGGGAGAGCCCCTAGGGGCGGAGGTCTTGGAGGCCCAGGATTGTGGGGTGGCGGAGGCGCTGGGCCTTAAGAGCGCCTTGGTGGTTCCCTTCCGGGCGGGGGGGTTCCGGGGTGGACTCCTGCTGGGCTTTCGGCGGGAGAGGCGTTTTTCCGAGAGACTCCTCTCCCGGCTGGTTCAGGTGGGGACCCTGCTGGCTTTGGTGCTGGAAAAGGCTCGCTTTTTGGAACTGATGGAGGCCGAGGAGGAACGCCTCAAGGCACTTTTGGAGCACTCCCAGGACGTGGTTTACGTACTGGATGGGGAAGGGCTTATCCGTTATGTGAGCGCCAGCGTGCGCCCGGTGCTGGGCTATGACCCCGAGGGGTACAAAAGGGCTCCCTTGAGGGCCCTGGACTTCGTTCACCCCGAGGACCGGGGGCTGGCGGAGGCCCTGTTCCGCGAGCTTTTGCGCCACCCGGGGGAGGTGCGCACCGGGGAGTTCCGGGTCCTTCATGCGGACGGCATCCCGATTCCCGTGGAGGCCTGGGGGCGGAACCTCCTGGCTGACCCCCGGGTGCAGGGGGTGGTGGTGGACCTGCACGACCTGCGTCCCAGGCTGGAGGCCGAGCGGCTTAAGGGGGAGTTCATCGCCGCCGTAAGCCACGAGCTCCGCACCCCTTTGGCGGTGATCATGGGCCTGGCCGAGCTTCTTCGCGAAGAGGGGCTTTCCCCCTCGGCCCAGGAGTCGGTGGACCTCATCCTGGAAAGCGCCTTCCGGCTAAAGACCATGGTGGATAACCTCCTGGACACGAGCCGCCTCGAGGCTGGCCGCTTTGAGGTGAGCCGAAGACCCGTGAACCTGAGGCCCCTTCTTCAGGACCTGGCCAGGAGCTTCCAGGGCGTGGCCCGGCTTTCCGGGGTGGAGTTCCAGGTGGCTTTGGAGGAGCTTCCCCTTTTGGAGGCGGACCCCGACCGGGTGGTTCAGGTGGTGGGAAACCTTCTTTCCAACGCCTTCAAGTTCACCCCGCCGGGCGGGCGGGTTTACCTTCGGGCCCGACAGGAAGGGGACAGGGTGGTCCTGGAGGTGGAGGACACGGGCCCTGGCATCCCCAGGGAGGAGCTTCCCAAGCTTTTCCAGCGCTACGCCCGGGCCAAGAATGCCCAGACCCGGGGGGTTTCGGGCACGGGGCTTGGCCTTTTCATTTCCAAGCACATCGTGGAGGCCCATGGGGGCCGGATTGAGGTGGAAAGCGAGGAGGGAAAAGGAAGCCTCTTTAGGGTTATCCTACCTGTATATGGCCCGCATCCTTCTGGTTGAGGACGAACCCTTGGTGGCCCACATGGTGCGCCGCATTCTGGAGCGGGCCGGGCACCAGGTAGACTGGGTCTCTTCCGGCCAGGCGGCCTTGGACAAGCTTTCCGAACCCTACGATCTCGTGGTGTGCGATCTGGTGATGCCCGGGGTATCGGGCCTCGAGGTGATCCAGAGGATGCGGGCTTTGGGTCTTTCCACGCCCATTCTGGCCCTTTCCGCCAGCGTTTCCGAGAAAAGCCGGCGGGAGGCCCTCGAGGCGGGGGCGCAAGCCTTCCTGGGCAAGCCCTTTGAAACCCAGACCCTGTTGGCCCAGGTGGACCGGCTGTTGGCCCGGGAAGAAGGGTAATGGGCCTTCGGACGGCCTGAATAGCCTGGGGCGGGCTGGTGTATACTCATACGCGAAAAGGAGGAAGGTATGAGGCGGAGGGAGTTTCTCAAAGGGGTAGGGGTGGGTTTAGCGGCAAGCCTTTCCTACAGGGCCTTTGCCCAGGCCGCTCCGCAGGTGCGCTGGCGGCTGGTGTCCAGCTATCCCCGGAGCCTGGATACCCTCTATGGCGGTGCCGAGGATTTGGCCAAGCGGGTGGCGGAACTCACCGGCGACCGCTTCCAGATCCGGGTTTACCAGGCGGGGGAGATCGTGCCCGGGGGCCAGGTGCTGGATGCAGTCCAGCAGGGCACGGTGGAGGCGGGCCACACCTATGGCCCTTTCTATGTGGGAAAGAACCCCACCCTGGCCTTTGACGGGGGCGTGCCCTTTGGCATGACCTACCGGCAGCACAACGCCTGGATGCGGTATGGGGGTGGTTTGGACCTCCTGCGCGCGGTCTATGCCGACTTCGGGGTGATCCAGTTCCCTGGGGGAAACACCGGGGCCCAGATGGGAGGATGGTTCCGCAAGGAGATCAAGAGTGTGGCGGACCTTAAGGGCCTAAGGATGCGCATCCCTGGCCTTGGGGGACTGGTGATGGGGCGGCTTGGGGTGGTGCCCCAGACCCTGGCCGCCGGGGATATCTACCCGGCCCTGGAACGGGGCACCATCGACGCCACCGAGTTCTCCGGCCCCTACGACGACGAGAAGCTGGGCTTTTACAAGGTGGCCCGCTACTACTACTACCCCTCCTTCTGGGAACCCAGCGCCCAGCTTTCCTTCCTGGTTTCCCAAAGGGAGTGGCAGAGGCTTCCCAAGGAGTTCCAGGAGGCCTTCCAGGTGGCGGCGGCGGAGGTCAACCTCACCATGATGGCCAAGTACGATGCCCAGAACCCTCCGGCCCTGAACCGCCTTCTCAAGGCGGGGGTGCGCCTGCGCCGCTGGCCCGGGGAGATCATGAAGAAGGCCCTCGAGGAAGCCCGGGCCCTGTACGAGGAACAGGCGGCCAAGGACGCCACCTACCGCAAGGTGTATTCCGCTTACTGGGCCTTCCGCAACGAGCAGTACCGCTGGTTCTCCGTGGCCGAGCTGGGCTATGAGAGCTTCGCCTTCCCCACCGTTTGAGAAAGCTTAGGGAGGTTCTCAGTCCAGCTTTTCCAGGCGCACCGCCGCCACCTTGTACTCGGGGATGCGGCTGAAGGGATCCAGGGCGTCCAGGGTGAGGCGGTTGGCGGGGGCTTCGGCGAAGTGGAAGGGAGCGTAGACCACTCCTTCGGGGGTGCGGTTCGTGACCCAGGCCCGGGCCCGGATCCTGCCCCGGCGGCTCACCACCTGGATGATCTCCCCATCCCCTATACCCAGTTTCTGGGCGTCCTTGGGGTTCACCTCCACCTTGAGTTCGGGGTAGGCTTCCTTGAGCTGGCTGTTCCTGCTTAGGGTGCCCCCGTGCCAGTGGAAGAGGACCCGGCCGGTGGAGAGGGTAAAGGGGTACTCCTCCGAAGGGGTTTCCGCCGGAGGGGTGAAGTGCACGGGGAAGAAACGGGCCTTCCCCGAGGGGGTGTTGAAGCGTTCTCGGAAAAGCACCGCCTCGCCGGGATGGTCCTCGTGGGGGCAGGGCCAGCGAACGCCCTCGCTTTCCAGGCGGCGGTACGTGATCCCGCCCATCATCTCCGGAATGGCCCGGCGGACCTCCTCCCAGATGGCCTCGGGGCCGGGGTAGAGGGCCCAAGGACGGCCCAAGGCCTGGGCCAGGCGCTTGCCCAGCTCCTGGACGATCCACCAATCGGGCCGGGCCTCCCCTGGGGGGTCCAGCAACTTCCGAATCCTCTGGACCCTGCGGTCGGTGTTGGTGAAGGTTCCGTCCTTTTCCAGGAAACTGGCCGCCGGCAGGACCACGTGGGCAAAGGAGGTGGTTTCGTTTTCCAGGATGTCCTGCACCACAAGGAAGGGGAGGGCCTCCAGCTTGGCCTTAAGGTGGTCCTGGTAAGGCTCGCTGGTCACGGGATCCTCCCCGATGAGATAGATGGCCTCTACCTCGGGGATCCTCTCGAAGACCTCGGTCATGCGCAGGCCCGGCTTGGGGTTCAACTCCACCCCCCAGAGGGCCTCAAAGCGTTTCCTTGCTGCCTGGTCCGACACCTTCAGGTACCCGGGGAAAACATCGGGCAGCGCTCCCATGTCCCCCGCCCCTTGCACGTTGTTCTGGCCTCGCAAGGGGTTCAAGCCCGCTCCCTCTTTACCCACCTTGCCCGTGAGAAGGGCCAGGTTCACCAAGGCCTGGGCGGTGGCGGTCCCTTTGGTGTGCTGGGTGACTCCCATGGCCCAGTAAGCCCCCGCCCTCTTTGTGGTGGCGTAGAGCCGGGCGGCTAGGGCGATTTTCTCCTTTTCCACCCCGGTGATGCGCTCGGCCTCCTCCAGGGTGTAGGGCTCCAAGGAGGCCTGCCACTCGGCGAAGCCCTCGGTGCGCTCCTCCACGTACCCTTGGTCCCAGAGGCCCTCCTCGAGGATATAGCGGGCCATGGCGTTCAGGAGGAAAAGATCGGTACCCGGGCGTACCCGTAGCCACAGGGTGGCCGCCTCGGCCATGCCGGTGTAACGGGGGTCCACCACGATGAGCTTGGCCCCTTGCCGCACCCTCTTCTTGATCATGGCCCCGATCACGGGGTGGGTTTCCGTGGTGTTGGAGCCCACCACCAGGAAGAGATCGGTTTTCCAGATGTCCTCTATGGGATTGGTCATGCTGGCCCCGCCCAGGGAACGGGAGAGGGCCACGGTGGAGGAGGAGTGGCAAAGCCTGGAGCAGTGGTCCACGTGGTTGGTGGAGAGGAGGACGCGGGCCAGTTTCTGCGTGAGGTAGACCTCCTCGTTGGTGGTCTTGGCGGAGGGGAAGACGGCGATGGCCTCGGGGCCTCGCCTTTTCAGCACGGCGAGAAGCTTGCTTGCCGTATAGTCCAGGGCCTCGTCCCAGCTAACCCGGCGGAAGGCCTGGCGGCGGTCTTCCCGCACCATGGGGTAGAGGAGGCGCTTACCCGAGAAGGCGAAGTCCAGGCCGAAGCGGCCTTTCACGCAGAGAGCCCCGTGGTTAGGGGGGATGTCGGGGGCCAGCACCCGGAGGATGCGGCCCCCTTGGATCTCGGGCTCCACCTGGCAACCCACACCGCAGTAAGGGCACGTGGTACGCATCCTACACCTCCATGCTCAAGGGCCTGAGGGCCCCTGTGGGACAAACCTGGATGCAGTTGCCGCAGAAGACGCAGGGGGTTTCGGGAAGGGGCTGGTCCAGGGGGGTGGTGGGGTGGGCCATGAGGCCCCTTCCCTCCAGGGTGAGGGCGTACACCCCCATGATCCCGTCCCCGCAGGCATCCACGCAACGGCGGCAGTTCACGCACTTGGCGTAGTCCCTGAGGAAGAAGGGGTTGTCCCGGATGGGCTCCCGTTCCCTTCGGCTCAGGGATACGCTGCCCCAACGCTGGGGTTGGCCCTGATGGGCCTTCAGGAGCTCTAAAAGGGAGGGAGCCTGGCTCAGGTCTGTGGTCAGGGCCAGCCATTCCAGGAGGGTTCGGCGGAGGATTCGGAGGTCTTCCGTGTCCGTCCTCACCTCCATGCCCTCCTGGGCCTGGGTGGCGCAGGCGGGAAGCAGGCGGCCATCCACCTCCACCAGGCAGAGGCGGCAAAGCCCCCGGGTTTCCGTGTGGGGATGGTAGCACAGGTGGGGAGGATCCGTGATCTCCAGGAGGAGGGTTCCCTCCTGGACCTCCACCTCTTGTCCGTTCACCTTAAGCCGCACCTTCCACCTCCAACAGGCTTTGGTAGGCCCAGTAGGCGGACTGGCCCAGGCCGCACAGGCTTCCCTTGAGGGTTTGTCCCAGGTGGTGAACCAGGTCCCGGTTCCTTTCCTGCCGCCTCACCATCTCCACCTGCACCGCCGTGCCCAAAGGACAGGGGAAGCACTTCCCGCAGGACTCCTCCTGGAAAAACTCGGCCAGGCCCAAAAGGACTTCCCACAGGTCCACCTCCTTTCCGAAGGCCACGATGGCGCCGGCTCCCAAGGGAAGCCTACCCTTGTAGCGCAAAGGGAAGGCGAAATCGCGGGTAAACACCCCTGCGGCTCCGCCCAGGAGCACGGCCTTCAGCCCCTCTGGCTCGCCTTCAGCTTTCCGTAAGGCGTCTTCCAAGGATGTTCCCAGGGGAAGCTCGTAAAGCCCCGGCCTGGCCACGTCCCCGGTGATGGAGAAAAGCTTGGGCTCCTTTTCACGCCAGGTTCCCGGGCCCTCCCTCAGGATCAGGGGCAGGTTGGCCAGGGTTTCCACGTTTTGCACCAGGGTGGGCCTTCCCCACAGGCCTTTTTCCACGGGAAAAGGGGGCTTTAAGCGGGGCTCGGCCCTTTTGCCCTCCATGGACTCCAGAAGGGCGGTTTCCTCGCCGCAGATGTAGAGGCCCCCGCTGGTAAAGACCTGGGTGGGAACGGGAAGGAGGCCAGCTTCCTCAAGTTGGTGGATGGCTTGTTCCAGGCCCAGGATGGCGGCTTCGAACTCATCCCGCACGTAGAGGAAGACCTGGCTTGCCCCAACGGCCAGGGCGGCCAAAAGCGTTCCCTCCAGGACCAGGAGGGGATGGTGCTCCAGGAGGAAGCGGTCCTTGAAGTTGCCCGGTTCCGATTCGTCGGCGTTCACCACCAGATACCTGGGGGGCTCCCCCCGGGCCACGGCCCGCATCTTGATGTGGGCGGGAAAGGCGGCTCCTCCCCGGCCCAGGAGCCCAGCCTCCTCCACAGCCTCGAGGATGGCCTCCGGGGCCAGGAGGTTTTTCAGGGCCCTCCGCAGGAACACCAACCCTCCCAGCGCTTCATACCGGTCAAGTTCCAGGATGGGTTCGGGAGGGAGGAGCCGGTCCCCATGCCCGAGGGCGAAGGGAAGGCGAAACTCCTTAAAGGGGATCAGCCGGCCTTCCCATTCCACATAGCGTTTTTCCCCTTCCACCCGCACGTGGATGGGGGAGAGGGCCTCGAGGCCCAAGGGAGGATGGGTTCCATCGGCTCCCTTTAGGAGGCGGGCGAATCCCCGGGCCCGGGCCACGGGATCGTCCACCAGGAGCCTCCCCTGGGGCAGGCCCCGGTACCGGGGGTAGTAGCGCACCACCCCCCAGGCCTGGGCCAGGGGTATCCCGGCAAGCCGGGCGGCCTCGGCCACCTTCTCCTCGCTTAGGGGAAGGCGGGCATCCAGGAGGGGGAGGAGGCTTGGCTTTTCCATGCCCTTAGCTTACCTGACCGAGGGGGCTAGGCCGGTCAAAGGAGGCGGAGATGGGGAAAACGGGAGAGGAGGTGGTGTTGGAAACCTTCCATGCGGTCTTCGGGCACCAGGGCCACCACCGCTCCGCCGAACCCTGCCCCCGTGAGCTTGGCCCCGTAGGCTCCGGCCCTCAAGGCTTCTTCCACCAGGGCGTCCAGCTCCGGGAGGCTTACCTCATAGTCTTGGGAGAGGGAGCGATGGCTTTGTACCATCAGTTCGCCGAAGGCCCGGGCATCCCCTCTTCGTAGGGCTTCTACCCCCCTTAGCACCCGGAGGTTCTCTCCCACGATGTGCCGCGCCCTTTTGTCCAAGGGGGAGGGAAGGCTCTCCACCAGGCAAAGGTCCCCAATGTCCCTCAGGCTTCGCACCCCAAGCCGCCTGGCTGCCTCCTCCGCTTCCTTGCGCCGTTCGTTGTACCCGGCGCTGGCCAGGTGTCGCTTTAAGCCCAGGTCTAGGACCGCCACCCGGCTTTTTGGAGGAAGGGGTAGGTTCTCGTGTTCCAGGGTCCGGGTGTCCAGGAAGAGGGCCTTGCCCAACTCGCCCAGGCTGGCGGCCATCTGGTCCATGATGCCGCAGCGCACCCCCACGTACTCCACCTCTGCCTTCTGGCCCAGAAGGGCGATTTCCTTGTCGGAAAGGGGCAGGCGGTAGAGGAGGCGCAGGGCCTTTAGCGCCGCCACCTCGAGGGCCGCCGAGCTGGAAAGCCCCGCTCCTATGGGTACCCTGCTCCGCACGTAAAAGCGAGCCCCGGGAACCCCGTACCCCGCCTCCCTCAGGGCCCAGACCACCCCCAGGAGGTAGTCCAGAAAGTCCCCCTGGGCCGGGCTTTCCAAAGGCCGGGCCCTGAGCTCCTTGAGCTCCTCGCTGTAGGCCTCTACCCGGCCCTCCCCTTTGGCGGCCTCCACTTGGGTGAAGTAGGGGAGGGGGGTGGGAAGGACGTAGCCCTCCTGGTAGTCGGTGTGCTCCCCCAAGAGATTCACCCGCCCCGGGGCCTGGGCGCTGGCCTCGGGCAGGGTGCCGAAGATTTCTTTAAACCCCATGCCTCCATTATGGGCATAGGGCTTTGAGGTTATGGTCCAGTAGATCCAGATAGGTGGGCACCCTTCGGTCCAGGGTGTCGGTATAGAGGACGACGATGCGGGCTCCCAGGGCCTCAGCCAGGGCCTTGAGGGCGGTTCCCTGGAACTGGGGTTCGGCCAGGACCAGCTTTACCCCCTCCCGGCGCGCTCGCTCCAGGAGCGTGAGGAAGGTCCGGCTTCCCGCCTCCTGCACCCCCGAGGCGGTGAGGCTACCCACCACCCGCAGGCCGTACCGGCGGGCAAAATAGGCGAAGGCATCGTGCTGGGTGACCACCTTGAGGCCCTTCAGGTTGCAGGCTTGGAAGGCCTTATCGCGCCTTTCCACCTCCGCCTTAAAGCGCTTTAGGTTGGCCTGGTAGATGGCCCTTCCTTTGGGGTCCAGCTGGGAGAGTTCCTGGGCGATGCGCTCGGCATAGCGCAGGGCATAGGTGGGGTCCAGCCACAGGTGGGGGTTGCAGGGGCCGTGGGCGTGCTCGCGTTCTTCTAGGTTTTCCTCTTGGTGCTCCTCCTGGCAGATGAGGCCGGGTTGCCCTTCCGCCAGCTTCACCACCCGGGCGCCTTGGGGGAGGAGGCGTTGCAGCTTGGGCAAGAAGGCCTCGAGGCCCAGGCCATTGGCGAAGAGAAGGCGGCTTCGGGCCAGGTTTTTGGCGGTGCTGGGGGTGGGTTCAAAGGTGTGGGGGTCGGCCCCTGGGGGGACCACGCTTTCTACCTTGACCCGGTTCCCCCCCACCTGGGACACCAGGTCGGCCAGGAGGGGGGTGGTGGCCGCCACCTGCACCTGGGCCCAGGCTTGGGAAAGGAGAAGGAGCAACAGGGCTAGCCGTGGCATGAGGTAATGATAAACCATTATCGGTATAGCCGCAAGCCTCCCTGGGCCGCCCACGGGCTTATGAAGGGGCACGGTATACTCAGGGGGAAATGAGCCTAAAAGCCCTCCACAAGAAGCACGTCCTTACCCCCTGGGTGGCCCAGGCTTCCCTTAACCCCCCCTTGGTGGTGCGGGGTGAGGGGGTCTGGCTGTACGACGAGGAGGGGCGGCGCTACCTGGACCTTTCCAGCGGCCTGGTGGCCTTGAACCTGGGCCATGGCCACCCTAGGCTGGTGCGGGCCATTGCCGAGCAGGCGGCCACCTTGGCCTATGCGGCCCCTAGCCTTTTCCACGATAAGCGGGCCCTTCTCGCCAAGGCCTTGTCCGACCTTTCTCCCTGGCCCGAAGGAGCCAGGGTCTTTTTCACCCCCTCGGGCACCGAGGCCAACGAGGACGCCCTGAAGTTCGTGCGCCACCTCACCGGCCGCTTCAAGGTCCTTGCCGCCTACCGGTCCTTCCACGGGGCCACCCACGCCTCCGCCAGCCTTACCGGGGAAAACCGCCGCTGGCCGTCCGAACCGGGCAATGCCCCCGGGGTGGTCCACTTCTTCGCCCCCTATCCCTACCGGAGCCCCTTTTACACGGAAGACCCCAAGGAGGAAACCGCCCGGGCCCTGGACCACCTGGAGAGGGTTCTCCTCCACGAGGATCCCAAGCGGGTGGCGGCCATCTTCTTAGAGCCTGTGGTGGGCTCCAATGGCGTCATCGTCTACCCGGAAGGGTACCTCGAGGGGGTACGGGCTCTTTGCGACCGGCATGGCATCCTTCTGGTCTTTGACGAGGTGATGACCGGCTTCGGGCGCCTGGGGGCAGCCTTTGCCGCCCTGCGGTTTGGCGTGGTCCCCGACCTCATCACCTTCGCCAAGGGGGTCACCTCCGCCTACGTGCCCTTAGGAGGGGTGCTCGTGCGGGAGACCCTGGCCCGCTACTTTGACGAGAATCCCTTGCCCACAGGGCACACCTACTCTGGTCATCCCTTGGCGGTGGCGGCGGGGCTGGCCTCCCTTGAGGCCTACCGGGAGGAAGGCCTCTTCGAACGGGTTTTGGCCATGGAGGGTTTCTTCCAGGAAAGCCTTAAGGCCCTAAAGGACCGGCATCCCGTGGTGGGGGATGTCCGGGGGCTTGGGGCCTTTTACTCCTTGGAGCTGGTTCGGGACCGGAGCACCAAGGAGCCCCTTTCTCCCTGGCACGCTCCCTTTAGCCCTGCCATGCAGGCGCTGCAAAAGGCCTTGTGGCAGGAGGGGGTTTACCTCCTGGCCAAGCACAACATCCTGGTGGTGGCCCCACCCCTCACCATCAGGGAGGAGGAGTTCTTAGAAGGTGTGGAGCGCCTTTCCCGCGCCCTCAGGCAGGTGGAGGTGGAGGTGGAGGCTTTGGGCTAACCTGGAAGGGTGCGGCGGCTGGAGGAGCTTTTCCCTTTCCTGGCCTCCCTCGAGGGGAGACCTTACCCTTTTTACAAGGATCTAAAGGGAACCTGGAGGGGTGAGGGGTTTGACCTGCGCTTTGTCCACGTGCAGGGGGATCCCTTCGCCACCCCAAGCGTTGTGGAGGTGCGCTACCCCGCCAAGGCCCTGGAGAAACTTCGGGTCTACCGCCACCCTACGGGTAAGGTGGCGGTAGAGGACTTCCTCCTCAGGGCCCTCAAGGCCCGGTTCCGCCACCTGCCCTTTTTCGGAGGGAGCGGGCACTCGGGGAGGGTCTTTGTGGAGGTGGAAAGCCCCAAGGTGTTGCGGCGGGCTGGGGCCCATCTTGGCCAGGAGGCGCTTTACCTGCGCTTCCGGGTGGGGCTTCCCGCCTCGGGCCGAAGGATTTTGGGTAAGGAGGCGGAGAGGCTTTTCCGGGCCCTGGTGGAGCACCTTCGGGGGTTTTTGGGGGAGCTGGATGGGAGGGCCCTGGTGTCCCAGGTCCAGCAGGTGGAGGACTTCGCCTACCTTCAGGAGAGCCTTCCCCAAAGGGGCCTGGTGGCCTTCGTGGGGGATGGGGCCATCCTTCCCCGGGAAAGCGGGGTAAGCCAGAAGCCCTTAAGGGGGGCGGTTCCCTTCCAAAGCCCCCCTTCCTTGCGGGTTTCCTTTCGGGTACCCCACAAGGGCGAGGTCGTTGGGATGGGTCTTCCCCAGGGCCTCATCCTCATCACCGGCGGAGGCTTCCATGGGAAAACCACCCTCCTCGAGGCCTTGGTTCACGGGGTCTATCCCCATATTCCCGGGGATGGGCGGGAGTGGGTGGTGGCCCATGCCCTGGCCCAGAGGGTCCAGTCGGAGGATGGCCGAAGCGTGAAGGGCGTGGACCTAAGGCCCTTCGTGCACGACCTTCCCCTGGGCCAGGACACCTCTTTCTTCTCCACGGAGGATGCCTCGGGGTCCACCAGCCTGGCGGCCGCCATCCTGGAGGCCCTGGAGCTGGGTGCGCGGGTGCTTCTCCTGGACGAGGATACCTCTGCCACCAACCTCCTGGTGCGGGATGCCCGCATGCAGGCCCTGGTGCAGCGGGAAACCCTTACCCCTCTTCTGGACCGGGTTCAGGACTTTAAGGCCAGGGGGGTGAGCCTGATCCTGGTGGTGGGCGGGGTGGGGGACTACCTGGACCTGGCGGACACGGTCTTGCTTCTGGAGGAGTACCGGCCGAGGGAGGCCACCCTGGAGGCCAAGGCCATCGCCCAAGCCCATCCCACAGGGCGGGCTTTTGGCGAGCCCCCGTATCCCCTTGCCGTGGCTTCCCGGGCTCCCTTGCCCGAAAGCTTTGATCCCAGGCGGGGCAGGAAGGCCCGGGTGAAGGGTCGGGGCCTCAGGGAGCTGGTCTACGGGGAGGAGGTGGTGGACCTATCTGCCTTGGACCTCTTTGAAAACGCCCAGGTGCGGGCCTTGGGGGCATGGTTCCAACGGCTTTGGCGGCAGGCGGACGGCAAGACACCCTTGCGGAAGCTGGTGGAGGCAGTGCTGGGCGGGGTAGAGGATCTTTTTTCCCTGGAAGAGGCCCCTGAGGTGGCGGAGGTGCGTCCTCTGGAGCTGGGAGCGGCGGTGAACCGGCTTCGGGGCTTGGAGGTCAGGCGGGTGGAGGAGTAAGCGGTTAAGCTAAAGGGTAAGCGCATCATGGGCCTTGCGCTACAGGAACTCCTCCAACTTCCTGCCCTGTCCCGGGCCCGGGTGCTGGGTGGGGACCTGGCAAGGCAGGTTTCCTGGGTCCATGTGGTGGACCTGCCGGAACCGGCACCCTGGGTGCGCCCGGGCCAGTTGGTCTTGACCACGGGCTACGCCTGGCCCAGGGAGGCAGAGCGCCTCGAGGCCTTCGCCCACACCCTGGCGGAGCGGGAGCCTGCGGGGGTGGCCCTGGCGGTTCCCCAGTTCTTTGAACACTTCCCCCTAGTGGCCCTCGAGGTCCTGGCGGGCAAAGGGGTGGCCGTCCTCGAGCTTCCCTGGGAGATACCCTTTGCCCAGGTTACCGAGGAGGTGTTGCGCAGGCTCCTGGCCCGGCAGCTGGAGGTGCGGGAACGGGTGCATCTCCTCCACCGGGCCCTCATGCAGGCGGTGCTGGGGCGGGAGGAGCTGGAAACCCTTTTGGAACGGCTTTCCCAGCTTTTGGGCCGGCCGGTGCGCTATGCCGATGCCCCCTTGGGTTTTTCCGTGCCCGTGCCCCTGGGACGGGAACGGGGTGGGTACCTGGTCCTGGAGGGAGAGGCGGATGAGGTGGAGCGGCAGGCCCTGGAGAACGCCGCATTGGTGGCCGGGCTCATCGTGGCCCACCAGCGTGCTTTGGCGGAGCAGGAGGCCAGGCTGGGCTACGCCTTCCTGGATGCCCTCCTGGAGGGCCGAAAGGAGGCCTTAACCTGGGAGCGGGCGCGAGCCTTCGGCCTGGACTTGGACGAGCGCTACCGGCTTGGGGTGTTGGTGCTGCCCCTTTCCCTGCCCTTGAGCGAGCGGGATTTCCAGGAAAGGGAGAGGGTTTCGCAAAGGGTACGGGACCTTCTGAAGCGGCAGGGAGCCTCTGCCCTCTTGTCCTTGAGCCTGAACCAGGTGCGCTTTTTGTTGCCGGAGCGCCTGGATCCCCAGGGGTTCCTTAGGGAACTTTCGGGAGCCTGGCCCCTCTACCTCTCTAGGCCCCGGAGACCAGGGGAGCTTAGGGGAGCCCTCGAGGAAGTGGAACGGCTTTTTGCCTTCCAGGAGCCCGGGGTTTACGTGTACGAAGCCCACCTGGTTCCCAGGTTTCTCCTCGGGGATGAGGAGGCCCGTGAGGAACTTAGGGCTTGGCTTGGAGCGCTTCGGCCCGGGGAGTTGGAGGCCCTCCTGGCCTGGGTGCAGGCGGGCTTTTCCCACAAACGGGCGGCCAGGGCCCTGGGCATCCACCTCAATACCCTTCGCTACCGCCTGCGGCGGGTGGAGGAGAAGCTTTCCGTGTCCCTGCAGGACCCTGAGGACCGGTTCCACCTGGAGCTTGCGGCCCGGATCTTGTTATTGCAGAACAAAAAGAGGTAGCGATACTTGTTCGCCAAGGCCGTAGTTTCCCCTGGTTCCAAGGCCTAACCTCTTAACTCAAAGGAGGCAAGGTGGCCTTGGTGGATTCGCGGAACCAGACGCTTTGGCAGTTGCGGGAGCGGTATGTCCCCCGGGGGGTGGCCCAGGCCCATCCCGTCTTCGTGGCTCGAGCCGAGGGAAGTCGCATCTGGGATGTGGACGGCAAAGAGTACCTGGACTTCGCCGGGGGCATCGGGGTGATGAACGTGGGGCATGGGCACCCCCGGGTGCTCCAGGCGGTGCGCGCCCAGCTGGAGCGCTTCACCCACGCCTGCTTCCAGGTGACTCCCTACGAAGCCTATGTGCGCCTGGCTGAGCGCCTGGCCAAGCTGGCCCCAGGGGATTTCAGCAAAAAAACCCTCTTCCTCACCACGGGGGCCGAGGCGGTGGAGAATGCGGTCAAGATCGCCCGGGCTTATACAGGCCGTCCGGCGGTGGTGGCCCTTACCCATTCCTTCCACGGGCGCACCTTGCTGGGCATGTCCCTGACCGGGAAAGCCTCCTACTACAAGCAGAACTTCGGTCCCTTTGCCCCGGAGGTCTACCATGCCCCTGCCCCCTACCCCTACCGGGGTGTGTCCGATGAAATGGCCCTGGAGGGTCTTAGGGAACTCTTCCGCACGGCGGTGGACCCCGAGCGGGTGGCGGCCTTGGTCGTTGAGCCCGTGCTGGGGGAGGGGGGCTTTATCCCTCTTTCGGAAACCTACCTGCGGGAGATCCGGGAGATCACCGCCTCCCAGGGAATCCTCCTCATTGCCGATGAGATCCAGTCCGGTTTTGGACGCACGGGGAGAATGTGGGCCGTGGAGCATAGCGGCGTGGTCCCCGACCTCATCACCTTTGCCAAAAGCGTGGCCGCAGGGCTTCCCCTTTCCGGGGTGGTGGGGAGGGCCGAGGTGATGGATGCTCCCAAGCCCGGCGGCCTGGGGGGAACCTATGCGGGCAATCCCCTGGCCTGTGCCGCTGGGCTGGCGGTCCTGGACATCTTTGAGGAGGAGGGATTGCTGGAAAGAGCAAGGGCCCTGGGCAGGGTGCTCTGGCAGGCGTTGGGACGCTTGAAGGACCGTTTCCCTCAGGTGGGGGAGGTCCGCGGCCTCGGTCCCATGGTGGCCTTGGAGCTGGTGCGGGACCCCAAGACCCGGGAGCCTGCCCCCGATCTGGCCCAGGCAACCCTCGAGGAGGCAAGGCGGAGGGGGCTTATCCTCCTCAAGGCGGGGATGTACGGCAACGTGATCCGGGTGCTGGTGCCCCTGGTGGCCACTGAGGCTGAGGTACACGAGGGGCTGGCTCGCTTGTCTGCGGCTTTGGAGGTTGCGCTAAAGGAGGGATGAGGATGAGGGGATGGAAAGTGTGGATGCAGGGTTTGGCGGTCCTGGCCTTACTGAACCCGGGCTATGCCCAGGTTCCAGCCTCCAGGATGAGGCAGAGCCTGGGAAAGTTGGAAGGGCAACTTAACATCTTGGCTTGGCCTGGCTACATTGAACGGGGTCAGTCGGACCCCAATTACGACTGGGTCACGCCCTTTGAAAAGGCCACGGGATGCAAGGTGAATGTTAAGGTGTTTGCCAGTTCGGACGAGGCGGTGGCCCTCATGAACCAAGGCGGTTACGACCTGGTAACCGCTTCGGGAGATGCCACGCTGAGGCTCATCTACGGTAACAAGGTGCAGCCCGTTAACTACAAGCTTGTGCCCAGCACGGCGAAGCTGGATAAGAGGTTGCGCAATGGGCCTTGGTACGTGGTGAATGGGGTGCCCTATGGGGTGCCTTACCAGTGGGGACCCAACGTGCTGGCCTACAACACAAAGGTCTTCCCCACGCCCCCCACCAGCTGGAAGGTGGTGTTTGAGGAAACCATGCTTCCCGATGGCAAGTCCAATAAAGGGCGGGTCCAGGCTTACTATGGCCCCATCTATGTGGCGGACGCTGCCTTGTACCTCATGAAAACCCGTCCCGATCTAGGGATAAAAGACCCTTACGAGCTGAACGAGAAGCAGTACCAGGCGGTATTGGGGCTCTTGCGGCAGCAACGGAAGATTGTCCAGCGGTACTGGTCGGATGCTAACCAACAGGTACAAGACTTTATCAACGAAGGGGTGGTGGCCGCACCTTCCTGGCCTTTCCAGGTGAACACCCTTAAAGCAGGGAATCACCCGGTTAGCAGCACCATTCCCAAAGAAGGGGCGACTGGGTGGGCGGACACCACCATGATGCACGTGGATGCCAAGAACCCCAACTGTGCTTACAAATGGTTGGAGTGGAGCTTGAACCCCAAGGTGCAGGGAGACATCGCTGCCTGGTTCGGCTCCAACCCGGTGGTACCGGAAGGGTGCACCGCGAGTGCGTTGCTGGGTAAGGAGGGGTGCGCTGCTAACGGGTTCAACGACTTTGACAAAATCTATTTCTGGAAGACGCCTGTGGCTAACTGCAAAACCCAGGGACAGTGCGTTCCCTACTCGCGGTGGGTGAGGGACTACATCGCGATCCAGGGGGGTAAGTAGCGGATGCAATCCCGTTCCGCCTCCGCACCGATCTTGCGGGAGAAAAGCTTGGAAGCCGCTCGCCTGGACAAGGTGGGGATGCGGTACGGGCGGGTGGTTGCCCTGGAGAGCATAAGCTTTTCGGTCCAGGAGGGAGAGTTTTTCTCCCTCCTGGGTCCTTCAGGGTCAGGAAAAACCACAACGCTCAGGCTTATCGCCGGTTTTGATCGGCCCAGTTCGGGGAAAGTTTACCTGTTTGGACAGGACGCCACGCACGTGCCCCCGTATCGTCGGGCCGTGAACACCGTCTTTCAGGATTATGCTCTCTTTCCCCACATGAACGTACGGGACAATGTGGCGTATCCTTTGTTGATCCGAAAGGTGCCCCGTACGGAGCGCTACCGCAAAGCTGAGGAGATGCTGGCCCTTGTGAAGCTGGAGGGTTTTGGTGATCGAAGGATTAGCCAGCTTTCCGGAGGGCAGAAGCAGCGGGTAGCCTTGGCCCGTGCGCTTATCTTGAAGCCGCGAGTCCTCCTTTTGGACGAGCCCTTGGGAGCTTTGGACTTGAAGCTACGACAGGAGATGCAGGTGGAGCTAAAGCGCCTGCAACAGCTCCTGGGAATCACCTTTATTTACGTAACCCATGACCAAGGTGAGGCCCTTTCCATGTCAGACCGAGTGGCGGTGTTCTCCAGGGGGCGAATTGAACAGATTGCGCCACCGAAGGAGCTCTACTACCGTCCGCGAACTCAGTTTGTGGCTGAGTTCGTGGGCGGGGCTAACGTTCTTGTGGTGGGAGGGAAGCGATTTGCCCTGCGCCCCGAGCGAATAAGAGTGGTTAAGCCCTCCGAAGGAATCTTGGGCAGGGTGGAAGCAGCGAGCTTTGTGGGTTACGGCAACCAGGTGGAGGTTCGTTTGGGCGATGGCACCTTAATTCGTGTGCTGATGGCGGGAGACAGTGTGTTTACACCTGGGGACGAAGTTGGGCTTGCTTGGGACGCCGATGCTCTCTGGCCTCTGGAGGAGTGATGTTAGGCTTGCTGGCCGATAGGCTTTACATGCATCCCAGGCTTCTGCTTTTCGTCCTCTTGGTGCCCCCTTTCCTTTGGATTGGGGTGCTTTACCTGGGAAGTTTATTCCTCTTCTTAAGCCACGCTTTTTTTCGGATAGATGATTTCACGGGCCAGATTCAGTATAGACCCACCTTGCAGACTCTGGGTGCCGTGCTTACCACGCCGGCCAACTTGGACATCGTGTTGCGCACCTTGGCCATGGCGGTGCTCACCACGTTGGCGTGCATGGTTTTGGCCCTGCCCGTGGCGGTCTACGTATCTTTTCACACCCAGGGGCTCCAGCGGTTAATCTGGCTCCTCCTGATTGTTTTACCCCTCTGGTCCAGTTACCTTATTCGAGTGTACTCCGGAAAGCTGATCTTGGCACAAGAGGGCATACTGGCTTGGGTTGCCGGGCGCTTGGGCCTCGAGGGGGTGCTCGCTTCCCTCCTAAGTACTCCCCTTCTAGGGGGACCCAGCTTGTCCAGCTCGTACTTCGGCCTGTTGCTGGTGTTCACATATATTTGGCTTCCCTACATGATACTTCCTGTCCAGAACGCTCTGGACCGTGTTCCTAAAAACCTCCTGCAGGCGGCCAGCGACCTTGGGGCAACCCCTTGGCTAGCCTTCCGGACGGTGGTGCTGCCCCTGGCCGTACCCGGTTTGGCGGCCGGATCCATCTTCACCTTTTCCTTGACCTTGGGGGATTACATCATTCCCACCCTTCTCGGACCGCCCGGATACTTTGTGGGGCAGATGGTGTACATCCAGCAGGGTACGGCGGGGGATCTTCCTTTGGCGGCGGCCTTTTCCCTGGTGCCGGTCGCCTTGGTAGCCGTTTACCTGAGGTTGGCCCGCAAACTGGGCGCCTTTGAGAACCTTTAGGAGGCGTGATGGAACGACCGGGATGGCTCCTCAGGATGATGGCCTACGGAGCTTTGTTGTTCCTGCACTTTCCTGTACTGGTGGTGATCCTTTACGCCTTTACCACCGAGGATCGAACCTACCACTTCCCTCCGCCCGGGCTCACCCTGAAGTGGTTTGGAGTGGCTTTTGCGCGTGAAGACATGTGGGCAGCTCTGGGCTTGTCGTTCCGGGTGGCCTTGGTCAGTACGGTCGTCGCTCTTGGACTGGGCCTTTTCCTGGCTTTGGGAATGCGCTTCTTCCGCTTCGCCCTGCAGGATTCGCTGTCGCTTTTAGTTACCTTGCCCATAGCGCTACCAGGCATCGTGACGGGGATCGCCTTGCTCACCACTTTTCGTCGGTTGGGGGTAGAGCTGGGTTTTTGGACCATTGTGGCAGGTCATGTGACCTTCACCGTGGTGGTGGTCTACAACGCCGCGGTGGCTCGCCTTCGGAGGCTACCGGACAGCTGGATAGAGGCCAGTTTGGACTTGGGAGCGAATCTTCTCCAGACGTTTCGGCATGTTCTTTTACCTCCCTTGGTGCCCGCCTTGCTCTCCGGGGCGATGCTGGCCTTTGCTTTGTCCTTGGACGAGGTGATCGTTACCACGTTTACGGCTGGGCAGGAGAAGACCCTGCCCATTTGGCTTTTTTCGGAACTGTTCCGCCCGAGAGAACGGCCGCTGACCAACGTGGTGGCCGTCTTGGTGATGGGAATTACCCTGGTTCCCTTGGTGGTTTCACAGTGGCTGGCGTACCGTGACGAGGGACGGGCATAGGAGGTGGGTGATGGTAAGGGAAACGCAGATGCTGATCGCGGGTGAGCTGGTAGCTGGGGAAGGGGAAAGCCTCCCGGTGTACGACCCCAGCACCGGCCAGGTAGTAGCGGAGATACCTGAGGCTACCTTTGAACAGGTGCACCAGGCGGTGATGGCTGCTCGCCAGGCCTTTCCCTCCTGGAGCGAGACCACACCCAGGGAACGCTCCTACCTGCTTTTGGAGCTGGCCCGCCGGGTAGAGGAGGAAGCGGAGGCCTTTGCCCGCCTCGAAGCCCTGGATGTGGGGAAGCCCTTTCAGGCGGTTCTGAACGACGAGATTCCTGCTATCGTGGACACCTTCCGCTTCTTTGCGGGGGCTGCCCGGGTGCTGCCGGGGTCAGCGGCGGGGGAGTATCTGCCGGGCCATACCAGTCTCATCCGCCGCGACCCCGTTGGGGTGGTGGCCTCCATCGCTCCTTGGAATTACCCCCTGATGATGGCTGCTTGGAAGCTCGGGCCTCTGTTGGCTGCAGGGAATACCGGGGTGCTGAAGCCCTCCGAGATTACTCCCCTCACTACCTTGAAGTTGGCCCGGCTTCTGGCAGAGATTTTCCCCAAGGGGGTGGTCAACGTGGTCCATGGCCGGGGGCCCACGGTGGGCCAGGCCCTTATTGACCATTCTGAGGTGGAGATGATCTCCCTTACAGGCTCCATTTCCACCGGGGAGAAGGTGCTACTTGCAGCCGCTAGGGGTATTAAGCGCACCCATCTGGAGCTGGGGGGAAAGGCGCCAGTGATCGTCTTTGCGGATGCGGACCTCGAGGCGGCGGCGGAGGCTGTGCGGTTCTTCGGCTATTACAACGCTGGCCAAGACTGTACCGCGGCCTGCCGGGTCTACGTAGAGCGCCCGGTGTATGAGCGCTTCCTGTCCCTACTATCTGAGAAAGTACAGTCGATCCGGGTAGGAGCTCCCTTTCAGGAAGGGGTGGAGATGGGCCCCCTGGTGTCTCAGGAGCACCGGGAGCGGGTGCGGGGGTTTGTGGAGCGGGCCCTAGCCACGGGCCACGTGGAGGCGGTGGTGGGGGGCAGACCCATGGAGGGGCCTGGCTACTTCTACGAGCCCACAGTGCTGGCCCACGCCAGGCAGGAGGACGAGATCGTCCGCAAGGAGGTTTTCGGGCCTGTGGTTTCGGTGACGCCTTTTTCTGGGGCCGAGGAGGCCATTGCCTTGGCCAACGACTCAGATTATGGCCTAGCCTCCAGCGTTTTTACCGGGGACGTGGGACGGGCCATGCGGGTGGCAGCACGCTTGCGCTATGGCACCACCTGGGTGAATACCCACTTCATGTTGGTGAACGAGATGCCCCACGGGGGGCTCAGGCGCTCAGGGTACGGCAAGGACATGAGCCTTTATGCCCTCGAGGACTATACCGTGGTGCGGCACGTGATGATTAAGCATGGATAGGGTCCGCATAGAGCGCCTTTTGCGAAGGGAGCGGGAAGTCTTTGCCCGTAGGAACCCTCGCTCCCAAGCGCTGGCCCAAAGGGCCCAAAGTCACCTACCTGGGGGAGTGCCCATGCCCTGGATGACCCGTTATGCCGGGCCTTTCCCCCTCTTCCTCTCCTGGGCCCAGGGGGCTAGGGTCCAGGACGTGGACGGTCACACCTACTTGGATTTTGCCTTAGGCGACACTGGGGCCATGACCGGGCACAGCCCGGGGGCGGTGGTGACGGAACTGCAGGCCCGGCTTTTGCAGGGCCTCACGGCCATGCTTCCCACAGAGGATGCCCTTTGGGTGGCGGAGGAGCTTTCCCAGCGCTTTGGGCTCCCTTTCTGGCAGTTCACTCTTTCTGCTACCGACGCTAACCGCGCTGCTTTGCGCATCGCCCGGGCTGTCACCGGGCGGCCCAAGGTCCTGGTCTTTCACGGGTGCTACCACGGTACCGTGGACGAGGCCTTTGTCGCCCTGGAAGGGGGCATCCCCAGGAGCCGCAAGGGCAACCTGGGCCCGCCAGTGGACCCCTTGCTCACCACCAAGGTGGTGGAGTGGAATGACCCCCAGGCTCTGGAAGGGGCTTTGGCTGAAAAGGACGTCGCTGCGGTGCTTACCGAGCCCGTTCTTACCAATGTGGGCATCGTCCATCCAGTCCCCGGTTTTTTGGAAATGCTTAGGTCTCTCACGCGCAAATACGGGACGCTTCTCGTTCTGGATGAAACACACACCCTGTGCGCCGGGCCTGGCGGCTGCACGGCCCGCTTCCACCTGGAACCCGACCTCCTCACCCTGGGCAAAGCCCTGGGCAGTGGGGTACCTATCGGGGCGTACGGGCTGTCCCGGGAGGTGGCGGAGGCTTATGCGGAGCTCCTCCGGGGTCCTCACGCGGACACTGCCGGGGTGGGGGGTACCCTGGCGGCCAACGCCTTCTCCCTGCGGGCAGCCCGACTCACGTTAGAAAGGGTGCTCACCGAGGAGAGCTTTGCTCGGATGGAGGCGTTAGGGGAGCGTTTTCAGGCAGGAGTGGAGGCGGTGATCCGCCAGGCCGGGTTGCCCTGGCATGTCACCCGCCTCGGGGGGCGGGTGGAGTACCTGTTCCGCCCTGAGGCAGCGGAAAATGGCACCCAGGCTCTGGAGGGACAGGATCCCCTTTTGGACCCCTTCATTCACCTTTTTCTTTTGAACCGTGGGGTGCTCCTGACTCCCTTTCACAACATGGCCCTTATGAGCCCTGTCACCACGGAGGCGATGGTGGACCGCCACACCGAGCTATTTGCTGAGGCGGTGGCATCCCTCTTGGGGGTAGCATGACGGAGGTGCTGGAAAAAGTAGAAGGGCTGCTCCTCCAGGACCTCCGCAAGCGCTTTGGCGAGCTGGAGGTGCTCAAAGGGATTACCCTCGAGGTCAAGAAGGGGGAGTTTTTCACCCTCCTTGGACCCTCGGGATGCGGGAAAACCACCCTGCTTCGCCTGGTGGGAGGGTTTGAACTCCCCGATGCGGGGCGGATCGTGCTCTCGGGCAGGGATCTTACAGGCCTTCCCGCCCACAGGCGTCCGGTGAACACGGTCTTCCAGAACTACGCCCTTTTCCCCCATCTCACCGTCTACGAGAACGTGGCCTTCGGCTTGCGGAGTCGCCGCTTTCCCGAGGCGGTGATCCGGAGCAAGGTGGAGTACGCCCTGGGGCTTGTGCGCTTGGAGAGCCTGGTCCATCGCTACCCCCATCAGCTTTCGGGAGGGCAGAAGCAACGGGTGGCCTTGGCCCGGGCCCTGGTCAACGAGCCGGAGGTTCTGCTCCTGGACGAGCCCATGAGCGCTTTGGATGCCAAGCTCCGGGCCGAGGTGCAGGTGGAGCTGAGAAACCTTCAGAGGCGTCTGGGAGCCACCTTTATCCTGGTCACCCACGACCAGGAGGAGGCCATGGCGGTTTCCGACCGCATCGGGGTCATGGAGGGGGGCGTCCTTTTGCAGGTGGGGACACCCGACGAGGTCTACGAAAGGCCCAGGACCCGGTTCGTGGCGGAGTTTCTGGGGGTGGCGAACCTGATTCCCGCCCGGAAGGTAAGGGAAGGCGCAGAAACCCCTTTGGGTGTTTTCCCCCTGAAGGTGCCCTGGAACGAGGGTTTCTTGGCCCTGCGTCCGGAGCGGGTGGAGATTCACGAGGTCCCTGTTCCTGGAAGCCTGCCCGCAAGGGTGAGGCAGGTGATCTACCGGGGAGCCTACCTCGAGGTGTTTTTGGAAGCACTGGGCCAGGTGCCCTTGCGCGCCCGCAACTCCTTGCGGTTGGAGGTGGGGCAGGAGGTCTTCGTCCGACTTCCCCTGGAGGGGCTGGTGGTGCTGGATGGCTAGGGTGCTGGTCTGGTACGGGGAGCTGGCCACCGCCAGGAGCCTCGTGTGGCGTGGGGTGCTCCTGGTCCTGCCCGGGCTTCTTTGGCTCATGGCCTTTCTGGTGCTTCCTGGGCTGGTGCTCATTCCCTTATCCTTCGCCGAGCGGGGGCCGTATGGGGAGGTGATCTGGACCTTCACCTGGGAAAACTACCGCCGGCTTCTTGGCTTTGGTGTCCTGGGCTTTAGCCTGGACAACCTGCTGGCCCTGGTGCGCACCGTATGGGTGGCCTTGGTAACCACCCTGCTGGCCGCGGTGCTGGCCTATCCCATCGCCTTCTTTATACGGGCCCAGCATCCCCGCCGCCGCTACCTTGTCCTTTCCCTGGTCCTCATTCCCTTCTGGACCAACATTGTGATCCGCACCTACGCCTGGCAGCTTCTCCTGGCCCCGGAGATGCCCTTCGCCCGGATCCTGGCCGCCTTGGGCCTGGTGGAGCCGGGCATGGCCTTGTTCCCCAGCAGCCTCGCCGTTTACCTGGGCATGCTGAGCGCCTTCCTTCCCTTCATGGTCTTGCCCCTTTACTCCAGCGTGGAGCGGATGGACGAGAGCCTCCTCGAGGCGGTCCGGGACCTTTACGGGGGGCCGGTGAGGGTCTTTCTCCACGGCATCCTGCCCCAGACCCTGCCTGGCCTCACCGTGGGGGTTATCCTCACCTTTATCCCCGCCATGGGCATGTTCGTGGTGCCGGACCTCTTGGGTGGGGCCAAGCACCTGCTGGTGGGTAACCTCATCCAGCAGGCCTTTTACACCATGCGGGACTGGCCTTACGGGGCAGCCTTGAGCCTGGTACTCATCCTCCTGACCCTGGTGGCCCTTAGGCTGTACCGCCGCTACGGGAAGGAGGTGGAGCTGGCATGAGGCTTCACTGGCTGACCTCGGCGGTGGCCCTAGGCGCCTTGGCCTTTTTGTACCTGCCCATGCTGGCGGTGGCCCTTTTCTCCTTCAACCGCACCCGGCACGGCCTGGGCTGGGGAGGGTTCACCTGGGACTGGTATGTGAGGCTTTTCCAGAACCCCGCCCTCTTGGAGGCGGCGCAGAACACCCTGGTTCTGGCCCTTCTTTCCACCCTGGTGGCCACGGTTCTGGGAACCCTCTTGGCCCTAGGGCTGGAACGGCATCCTTTCGGTCCTCGAGGGCGTGCCCTTCTGGAAACCACCCTGTACCTTCCCGTGGTCACCCCCGACCTGATCCTGGCGGCCGCCCTGATGGTGGCCTTTGGCTTCCTGCGGCAGGCCTTCTCCCTCTTTGAGCCCGGCCTTCCCGCCATGGTGGTGGGCCACGCCACCTTTCAAGTGGGATTTGTGGCCCTGGTGGTGATGAGCCGCCTCAAGAGTCTGCCCAGGGAGCTGGACGAGGCAGCCCGGGATCTCTACGCCACCTACTCCCTCTACCTGCGCCGGGTCCTTCTGCCCTTGCTGGCGCCGGGGATTGTGGCTGGGGCCATGCTGGCCTTTACCCTTTCCCTGGATGATTTCGTCATCAGCTTCTTCACCGCCGGTCCCGCCAGCCAGACCCTGCCCCTGGTTATCTACGCCTCGGCCCGCAGGGGGATTACCCCGGAGATCCATGCGGTGTCCACCCTGCTTTTTCTGTTCACGGTGGTGTTGGTGTTGAGCGCAGAGCGCTTCACAAGGAGGTCAGCATGAAAAGGTTAGCGGTGTTTTTGGTGGCTTGTTTGGCCCTGGGACTTGCGCAAAAAGGGGAGCTTCGGCTTTTTATCTGGTCCGAGTACATTGACCCCGCCATCCTCCAGGCCTTTACCCAGAAGTACGGTTACCGGGTCCGCATGGACCTCTACGAATCCAACGAGGAGATGATCGCCAAGCTTCAGGCGGGGGGTGTGAGCCAGTACGACATCATCGTGCCCTCGGATTTTTACGTTCCCTCCATCATCCGGTTGGGGCTGGTTCAACCCCTCAACCACGCCAAGATTCCCAACCTGAAGAACCTGGACGATAAGTTCAAGAATCCCCCCTTCGATCCAGGGAACCGCTACTCCGCCGCGTATCAGTGGGGCACCACAGGCCTCATCTTCCGCAAGGACAAGGTGGCCAAGCCCGATTCCTGGGCGGTTCTCTTCAAGGACCCCAAGGCCCCCTTCATCCTCATGGATTCGCCGCGGGAGATGCTGGGCAACGCCCTTCGCTATCTGGGCTACTCGGTCAACACCAAAAATCCCAAGGAGGTGCAGGCGGCAGGCCAGCTTCTCCTTCAGGCCAAGAAGAGCCGGTACTTCCTGGGGTTTGAGGGCGGGGTAGGGGGAAAGAACCGGGTGGTGGCGGGAGCGGCCACCTATGCGGTGGTGTACAACGGGGATGCGGTAAAGGCGGCCGACGAAAACCCTGGCAAGGTGGAGTTCACCATTCCCAAAGAAGGCGCCACCTTGTGGGTGGATTCCCTGATGATCCCCGCCAAGGCGCCGAACCCCGAGGCCGCCCATCTGTTCATCAACTTCATTCTGGATGGCAAGGTGGGGGCCCAGCTTTCCAACTTTAACCGCTACGCCACCCCCAACCGGGCAGCCCTCCCGTACATCCGGCCCGAAGACCGGAAGAACCCGGCCATTTACCCGAGTCCCGAGGTGATGAAGCGTTCGGAGTTCATCCTGGACTTAGGCAAGGATAACCGCATCTACGACGAGGTGTGGACGGCGGTAAAGAGCCGCTAGGAGACTATGGGATACATCCAACTCAAAACAGCCATTCCCGGTCCCAGGAGCCGGGCCCTAATGGAACGGAGGGCCCAGGCGGTCACCCGGGCTTTGGCCCAGGCCAACCCCATCGCCGTGGCCAAGGCCCATGGAGCCTTGGTGGAGGATGTGGATGGCAACCTCCTCATCGACCTGGCCGGGGGTATCGGGGCTTTGGGCGTGGGCCACACGCCCAAGGCGGTGGTGGAGGCCATAAAGGCCCAGGCGGAGAACCTCATCCACATGTGCGCCATTGTGGCCAACTACGAGCCCTACGTGGCCTTGGCGGAGGCCTTGAATGCCCTTTACCCCGGGCCTGGCCCCGCCAAGACCCTCCTGGCCAACGGGGGGGCGGAGGCGGTGGAGAATGCGGTGAAGCTGGCCCGGGCCTTCACGGGGAGGGCCGGGGTCATGGTGTTTGAGGGAGCCTACCATGGCCGCACCAACCTCACCATGGCCATGACCTCCAAGTACGCCCTCTTTAAGAAGGGCTTTGGCCCCTTTGCCCCGGAGGTGTACCGGTTGCCCGTGCCCAACCTGTACCGCACCCCGCCGGGCATGACGGAGGCGGAGTACCTGGAGTGGTCCTTGTGGAACCTGGAAAACGCCTTGGTCGCCCACATCGACGGTTCCGCCCTGGCGGCCATCGTGATTGAGCCGGTGCTGGGCGAGGGAGGCTTCATCCCGGTGCCCCATGCCTTCTTGAGGAAGCTTCGGGAAATCGCCGACCGCACGGGGGCCGTGTTGATCGCCGATGAGGTGCAGTCCGGTTCTGGACGGACGGGGCGGATGTGGGCCATCGAGCATAGCGGGGTGGTGCCCGACCTGATCGTTTCCGCCAAGAGCCTGGGGGCTGGGATGCCCATCAGCGCCGTGACGGGCCGGGCGGAGATTCTGGATGCGCCCCACGTGGGCGGGGTGGGAAGCACCTATGGGGGAAATCCCCTGGCGGCGGTGGCGGCCCTCGAGGCCCTGAGGATCCTCAAGTCCCCGGGTTTCTTGGCCAGGGCCCAGGACATCGAGGCCAAGGTGCGGGAAATCTTCGAGCCCCTCAAGGAAGAGGTCCCGGCCCTGGGGGATGTCCGGGGGATCGGGGCCATGATGGCCCTGGAGTTCGTGAAGGATCCAAAGACGAAGGAGCCCTGGCCCGAGTTCGTTCTGGAGCTGGTGCGGCGGAACGCCGAGAAGGGGGTGATCACCATCCGGGCGGGCCTTTACTCCAACGCCCTCCGCTTCCTGCCACCCCTGGATATCCCTTTGGACATGCTGGAGGAAGGCCTTTCCGTGGTGGCGGAGAACATCCGGGAGGTGTATGCAGCCCTTGCCTGAGCCCTTGCTGGTCTCCGAGGATGGCCGGTTCGCCGTGGTCCAGTCCCAGCCGTGGATGGCCGAGGCCCTCGAGGCCATCCAGGAAGCCAGCTTCCCCACCCTTTCCAGGGAGGAGCGCATGACCAAGGAACACTACCTTTCCCACATGCGCATCTTCCCGGAGGGGCAGCATGCGGTGGTGGAGCTTCCTGGGGGCAAGGTGGTGGCCTGTTCCACCGATTTCCGCACCCGGGTGGACTTCCACCACTACCAGCACCGCTACATTGAGGCCGTGGCCGGGAACTGGCTTACCCGCCACGACCCGGAAGGGGACTGGCTTTACGGGGCGGATATCGGGGTCCTGCCGGAGTACCGGGGTCTGGGCCTTTCCCGGCTGCTTTACCAGGCCCGTCAGAACCTGGCGCGCCGCCTGGGTCTAAAGGGCCATGTGGCGGGGAGCATGCCCAAGGGGTATCACCGCTATGCGTCGGAGATGCCCATAGAGGAGTACGTGCACCGGGTGGTGCGGGGAGAACTCCAGGATCCCGTGCTATCCGTGCAGCTTCGCCGGGGCTACCGGGTGTACGGGATCATCCCCGACTACCTGGAGGATCCCTCCTGCCTGAACTATGGGGTCTTCGTGGTCTGGCGCAACCCGGAGGTGGGCTGGTGAGGAGGATCCCCGGGCAAGTGTACGTCCCGGATGCCCGGGGGCGCTACCGTCCCTACCGGAGCCTCTGGGTGAGGGAAGGGCGGGTGGCGGGCCTTGAGCCAGGGGCGGGAAGAGGAGAGGCCATCCTCCCGGGGTTTCACGACGCCCACGTGCACATCTGGAAGATCGGCCAGCTTCTCACGGACCTCCTGGACCTGCGGGAGGTGGATTCCCTCGAGGCCCTGGCCGGGCTCCTGCGGGAGCGGGATCGGGTTCTGCCCCCCGGGGCCTGGCTTCTCGGCCGGGGGTGGAACGAGGCCAGGTTGGGTGGGGTGCCCAACAGGGCCTTTCTGGATTCCGTGGTGCCGGGCAGGCCCGTGCTTCTTACCCGCACCTGCGCCCATATCCATGCCCTAAACTCCAAGGCCCTGGCGCTTGCGGGGATTGGCCCGGAAACCCCAAGCCCGCCGGGAGGGGAGATTCGCCATGAGGAGGGCCTTCTTCTGGAAAGGGCCTACGGGCTGGTGGAACGGGTCCTCCCCCGGCGTACCGTGGAGGACTACCGCCGCTACATCCTGGCGGGGAGCCGGTATCTCCTGGCCAGAGGGATCACCTCGGCCCTGGAGGCAGGGGCGGACCCCCTTCTTCTGGAGGCCTACCGGAGCCTGGACCAGGAGGGGCTTCTCCCCTTAAGGGTAAGCGTCCTGGCCATCCTTCGGCCCGACGGGGAGGACACCCTTTACCCCCTGCCTGCACTCCACCGTTCGGAGCGGCTTGTGGTTGCCGGGGTCAAGCTCTTTGCCGATGGCGGCCTCTCCGGGGCCTCGGCGGCGGTAAGCCGGCCCTACCGGGAGGTGGGGGGGCAGGGGGTTTTGCGCCTTAAGGCGGAGGAGATCTTTGAGCTGGTGCTTCCGGCCCACCGGAAGGGCTTCTTCGTGGCCACCCACGCCATCGGGGATGTGGCTATAAGGGAGGTGCTTGCCGCCTACGCTCGGCTCTACCGGGAGGAGCCCAGGCCCCTTCGGCACCGCATCGAGCACTTCGGCCTGCCGGGGCCGAAGGAGCTTGCCCTGGCCCGGAGCCTGGGCATCTGGGTGGTTCCCCAGCCCATCTTCCTGAAGGAGCTCAGGGAGAATTTTGTGAGGTACCTGCCGGAGGTGTTTCTCCCTTGGTGCTATAACTTAAGGCGCATGGAGGAGGCAGGCCTTTCCCTGGCGTTTTCCTCCGATGCCCCGGTGGTGCGGGAGGTTTCCCCTGTGCAGGGAGCGCTTGCGGCCTCCCTGCCCCTGACCGGGAGGGGGCTTCCCTTGATGCGCTCCCTGTTTTACTACACCCGTCCGGAAGCCAGTGGCCTCGAGGCCCTGCGCCTCTGGCCCGGACAGCCAGCGGATCTCGTGGTGTTCTCCGAGAATCCTTTTACCCACCCGGAGGAGGCCCGGGTGGTGCGCGTGGAGGTGGATGGTGTGGCGGTCTTTGAGGGTTGACCTTACGGGCAAGCGGGTTTACTGGCAGGAAGTTTCCCCCGAGGAGGTGGCCTATGGCGGCCGCTATCGCACGGGGCGGCTTCTTCTGGAGCGGGAAGCCTACCGCATGGATCCCCTTTCCCCGGAGAACCCCCTGGTGTTCGCCGTGGGTCCCCTGGCGGGAACGGGGTTTTCCAATGCCAACCGCACCAGCGTGGGCACGCGAAGCCCCCTGACCCTGGGCATCAAGGAGGCCAACGGGGGCGGCACCTTCGGTTACGCCCTGGGCCAGATGAAGCTTTCCCACCTGGTCCTGGAGGGGGCAAGCCCCGACTGGGTGGTCCTCCGCATCACCCGGGAGGGCCAGGTCTTCTTTGACCCGGCGGGGGACCTCCTGGGCCTCGGGAACTTTGAGGCGGCGGCCAAGCTGTTTGCCGCCTACGGCAGGAAGATCGCCTTTGCCCTTTTGGGGCCGGTGGGGGAGTACCTGGGCCTCCTTTCGGGCATCGCCTTTTCGGACATCGACGGCAGGCCTTCCCGCCTGGCGGCCCGGGGGGGCGTGGGGGCGGTGATGGGAAGCAAGCGGGTCAAGGCCATCGTGGTGGAGGTGCCGGGGAAGGTGGAGGTCTGGGACAAGCCCAAGGTCACCGGGGCCATCCGCCGCTATGCGGAGCTTCTGCGCCAAGACCCCTTGGTGATGAAGTTCTACAACGCCATAGGCACCATGGGAATGGCGGACTTCCAGAATGCCTTCGGGGGGCTGCCGGTGAGGAACTTTCGCCAGGGCCAGCTGGCCTCCCCGGAGGAGTTCCGCATGGGCGGCCAGTACATCGCTCCCCTCAACAAGGCCCGGGGAGGGAAACACACCCACGCCTGCATGCCTGGATGCGTGATCCAGTGCTCCAACGTCATCGTGGACGAAAAGGGAGAGGAGGTGGTTTCCCCCCTGGAGTACGAGACCATCGGCCTTATGGGAACCAACTGTGGCCTCACCGACCCGGACCAGCTCGCCCGCCTCAATCGCCTGGCCAACGACCTGGGGGTGGACACCATAGAAACCGGGGCCACCTTGGCCCTTTTCATGGAAAAGGGAGAGGCGGACTTTGGGGACTATGCCTTCATGGAGGCCAGGCTCAAAGCCCTCTACACTCCAAGCGAGGAGGCCCGCTTCCTGGCCCAAGGCACCGCCCGGGTGGGGGAGGCGCTTGGGCTTAAGCGGGTTCCCGTCATCAAGCGTCAGGCCATCAGCGCCTACGATCCCAGGGTGGTGGAGGCCACGGGGATCACCATGATGATCACCGCCCAGGGGGCGGACCACACCGCGGGGAATGCCCCGCGCCTGGAAACCCGGGCCATGCCCGTGGAGGAGATCCTCGAGGCCAGCTACCAGGCCCAGGTGAACGCCGCCGCCAATGACGCCCTGGGCCTTTGCGTCTTCGGGGGAAGCGTCACCAACAAGCAGGTGGAGTTCGTGGTGGAAAGCCTAAACGCCGCCCTGGGCACGAACCTGACCCCTGCCTTCTGGCGTGAGCTTGGGGAGGGCGTTTTGCGCCTGGAACATCGCTTTAACCACCTGGCGGGCTTCACCCACCAGGATGACCGCCTCCCGGGCTTCTTCTATGAGGAACCCCTTCCGCCCAAGGGCTACACCGCCCGCTTCCGCCCTGAGGACCTGGTGCCCCTTTACGAGAGGCTGGACCAGGGGTCGTAAAGCTCAGGCCTTTGGGCGGAGGGGGGAAGAGTTTCCCCTTTAAGGAAGCGGCGGGCGTAGAGCTCCGCAAGCTCGGGGAAGGGTTCGGCGGCCACCTTCTCCAAGGCGTAGACCGTCACCACGTCCGCCAAAGCCCTGAGGGCCTCCTTGGCGTACCAGGGTCCTTCCTCTTGCAGCTTCTTGAGGATCTTGTGCGCCTCGGCCTGGGCCCTTGGGCTTTCCCCTAGCATGGCCAAGAGGGGCTCGTGGGCGCGCTTCTTGAGGATGGCCTCCAGCATGTCCAGGGCCTGGATGTTGGCGGGGCCCTCCCATATGGGGGTGATGAGGGCTTCCCGGTGCCAGCGGGCCACCCCGTACTCCTCCAGGAAGCCCAGGCCCCCGAAGAGTTCCATGGCAAGGGCGGTGATGGCGCTGGCGTGCTCGGCGGTGCGCCCCTTGGCCAGGTGGGAGAGGAGGCGGGCCAGGTGGTAGCCCTCGCTGTAGGGGGGCCGCTCCTCCCAAGCTTGGTCAAAAGCCTGGATGGCCAGAAAGGCCAGGGCGGTGCCTCCCACCTGCCTCAGGCGCATCTCCAGGAGGTCGTGCTGAATGAGGTCGTGCTGGAGGAGGGTCTTCCCGAAGGCTGTCCGCCTCCTTACCCGGAAGAGGGCCTCGAGGTGGGCTTTCTTGGCGATGCCCATGGCGGCGGCCGCATTGGCCAACCGGCTCACCGTGAGGTTTTCCAGGGTGTAGTAAATACCTTCCTCCAGCCTGCCGATGGGGTAAGCCAGGCTTCCCTCCAGCTCCACCTCCCCTGAGGGCACAGCCCGGGTGGCCAGCTTTTCCTTAAACCGGCGCACGGTAAAGTTCAACCTCCCCTCCACCTCCCGGGGCAGGAGGAAGAGGCCAAGGCCCTTGGGGCCGGCCGGGGCTCCCTCCGGCCTGGCGGTGACGATGGCATAGTCGGCCAGGCCCGCCCCTGAGGCGAAGTACTTGTCCCCCTGGTAAAGGCGGTAGGCGTTTCCCTCCCGCCGGGCCACGGTGCGGTTGGCCCCCAGGTCGCTTCCTCCCTGGATCTCCGTCATCCAGGTGGCGCCGAAGGCCGGGCCGTAAAGAAGATCCCGCTTCACCCCTTCGTGCTCAGGGGCGTACTTGTGGAGGGCGTAGGCCACCTGGTGGGTGATGGTGAGGATGCAGTAAAGCCCTCCATCCGCCAGGAGGTACCCAAAGGCGTAGTGGAGGGGCCAGCCGCGGCCCTCATAGGCGGGGCGGATCATGGGGCGAAGCTTCTCCAAGAGGGTCTTTTGCGCAGGGGAGAGGAGGGCCCGGTCTATACGGTTCCCATCCAGGTCGTGCATCTGGAGGCGGGGCGGGGCATCCTGGTCCACGTGGTGGGCCACCTCCAAAACCTCTTCCCCCACCAGCTTCCCGAAGGCGGAGAGCTCCTCCTGGGGGAGGCCGGGGGCAAAAGTGTGTAATATCGCTTTTAGGTCCGGGTCAAGCTTATAGTGATCCTCGCCCTGGCTGTAAAAGCGTGCCCTCATGGTTTCCTCCGAGTCCCAGGCTAATCCCGGGAGGAAGGCGCGTCAAGGTGAGGCGATTCACGCTCAAATAGTTTATCTTGAAATAATATGACCGCATGGTTTGGGAGGTGATGAGCCGAATCTGGCGTTTGCAGCGAGCCTTGCGCGAGGAGATGGAGGAGGGCCTCGAGGCCCTGGACCTTTCCGGCCTGGAGGCCTGGTTGCTCCGGGTGGTGGATACTCACCCGTATCCCTCGGATGCCGCCCGGCACATGGGTCTGCCGCCGCCCACCGTAAGCCATATGCTGAGGAGGCTTGAGGAAAAGAACTTCTTGGAGCGCTCCTTGGACAACAAGGACCTTCGCCGCTTCAGCTTTCGCCTCACGGAAAAGGGAAGGAACGCCTTGCGGCAAGCGGAGGCGCTTATGGAGGCGGCGCTCAGGCGGCGCCTCGCCCGGCTTAAGCCGGAGGAAATCGCGCACTTGTTGGAGTTACTGGGCAGGTTGGAGGTAGCATGAATCCCACACCACAAGAGGTTCGCTTCACCATGATCGGGGTCCTGCTGGGGGTTTTGCTGGCAGCCCTGGACCAGACCATCGTGTCCACCGCCATGCCCCGCATTGTGGGAGAGCTTAGGGGAGCCGAGTACTACGCCTGGGTCACCACCAGCTACCTCCTCACCTCCACGGTTTCCGCTCCCATCTTTGGTAGGCTCACGGAGCTCTTCTCTCGCAAAGGGGTTTTGCTTTGGGCGGTAAGCCTTTTCCTTCTGGGTTCGGCCCTTTCCGGGCTGTCCCAGAACATGACCCAGCTAATCCTCTTCCGGGGGCTACAGGGGGTGGGGGGTGGGGCCCTTTTCGCCCTGGCCCTCACCACTATCGCTGTGCTCTTTCCCCCTCGTCAGCGGGGCAAGCTGGCGGGGGCTTTCGGGGCTATTTTCGGCCTTTCCTCCGCGGTGGGGCCCTGGCTGGGAGGTCTCCTCACTGACCACCTTTCCTGGAGGTGGGTGTTTTACATCAACATGCCCGTGGGGGCGGTGGCGCTGGGGTTCATCCTGCGCTACATGCCCCGGCTTCGGCCTGGAGGGCGGGAACCCTTCGACTTCCTGGGGGCCATGCTCCTCGTCCTCTGGACGGTGCCCCTAATGCTGGCCTTTTCCTGGGGAGGAAGCACGTACCCTTGGGGAAGTCCAGCGATCCTGGGGCTTTTCACCTTGGCTTTCCTAGGGCTTCTCCTTTGGATTTGGGTGGAGATCCGGCTTCCCTACCCGCTGTTTGACCTCTCGGTTTTCCGGGGAAGGGTGTTCAGCCTCTCGGCCGTGGCGGCCTTCTTCTATGGCCCGGCCTTTCTGGGGGCGGTAGCCTTCCTGCCCCTATACCTGCAGGTGGTGAAGGGGGTTTCCGCCAGCCAAAGCGGGATCACCGTCCTGCCCTTGACCCTGGGCGTGGTGGTAGGGAGTTTGGGCGGCGGACAGCTCCTGGCCCGTTTCGGGCGGTACAAGGCCCTCCTCCTCACCAGCGCCGGGTTTCTGTTGGCCCTTTTCCTGGTTCTCCACTTCACCCTCACGGTGGGGACCCCTCTGGCAGAGGTGGTGGGTCTATTCTTCCTGCTGGGCCTTGGCTTGGGTCCAGCCCAGAGCGTCCTCAACATCGTGGCGCAAAGCGGCCTGCCCAGGGAACGCATGGGGAGTGGGACCAGCATGGTCCAGTTCATGCGCCAGATCGGGTCCACCATGGGGATTGCCTTGCTGGGGACCATCCTGGCTCAAAGCCTCACGGACCACCTCCAGGGTGCTTTTCCCTCGGGGACCTCCACCCCCGCCCTGAGCCGTGCGGGGGAGGGGATGGCCCTGGACCTGGACCGGGAGTTTGCCCGCCTCGAGGACTTGCTGGTAAGGGCCCTTAAGGGGGAGGAAGAAGCCTACCAGGCCTTGATGGCAGATCCCTTCCTGCCCGGGGATTTCAAGCGGTCCCTGAGGCCCGGGGGCATTCCCACCCAGTTCGCCGAGGTGAGGGAACAGGTGGCCAGGGCCTTGCGGGGGGACGACGGGGCGCGGAAGGCGCTTTTGGCGGATCCCACCTTGCCGCCCGAGATAAAGGTTGTTCTCCTCCCCGGCGGGGTGGCCCAGGGGACTCTCGCCTTGCTGGAGCGGACCTGGTCCGGGGATGTGACGGCCAGGGAAGCCCTTTTCCAGCTGCCCTGGGGAAAAAGCCTCGAGGGATTCCTTGCCGCACCACCCTCCCCAGCCCTTAGGGCCCAGGTGATGTCCCAGCTTAAAACCCTGGAGGACAGGGTGGTGGCCCAGGTGCAGGCTTCCTTGAAAAGGGCGGAGGCTCAGGCCCTATCCCAAGTGCCTGCCCAGGTGGTGTCCCGCCTCGAGGCGGTTCGGCTTAAGCTTAAGGAAGCCCTGCAGGAGGGCATCGTGGAGGCTCTCCGGCGGATCTTTCTCCTTAGCGCCCTCTTTATTGCCCTTTCCCTCGTGACCCTGGTGTTTCTGCCGGACCTGGAGCTTTCGGGAGGCCTCGGGCCCCGGCCTTCGCTAGAGTGAAGGGGTGGACGGGTTCTACCTGGCCTTTGGCGAGGGGCTTTCCGAGGAAGCCAACCGCATGGCCCAGGCCCTGGCCGGCCTTCTTCTAAAGGCTCCCCCCGAGGGGCTTTGGGAGGCAGTTCCCGCCTACGGCACCCTGTACCTGGAGTACGATGCCAGGCGGCTTTCCCGGAAACGGCTCCTTGGGCTTGTTTCCCGGCTGGCCACCACCCTGGCCGAAACTGGGGAGGAAAGCAGGCTGGTGGAGATCCCCGTGCGCTACGATGGGGAAGATCTCTTGGAGGTGGCCGGGCGCACGGGGCTTCCCCTGGAGGAGGTGAAACGCCTGCACCAGGCACCTCTTTACCGGGTCTATGCCCTGGGGTTTACCCCCGGGTTTCCCTTTTTGGCCCCGGTGGAACCGGCCTTGCGCCTGCCCCGCCGCCCCCACCCTAGGCCCAGGGTGCCGGCCCACGCGGTGGCCATGGCCGGGCCCCAGACGGGCATCTACCCTCTGCCTTCCCCTGGAGGGTGGCATCTTTTGGGCACCGCCTTGGTGGCGGTCTACGATCCCCATCGGGAGGAACCCTTTCTCCTCAGGCCAGGGGACCGGGTGCGCTTCCGGGAAGCTGAGGGTTCCACTCCCCCGGAGCCCAGTCCCTTGGCCCTACTTCCCGAGGAGCCCAGGATTACTGCCCTGCGGGTGGAGGAGCCGGGTCTACTAGACCTGGTGGTGGATGGGGGAAGGTTCCTGGCGGGCCACCTGGGCTTGGCCCGTTCCGGGCCCTTGGATCCCTACTCCGCCTCCCTGGCCAACCGCCTGGTGGGGAATCCCCCGGGCGCACCCCTTTTGGAGGTGGCCTACCGGGGCCCGGTCCTCACCGCTCTTAGGGATCTGGTGGCGGCGGTGGCGGGGTATGGGCTTACCGCTCTCCTGGAGGGGGAAGAGATCCCGCCGGGCCAGAGCTTTTTCTGGCCTAGGGGCAAAACCCTCTCCTTCCGGCCCAAGGGCCGGGGGGTCAGGGTTTACCTGGCGGTGGCGGGAGCCCTCGAGGGCCGTTCCTTTATGGGTTCCGTGTCCCCGGACCTGCGGGGCAGGATCGGTCGTCCGTTAGAGGCGGGGGATGTCTTGGGTCTGGGGGAGGAAAGGGCGGTGCGGCCGGGACTCGCCTTCCGGCAAAGGCCCTTGCCGGAAACCTTTCGCCTCCGTCTCCTTCCCGGGCCCCAGTTTTCCTGGGAGGCCCGTAGGGCCCTGGCTTCCGCCTCCTTCCGGGTGGTGCGGGCGGACCGGATGGGCGTGGAGCTCCTGGGGCCGGAGGTACCTGGGGGGGAAGGGCTTTCCGAGGCCACGCCCTTGGGAGGTATCCAGGTGCCCCCTTCCGGGCGCCCCCTGGTGCTTTTGGTGGATAAGGGGAGCCTTGGGGGCTATGCCAAGCCGGCCAGGGTTCATCCTGGAGATCTCTGGCTTTTCGGTCAGGTGTGGCCGGGAGTGGAGTTAGCGTTCACATGCGAGTATCATCGTGAGAGACAGCACATAGTTCCCATCCTGGCCTGGGAAGGTTAGGGGAAGCCTCACACCGCCTCCACCACCATAGCGATTCCCTGACCCACACCGATGCACATGGTAGCCAGGCCGAACTGAACTTTTCTGCGCTGCATTTCGTGGAGCAGGGTGGTGAGGATGCGGGCTCCGGAGGCTCCCAGGGGGTGGCCGATGGCAATGGCCCCGCCGTTGGGATTCAGACGGGGGTCCTCCATGTCCAGGCCCCACTCCCTGAGCACGGCGAGGCTTTGGGCGGCGAAGGCCTCGTTGAGTTCAATCAGGCCGATGTCCTTAAGGGTGAGGCCTGCCCGTTCCAAGGCCTTCTTGGTGGCGGGCACCGGCCCGATGCCCATGATCCTGGGGGGAACCCCGGCCACGGCGATGCTCCGCACCCGGGCCAGGGGGGTGAGGCCGTGGGCCTTGCCGTAGGCATCGGAGACCAGGAGGACCGCAGCGGCCCCGTCGTTCAGGGGGCTGGAGTTTCCTGCGGTCACCGTGCCCCCCTCCCGGAACACGGGCCTGAGCTGGGCCAGTTTCTCCAGGGAGGTATCCCTCCTTGGCCCCTCATCCACCTCCACCCGGACTTCCTCCTTCCCCCGCTTCACGGGCACGGGGACCACCTCCTTGGCGAAGCGCCCCTCGTCCCAGGCGCGGATGGCCTTTTGGTGGGAGAGGAGGGCGAAGCGGTCCTGCTCCTCCCGGGGGATCTGGTACATCTCCGCCAGGTTCTCAGCGGTTTCCCCCATGCTTTCCGTGCCGTAAAGGGCCTGCATTTTGGGGTTAATGAGCCGCCAGCCCAGGGTGGTGTCGTACATCACCTGATTGCCGGTGGGGAAGGGCCTTTCCGCCTTGGGCACCACAAAGGGAGCCCGGGACATGGACTCCACCCCGCTCCCGATGTAGACCTGGCCTTCCCCTGCCCAGATGGCCCGCACCGCCTGGGCCACCGCCTCCAGACCGGATCCGCAGAGGCGGTTGACCGTGCACCCCGCCACTTCCACGGGGAAACCCGCCAGGAGGAGGGCCATGCGGGCCACGTTGCGGTTGTCTTCTCCGGCTTGGTTGGCGCAGCCGGCGTAGACGTCCTCTACTTCCTCCTTGGGGACTCCGCTTCGTTCCATGAGGACGGAGAGGGCTAGGGCCAGGAGATCGTCGGGGCGCACACTGGCCAGGGCACCCCCGTGCTTGCCGATGGGGGTTCTGAGGGCTTCCACAATCCAGGCTTCGGGCATGGGACCTCCTTACCGACCGTTCGGTAACAGTGTAGGGGAACTAAAAGGGAAAGTCAATGCTGTTGGAGAGAGGAGAGGCACAAGGGGGTTTAATCGTGAAAGACAACACAAACAAGGAGGGCTACCCACCGTAGACCGCCCGTACCTCCTCCACCAGGCTATTCACCTCCTCAACCGGTAACCGGCAGGCTCCCTCCCGGCACAGGTAGGCTCTTCCGGGCTCCCGCCCTAGAAGGCCCGGAAGGGCATCCGCTGGCCCCACCACCAACTGGGTAAGGGGTAGGTAAAGCTCCCGTACCGACTCCAGAATCGGGGTGGGCGTGGGGAGGGCAAGCTCCGTTCCTTCCTTGAGGAGGCGGTGAACCAGGAGCAAGCCAGGAAGGGCGTGGGGATGGCGCTCAAGCCACAGGGCCCCTTCCTCCAAAAGCAACTCGGCCCGCCTGCGGTAGTCCCCGCCAAAGGCCGCCTGCAAGCGCCAGAAGGCCTCGGCCAGGGCGCTTTTGTCAGAGGGAAGGGTGGTTTCCTCCACCTCCTTGGCGGGAAGGGGAAGGGCCTTCTGGGCCGGAGGGGTGCTTGGTCCTTCAAAACCCTCCCCTCGAAAGACCTCCCAGGCTGCCTCCGCCAACGACCTTGCCTTCTCCAGATAGGGCCACTCGCCGGTGGCGGTGTAAAGCTCCAGTAAGGCCAAGGCGGTGAAGCTTTGGTCTTGCAAGAAAGCCTCTTCCCCCAGGGCCCCGGCCCGCCACACGTGGCGCACAAGGCCGTCCTTGCCCATGGTTTCCACCAGGAAGTGGGCCCCGCGCCGGGCCGCCATCAAGTAGCGGTCGTCCCTTAAAAGCCTGCCCGCCTCGGCCAGGGCCCGCACCGCCAAGGCAGACCAGTCGGCTAAGACCTTGTCGTCCAAGTTGGGGGGCGTGCGACGTCGCCTTAAGGCAAGAAGCCTAGCCCGGAGGCCTTCCCGCCAGGCTGCAAAGCCCTCCCCCAGCTCCCTCTTTACCTCTTCCTCACCCCAGGCAGTAAGCACGTACCTGGGAGAGTTACCTCCCTCCACGGGCGGGGCTTTCCCCAGGGCAAAATAACGGTGGGCCAGGGGGTAATCCTCCCCCAGGGCCGCCCGCAGCTCGTCCGGAGTCCAGGTGTAGTAACGTCCTTCCTCCCCCTCGCTTTCCGCATCCAAAGCCGTGTAAAACCCTCCTTGGCCAGGGCTTTGCATGGAAAGAAGCCAGTCCAGGGTTTCCCGGGCCACCCTGAGAAAAAGGGGGTCGGCGAAGACCCGGTAAGCCCCCAGGTAGACCCGGGCCAGGAGGGCGTTGTCGTAAAGCATCTTTTCAAAGTGGGGGAGGTACCAGAAGCGGTCCACGGCGTAACGGTGGAACCCTCCACCCACCTGGTCGTAGACCCCACCCAGGGCCATGGCCCTTAGGGTCTTGTGGAGGATCCTGCGGGCCTCCTCCTTGCCCCGCCAGGCTAAGGAAAGGAGATAAAGGAGTAGGTTGCCCTGAGGAAACTTGGGTGCGGGGAGAAACCCACCCCACTCTGGGTCAAAGGAGCGGGCAAGAAACGACAAAGCTTTCTCTTCCACATCCTGAGGCACGGGTCCGGGAGCAGGAGTAAGGCTTCGCCAAAGGGCTCGGGAAAGGCGTTCCGCCTCCCTGGTGATGGCCTCCCGTTCCTCCCGCCAGGCCTGGGCTACCGCCAGGAGGACCCGTCTAAAAGAGGGAAGACTTCCGCGGTCTTCCTTGGGGAAATACGTTCCCCCAAAGAAGGGCTTCCCCTCCGGGGTGAGGAAGAGGCTCATGGGCCAGCCCCCCTGGCCGGTGAGGCTGATGAGGGCTTGCATATAGGCGGCGTCCACATCGGGCCGCTCCTCCCGGTCCACCTTCACCGGGATGAAGTACCGGTTGAGGATCCCCGCCACCTCGGGGTCTTTGAAGGACTCCCGGTGCATCACGTGGCACCAGTGGCAGGCGCTGTACCCCACGGAGAGGAATATGGGTTTATCCTCCTGCAAAGCCGCGCTAAAGGCTTCCTCCCCAAAGGGGTACCAGTCCACGGGGTCTTCCGCATGCTGGAGGAGGTAAGGGCTTCTAGAACCCCTTAGGCGGTTGGCCATGCCCTTAGCCTAGCCGCTCAGGGAGGGCTACAAAGGTAGCCATCTCACACGGCGCACCAGGCCCGTGGACTCCCTGAACCCGGACAGACACATGTGAGACTGGACGAGTAAAAATGTGGGGACCACTCCAGGAGAGAGGGGGTCCCCACGGATGCAGCTTACCACGGTTGGCAAAGAGGTTTTGCGGGGAGCGCGGGTCAGCCCGAAGGGCTACCTTGAAGGCCCGGGAACTCCAAGGTCACGCGAAGCGTACCTTGGGGCCGGGGCCGGCGATCCCACGGTTCAGGACCGCTTACGGAAGCTCAAACAGGTGGAGGCGCTCAGGAAATACCGGGTGGGCTGGCCCGAGATCCAGGAGCTTTTGGGGATCAGCCGGGCCACCTATTACCGCTGGCGGAAACGCCTCAAGGAAGAGGGCCTTGCCGGTCTTAAGCCTCGGTCAAGACGTCCGCTTTGGGGCCCCTACC
>NZ_BAAJPG010000047.1:0-24876 GCF_057547025.1 Thermus sp. KWY1
CCCGCGAGGGAGCCCTAGCACAGGTGCTGCATGGCCGTCGTCAGCTCGTGTCGTGAGATGTTGGGTTAAGTCCCGCAACGAGCGCAACCCCTGCCCTTAGTTGCCAGCGGGATAGGCCGGGCACTCTAAGGGGACTGCCTGCGAAAGCAGGAGGAAGGCGGGGACGACGTCTGGTCATCATGGCCCTTACGGCCTGGGCGACACACGTGCTACAATGCCCACTACAGAGCGAGGCGACCCAGCGATGGGGAGCGAATCGCAAAAAGGTGGGCGTAGTTCGGATTGGGGTCTGCAACCCGACCCCATGAAGCCGGAATCGCTAGTAATCGCGGATCAGCCATGCCGCGGTGAATACGTTCCCGGGCCTTGTACACACCGCCCGTCACGCCATGGGAGCGGGTTCTACCCGAAGTCGCCGGGAGCCTTAGGGCAGGCGCCGAGGGTAGGGCTCGTGACTGGGGCGAAGTCGTAACAAGGTAGCTGTACCGGAAGGTGCGGCTGGATCACCTCCTTTCTAAGGAGCATGAAGCCTCTGCTCTCCCCTTTTTGAGGTCCTTTGGGGGCGCCTTCGGGCGCCCTTTTTTGTTGCCAGGAGGCGGAACAGCGTGCGGAGGAAGCGTCAGGTCCGGGTGGCCAGGAGGCGGGTGGTGTCCGCCGGGGGCGTGGTCCTTCGGGGAAGGGTTCCCGAGGTATTGGTGGTGTCCCTGAAGGGAGGACGGGTGGTGACCCTTCCCAAGGGGCAGGTGGAGCCCGGGGAGCGTTACCCGGAGACGGCGGTGCGGGAGGTGCGGGAGGAAACCGGGGTAGAGGCGGCGGTGGTTTCCCCCCTGGGCAAGGTGCGCTACTACTTCACCGTGCGGAACGGAGGAGAACCGGTCACGGTGAGCAAGGAGGTGCACTACTTTCTCATGGCCTATCGCGGGGGCGAACCCAGGCCCCAGCTCACCGAGGTGGAGGAGGCCTTCTTCCTGCCTGCCTCGGAGGCCCTGGAGCGCCTTTCCTATCCCAACGAGCGGGAAATGCTCTTAAAGGCCTTGGCCCGCTGGCGTCCCTGCCGGCAGGATTCCTCCCCGGAGCCTGGGGCCTAGGGGTGGGCCTTGGGGTCCAGAAGGGCCAAAGCGGCTTCCTCCGGGGAAAGCTCCCCCCGGGCCACCCGGGCTACCAGGTCGCCTGCGCCCTGGGTCCTCTTCCGCCCCCACTCCTGGATGACGCTTTCCACCTCAAAACGGGCCCGTTCCAGGCGGTGGGCCTCGAGGAGCCCGTGGGCTACGAGGTGCTGGTAATGGGCCTCCAGCCCCTCAAAGAGGGCCTCCACCCCTTCCCCCGTGGCCGCCACCGTGGGGTAGATGGGAGGGTGCCATCCCCCGGGCCGGGGAGGGGCCAGCTCCAGGGCGCTTTTCAGCTCCTGGATGATCCTCTCCCCGCCGGGTAGGTCAAACTTGTTCACGGCGAAGAGGTCGGCGATCTCCATGACCCCGGCCTTGAAGGCCTGCACCGCATCCCCCGCCGCTGGGGTGAGGACGAGAAGGGTGGTGTCCGCCACCCGGGCGATGTCCACCTCGCTTTGCCCCACCCCCACGGTTTCCACGAAGATGCGGTCAAAGCCGAAGGCCTCCAGAAGGGCCAAGGCGGCCACCGTGGCCCCCGCCAGGCCCCCCAGGGCTCCCCTCGAGGCCAGGGAGCGGATGTAGACCCCCGGGTCCTGGTGGTGGCGCATCATGCGGATCCGGTCCCCGAGGATGGCCCCCCCGGTGAAGGGGCTGGAGGGGTCCACCGCCAAGACCCCTACCCGCTCCCCCCGCTTCCTGGCCTCCAGGATCAAGCGGTCGGTGAGGGTGCTCTTGCCGGCTCCCGGGCTTCCCGTGATGCCCACCACCTTGGCCCGGGCCTGTCCCCGCAGGCGCTTAAGGAGCTCCTGCCCCACAGGGTGTCCCGATTCCACCAGGGTGAGGGCCCGGGCCAGGGCCCGTACATCCCCTTGGCGAAAGCGGTGGAGAAGTTCTTCCGCTTGGCTTTCCTGGACCGTCATGCCGATATTTTACGCTTTTTTGCCCTCGTGCCTTAATCCGCCAGGGCGATGCAGGCCACCTCCACCCGGACCCCTCTGGGCAAGGCCTTCACCGCCACCGTGGCCCGGGCCGGGTAGGGGGGCGAGAAATAGCGGGCGTAGACCTCGTTAAAAATGGGAAAGTCCTCCATGTCCGATAGGAAGCAAGTGGTTTGAACCACCCGGGAAAGGCTGGAGCCTGCGGCCTCCAGGATGGCCTGCAGGTTCTCCATGACCTGCTCCGTCTGGGCGCGGATATCCCCCTCCACCAGGATACCGTCGGGCTTCAGGGGAATCTGACCGGAAACAAAGACCAGCCCCCCGGCCCGCACCGCCTGGGAGTAGGGGCCGATGGCCTGGGGAGCTTTATCCGTGCTCACCGCTTCCATGCCCCTATCCTACGCCAAAGCGGAAGAGCTTCCCCGCCAGGTTGGCCACCAGGATCTCCTGGGCCAGGGGCAGAGGCGGTACCTGCACCGCTCCCAGGCCCGTGGCTTCAAAGACCACCTGGCCCCTTTGGTCCACCGCCAGGAAACGCCCCTCCTCCGTGGCCACGTACACGTGCCCGGCAGCGTAGGAAAGGCCTGCCGTCACCTTGCCCACCTCGAGGCTCCACACCTCCTCCCCCGTGGCCTGGTCCAGGGCCCTTAAGACCCCGTCCCAGGCGGCCACATAGACCCGTTCCTCGTCCAGGGCCAGCCCGCCCCAGATCTCGCCCTCCACGGCGGTGTTCCAGAGGGTTTCCCGGCTCAAGGGGTCAAAGGCGTAGACCTCCCCCTCCCAGGTGGGGATGAAGAGCACCCCCCGGTAGGCGGCCACGGGGGCGTGCACGGGGCTGGTTTTCACCTTGTAGCGCAAGGCGCCCGTGTCCGGGTCCAGGGCGTAGAGGAACCCGTCCTCCGAGGCCAGGAAAAGGAGGCCCCGGTGGAAGGTGGGGCTGGCGGAGAGGTGGCCTCCCGCCTGGAAACGGTAGAGGAGGCGGTCCCGCTCAAAGGCATAGAGGCTTCCGTCCCGGCTGGCCACGAAGACCCGCTCCCCCAAGACCAGGGGAGCGGCGGTGATCTCTGCCCCCGTGTCGGCGCTCCACTCCAGGGCCTGGGCCTTGAAGCGGCGCACCCGGCCGTCCCAGGCGGCCACGTATACCCCACCCCGCACCACCGGGGGAGCGGTGACCTCCTCGGGAAGGTTTTCCCGGCGTACCGTTCCCGAGAGGAGGTCCACCTCCACCAGGCCCCGCCCCGCCCCCAGGTAGACCCGGCCGTGGGCGTGGACCATCTCCCCGGGCCAGGCGGCCTCCCCTCCCAGGTCCACCTTCCCCTTCAGGGAAAGCCTGCGGGGGTCAGGGGCCAGGGGGTAGTGGCCCGAGCGGCTGGACCCGGCTCGGGGGGTGGCAAGGCGAAGGGCCTGGAACTCCTGCAGGGGGCTCTTGAAGAGGCTGGGGTGGGAGGGTCTTTCCTCGGGATGCTTGGCCAAAAGGGAAAGCACCGCCTCCGCCACCCCGGAAGGGATGGTGGGGTTCAAAGCCTGGGGAGGCTTAGGGGGCTCGTAGACGTGCTGGAAGAGGATCGCCTGATCGTTTTCCCCCTCGAAGGGGGGTTTTCCGGTGAGGGTGCGGTAGAGGACCGCTCCCAGGCTGTAGAGGTCAGCCCGGGGGGTAAGGGGCAGGCCCTTGGCCTGTTCCGGGGCCATGTAGGTGGGGGTGCCCAGGGTGTACCCGGTGCGGGTCAGGTGGCGGCTTTCCTGCAAGAGGTAGGCCAGGCCAAAGTCCATGACCTTGGGATGCCCCTCCTTGGTGAGGAGGATGTTTTTGGGGGTGAGGTCCCGGTGAAGGATGCCCTGGGCGTGGAGGTGGGCCAGGGCTTCCATCACCTGGATGGCCGCCTCGAGGATCCTTTCCCCTTCCGGGCCCTCCTCAAAGGGGCCGAGGCGGTCAAAGGTACCCCCCTCCACCAGCTCCATCACGAAGTAGGGGCGCCCCTCCACCTCCCCCAGGTCCAGCACCTGGACGATGCCCGGATGGAAGAGGCGGGAGAGGGCCCGCACCTCCAGGAGAAACCGCTCCCTCTCGGGGGGCAGGGCCCGGGGGTGGAGGAGCTTCACCGCCACCTTGCGGCCCAGGCGCTCGTCCACCGCCCGCCACACCTCAGCCATGCCCCCGGAACCCAAGGAGGCCTCGAGGCGGTACCGCCCGCCCAGGACCATGCCCGTCATTTTATTCCTCGGGCTCCAGCTGCTTCAGGAGTTCGGCCAGCTCCTCCTTGTTGCCTTCCAGCTCCTGCACGATCTTGGCGATGGCCAGGCGCACCACCTCCGACTTGGAAACCAGCCTTTCGGGGCTGGAAAGGGCGTAGGCCGCCCGGGTGAGGAGGGCGTCCTGTTCCTCGGAGATGACCACCTGCAGCCGCTTCTTCTCCTTCTTGGGCATACCTTCCCTTGGAAGAGTGTAGCAAAGAGCGCATGCTCTTGACAATGTGGATGGTCCCTTTTATCCTCACTTTGAGTAAGGTGTGTATGATGCTCAAGGACTCGCGGCGGGGCAGCAGGATCTTGCGGATTGAGGGAGGCCAGCCCCTTTCCGGCGAGTTGCGCATTTATCCGGCTAAAAACGCCGCCTTGCCCATCCTGGCGGCAAGCCTTCTCACCCCCGAGCCCATCACCCTCTTGGAGGTGCCCAGGCTGAGGGACGTGGAGGTGATGCTGGAGCTTCTTTCCCACCTGGGCACCCGTTACCAGTGGGAAGGACGCACCCTCCACCTGCACACCCCGGAGATCCGGAACACCCACGCCCCCTATGAGCTGGTGGGGCAGATGCGAGCCAGCTTCATCGTCTGGGGGGCCCTTCTTGCCCGGGTGGGGGAGGGGCGGATCTCCCTGCCGGGGGGGTGCGCCTTTGGGGCCAGGCCCGTAGACCAGCACGTGAAGGCCTTGCGGGCCCTGGGGGCCGAGGTGGTGGAGGAGGAGAACACCTTCTACGCCCGAAGGACCCGTCCCCTGGCGGGGAGGGTGGTCTTCGACCTGCCCACGGTGGGCGGAACCGAGCAGGCCATGCTGGCGGTGGCCCTTGGGGGCGAGGCCACCGTGGTGCAGGCGGCCATGGAACCGGAGGTGGAGGACCTGGGCCATTTCTTGCGGATGCTGGGGGCGGAGGTCCACGGCCTGGGTAGCCCCATCCTGCACATCCGGGGTGCCAGGCAGCTTGGCGGGGGTACTTACCGCATCATCCCCGATCGCATAGAGGCCGGCACCTACCTCCTGGCGGCGGCGGCCACCCGGGGGTCCATCACCCTAAGGGAGGTGCGCCCCGACCACCTGGATGCCCTTTTGGATAAGCTTCAGCAGTCCGGGCACCGGGTGGAGGTGGGGAAGGACTGGGTGCGGTTCTGGGCCGTACCGGATCCCAAGCCCTTCTTCGTGGAGGCCCGGGAGTACCCCGGCTTCCCCACGGATCTTCAACCCATCGTTACCGCCTATCTGGCCACGGTTCCCGGGCAGAGCGCCATCACCGACCGGGTTTACCCGGACCGCTTCACCCATGTGGGGGAGCTGGCCCGGATGGGGGCCGAGCTTTACCTTCGGGACCGCACCCTCCTGGTGAACGGGAAGCGGTTGCACGGGGCCCAGGTGAAGGCCCTGGATATACGCGCCGGGGGCGGGCTGGTGGTGGCCGCCCTGAGCGCCGAGGGGGTTTCCGAGATCGAAGGGGTCTACTTTCTCGAACGGGGGTATGAGCACCTGGAGGAGCGCCTGAAGGCCTTAGGGGCCAGGGTGAACCTGGCCGAGGTTCCCTTGGCCCCACTGGCCGCCGACTGAGTGGCCTAGGGGTTTAGCGGGATAGGAACAGCTTTGAGTGGGTCAAGGGAACAGGCCCTAGGGGAAAAGGCGCAGGGCCTCGAGGAAGCGGAGGAAAAGTTGGTTCCGGTGTTCCTCGGGGCTATATCCCTTGCCGCCCAGGCCCGCCCGGTGGAGGGCGTCCCACACCTCCCGGGCCACCGCCCGGTCTCCCCCGAGCTTGGCGGCGAGAAGGGTCCAGGCTTCCTCCTCATCCCCTTTCCCCACGAACTCCCGGTATTCCTGGGCCAGGGTTCGCATGAGGGTGCGGAGGTCCGGGGATGGGGAGGGGAGGGTTGGGGGGTGCCTTAGCCCGGGAAGGCGTTGGGCATGGCCCTGGGGGAAGGGCATGTACACTTCTCTCGCCAACCCGTTGGGTGCCATAGCCCACCTCCGTGATTAGCATAAAATATGAGTGCTAGGATGTAAAGGGTTCTTGTACTCCCCAGTTGAGGCCTGTATACTGGGAAGGGTATGGACCTGGACCTTCTTGCCACCCGCTTGGAAAGCCTCCGGGGGTATCTTTGACATCCCCGGTAAGGAAGCCCGTTTAAAGGAGCTGGAGAAACGCCTGGAAGACCCGGCCCTCTGGCAGAACCCGGAGGAGGCTAGGCGGATAAGCCAGGAGGCCGCCCGCCTGCGGCGCACGGTGGATACCTTCCGCTCCCTGGAGAGCGACCTCGAGGGCCTCCTGGAGCTGTGGCAGGAGTTTCCCGCAGAGGAGCGGGAGGCCCTTAGGCCTGAGCTTCTGGAGGCGGCCAAGAAGCTGGAAAGCCTTTACCACGAGACGCTTCTTTCCTTCCCCCATGCGGAGAAGAACGCCATCCTCACCATCCAGCCCGGGGCTGGGGGCACGGAGGCCTGCGACTGGGCGGAGATGCTTTTGCGGATGTACACCCGTTTCGCCGAGCGCCAGGGGTTCCAGGTGGAGGTGGTAGACGTGACCCCCGGGGCGGAGGCGGGCATCGACTACGCCCAGATCATCGTCCGGGGGGAGAACGCCTATGGCCTCCTCGCCCCCGAGGCGGGGGTTCACCGCCTGGTCCGTCCCTCCCCCTTTGACGCCTCGGGGCGCCGCCACACCTCCTTCGCCGGGGTGGAGGTGATGCCCGAGGTGGACGACGCCGTGGAGGTGGTCATCCGGCCCGAGGACCTGCGCATCGACGTGTTCCGCTCCCAGGGGCACGGGGGCCAGGGGGTGAACACCACCGATAGCGCCGTGCGCATCGTGCACCTGCCCACGGGCATCACCGTCACCTGCCAGACCACCCGGAGCCAGATCAAGAACAAGGAGCTGGCCATGAAGGTCCTCCGCTCCCGGCTTTACGAGCTGGAGTGGAAGAAGAAGCAGGAGGAACTCAGGAAGCTCCGGGGCGAGGTGCGGCCCATCGAGTGGGGAAGCCAGATCCGTAGCTACGTCCTGGACAAGCAGTACGTGAAGGACCACCGCACGGGCCTCATGCGCTTTGACCCCCAGAACGTCCTGGACGGGGACCTCCTGGACTTCATCTGGGCGGGGTTGGAGTGGAAGGCGGGCCGCCGCCAGGCGGTGGAGGAGGTGGAGGCTGACTAGGCTTCCTCGAGGCCCTCTCCCAGGGCCTTGCGCAGGAGTTGCCGAACTTTTTCCTCCTCTTCCTGGCCCAGGGCCTTCACGGCAAAGGCCACGGGCCAGAAGGTACCCTCGTCCAGCTGGGCAAGATCGGTGAAGCCCAGGGTGGCGTAGCGGGTCTTGAACTTGTGGGCGGGCTGGAAGAAGCAGAGGACCTTGCCCTTCCAGGCGTAGGCAGGCATGCCGTACCACAACCTTGGGGAAAGCTCCGGGGCCCAGTGTTGGATAAGGGTGTGGAGCCTCAGGGCCAGGGTGCGGTCGGGTTCCGGGAAGGCCTCAATGGTGCGCAGGACCTCGGCCTCGGTGAGGGCCGCCCGCTCCTCGGGGGTTAACCCGGGCTTCTCGCGCGCCACGGCCCCTCTTAGTAGACGTCCTCAGGGGTCTTGTAGACCTCGCCGGTAAGCCAGTAGATCACCCTTTCCCCCACGTTTTCCAGGTGGTCCCCCAGGCGCTCATAGCTGCGGGCCACCCGCATGAGGGTGAGGGCCTTGGTGATGGTGCGGGGGTCTTCCAGCATGTAGGTGATGAGCTCCCGGGTCACCTCCTCGTAGAGGCCATCCACCTGGTCGTCCATCTCCACCACCTTGCGGGCAAGCCCGGGGTCCCGCTCGGCCACCGCCTTGCCCAGGGTGTCCATCATCTCCAGAAGCCTCTTGCCCATCTCGGGGAGGGTGACGTAGCGCTTAAGGGGGGGTTCCTGCGCCAAAAGGAGGGCGTCCTCGGCCACGTGCATGGCGTAGTCCCCGGCCCGTTCCAGGTCGGTGAGGGCCTTGATGATGGTGAAGATGAGCCGAAGGTCCGAGGCCACGGGCTGGTGCCGGGCGATGACGGCTACGGCCTGGTTCTCGATCTTAAGCTCCAGGGCATCCACCTCCTGGTCCTTGGCTATGACCTCTTCCGCCTTGGCCCGGTTCCCCTCCACCAGGGCCTCCGTGGCCTTTTGGGTCATCTCCCGGACCAGGGAGAGCATCCTCAGGGTTTCCCCCACCAGTTCGTTTAGGGCTTTGTCCAGTACCTCGCGCATGCTACCTCCTTGCCTCAGTTTAGAGGAAGAGCCACGCCAAAAACGTTTTCGGCCCCGTCCCTCCGGGCGTAGGCCTCCCCACCCAGGCCCTGGGCGATCCGGCGCACCAGGTAGAGGCCCAGGCCCTGCCCGGCTCCTCCCTGGAATCCTCGGTGGCGGGGCAGGAAGAGGAGTTCGTAATCCGGAAGTTCCGGTCCTTGGTCCCGCACCTCCAGCAAAAGGCGCCCCCCCTCTTCCCGGGAGAGGAGGCGGATGGGATCTTGGCCGTACTTGAGGGCGTTATCCAGGAGGTTAAGGAGGATCTGGAAGAGGGCCTCGGGGTCGGTGTGGGCGGTGTGGGGCAGGTGGACCTCCACCTGCCTTTCCTGGATTTTCTCCCTAAGAAGCCTCTCCAGGCGGGGCCAGAGCTCCTCCAGGGGGAAGGTGCGCTTGGGGCCCGGTTGGGTGAGGGAGAGGTCCCGCACCAAGCGGGATAGGCGGGCCACCTCCCCCTTGAGGAGGTCCAGCACCTCCTTCTCCTGGGGGGTCCTGGGGGTGAGGGCCTCGAGGAGGGGTCCCATCCCCGCCAGGGGGGTGCGGAGCTCGTGGGCCAGGGCCTGGGTGGCTTCCTCCAGGGCCTCCAGGCGCCGGTTTAGCTCCGTTTCGTCCAGGAGGTAGAGCCTGCCGGGAAGGGCCCTCACCCTCAGGGTGCGGCTTCGCACCTCGAGGGTGCGCTCGCCCCCGTGGAGGGCCAGGGCCTCGAGGCGGTGGTCCCGGAGGGCGAGGAGGAGGGGGCGGCCCACCACCTTTTCCCGGCTCACCTCCAAAAGCTCCTCTGCCTTGGGGTTCAGGTAGAGGACCTGCCTGTTCCGGTGAAGGACCAGGCCCTCCAGGGCTTTCTCCCAGGCCTCGGCCAGAAGTTCGTTCACCCTTCCCCCTTGGTCTGGCTGGGACCGTGGTTCGCTTCTTGCGGGGCCACCTTGAAACGGTACCCCATGCCCCGCACGGTTTCCAGAAAGCGGGGGGCCTTGGGGTCTTCGCCCAGCTTTTCCCGGAGCTGGAGCACGTGCTGGTCCACCGTCCTCGGGGTGCCCAGGTAGTCCTGGCCCCAGACCGCTTCCAGAAGCTCCTCCCGGGAGTAGACCCGGCCCGGGCGCTGGGCCAGGAAGGCCAGCAGTTCAAACTCCCGCCGGGTTAAGGGTAGGGGCCTGCCGTCCAGGTTGGCCTCCTTGCGCTCCAGGTCCAGGAGAAGGGGTCCGCGCCGGAGCACCTTCCGCCTGCCCGCACGGCGCAGGAGGGCCTCGAGGCGGGCCAAAAGTTCCTCGGTGGCGAAGGGTTTTACCAGGTAGTCGTCGGCCCCGCGGGAAAGCCCCTCCACCCGATCCCGGACCTCGGCCCGGGCGGTGAGCATGAGGACGGGAAGCTCGGGGTAGGCTCCTTGACGCATACGCTCCAGGAGCCGGGTGCCGGGTTCGTCGGGGAGCATCCAGTCCAGGACCACGGCTTCCGCTTCCCGCAACCTTGGCCAGGCTTCCTGGGAGGTGGCGGCCTCCAGCACCCTGTGCCCGGCTTTTTCCAGGGCCAGCCGCACCCCAAGCCGCACCGCTGGCTCGTCCTCCACCACAAGGACCGTGGCCACGACCTTAGTCTAGCCCGAGCCTTGTCAGAGGAGGGTCAGGGCCTTTGCTTGACAGGTCTCCTTGGCCCATGCTACCCTGCAAAAGGCCTGGGGGCGGCTAGCTCAGCGGAAGAGCGCTCGCCTCACACGCGAGAGGTCGTAGGTTCAAGTCCTACGCCGCCCACCACGAAGAGAACACAAAACTTCCCCCCTCGGTAGCGAGGGGGGAAGATGCTTTCTACCTATCCAGCGCCCGGTACATGGCCACCGCCCCCAGGGCTCCCAGGATGGGGAAGAGGGCGGGGACCAAGAGGTAGGGGCTGGCTGCGCCCTCTACCCCAAGGATCCAGGCCAGAAACCTGGGGGCAAAGTCCCGGGCGGGATTCAAGGCGAAGCCTCCAGGTCCTCCCAGGCCGTACCCCACGGCTGCCACGGTGAGGGCCAGCCAGAGGGTCACCATGCGCCCGTCCTTGCCCGCCGCCAGGATCACGCTCATGAGGGCGAAGGTGCCCAGGGTTTCCGCCACCGCCGGGCCAGTCCAGGCGTAGAGGGCTTCCGGTTCCGTGCGCAAAAAGCCGGGTCCCGTGCTGAACACGTTGGGCATCCCCTGGGCCAGAAGGCCTTCCCGGTAGGCGACAAAGGCTCCGAGAGCACCCAGGAATCCGCCCAGGAACTGGGCCACCAGGTAGAGGGGCACGAAACGCCAGGGGAAAAGGCGACCCGCAGCCAGGGCCAGGGTGACCGCGGGGTTGAGATGGGCCCCCGAAAGGGAGCGGCTGGCCAGCACCCCCACCAGCACCGCCAGGCCCGAGCCCAGGGCCAGGGAGTCGTAGCCGTAGGCCCCCGGGGAAAGCCGGGGCTGTAGGACCGCATTGGCGGCGCTTCCCACGGTGAGGAGGACGAGAAGCAACGTCCCCAACACCTCACCCACAAACGCCCTACCAACGATGCGCATCCTGGTTGCCTCCCCAAAGGGGTTCCTCACCTTTAGGGGTAAGAAGGAAGCTATTCCGATTATCCCGGATCTGGCGCTTGAGCACCCGGAGGACCTGCTTTTTGGCTTCCTTATCCAGGACGGGGAAGAGGAGTTCAAAGCGGCTTTGGAAGTTCCGGGGCATGGCATCCGCGCTGGTGAGGTAAACCCTCCAGGTTCCTCCGGCCCGGAAGGCGGCCACCCGGGCGTGTTCCAGGAAGCGCCCCACCAGGCTTTTGGCCCGGAAGGCGGGGTGGAGGAGGGTGAGGGTGCTCCGCACCAGGAGGTCTACCCGGGCCCCTGCCTCGGCGGCCTGGACCAGGGCCTGGAGGACCGCAGGATCCGTGAGGTGGTTGAACTTCAGGATTATCCGGCCCTTGGGGTGGGCCTTCTTGGCGATTTCCTCCACCAGGAGGTTGCGGATGGCCTCCCCGGTCCTGAGGAGGGAGAGGGCCAAAGAAGCCTCGAGGCCGGTTTCGCCTGGGCTTACTACCTCCGAGGCCTGCTTTGCGGCCAGCCCGCCCAGCCCTTCCCCGGGAAGGCTGGCCCGCATGGCCTGGAAGAAGCTGTGCACCTCCCGCACCACCTCGAGGCGCCCCGTGAAAAGGGAAAAGTCGGTGTAAAGGCGCCCGTTTTGCGGGTTGTAGTTGCCGGTGCCCAGGTGGACGTATCCCTTTCCCTGGTGGGTGAGGAGGAGAAGGGCCTTGGCGTGCACCTTGCGCTCGGGTAGGGGGAGCACCTCCACCCCGGCCCGGAGGAAGCGCAGGTACCAGTGGAGGTTCAAAAGCTCGTCGAAGCGGGCCCGACCCTCCAGGAGCACGTGCACCTTTTTTCCGGCCCGCGCCGCCTGGATGAGGGCCTCGGCCAGGGGGTTCTCCTCCCCGATGCGGTAGAGGGTGGCCCAGACCTCGGCCACCTCAGGGGAGAGGGCCTCCTGGGCGAAGCGCTCCACGGCGGCGTAGTCGGCAAAGGGGTGGTAGAGGAGGAGGTCCTTGCGCTCCAGGTGGGCCAGGGGCTTTTTCAGGAAGCCCCGGGGCCGCTCGGGCTTCAGGGGCGGGAAGAGCCATTCCCTAGGGCCCTCGGCCACCAGCCTTTCCACCAGGGTGAGGTTCAGGGGTGGGGGCAGGAGGAAGACCTCCTCCGGGGTAAGTTCCAGGGTTCCCCGGAGCGCTTCCAGCCAGGCCTCGGGGAAACCCTCCTCAACCACCAGCAAGGTGGCCATCCCCTCCTGACGCCCCTCCAGGGACTGGGCCAGCTCGTCCCAGTCCGCCCGGGCCCGCTCGCTTTCCAGAAGCCGAAGCACCCTGAGCTCGTAAAGGGGAGAAGGCTCCGGCAGGAAGAGGTCGCTTCGGGCCCGCATTAGGGCTCCCAGGCGCACGTAGGTTCCGTCCCGCCCGGGGACGGGGAGCAGGCGGGGAAGGTCCTGGGGCAGGCGCACCAGGTAGTCCTCCGAGGCGAAGTAGAGGGCTCCGTGGGAAAGGTCGGAGGCAGCCTCCCAGGGGATGAGGTCGGTGCGGGGGGCCACCACCTCCGCCAGGTAAACCCGGAAGTAAAGCCAGTCCTCCTCGTCCAGATCCTGGGGCTCCAGGACCTCGAGGCGGGGACGGGCCTCCCTTAGCAAAGCCTGATAGCGCTGGCAGGCCAGCCTGGCCTGGGCGTAGGCTTCCTCCAGCAAGGCCCGGTGGGCTGGGCTCCCCCGCTTTTCCCAGAAGGGCTTGGCGATGCGGGCAGCAAAGAACTCGTCCAGGTTTCGGTTCCAGATGGCCAGAAAACGCATCCTCTCCAGAAGAGGGAAATCGGGCCGCTCCGTTTGCAGGAGGACCCGGCGGTTAAACTGTAGCCAGCTGGCCTCGGGTAGGAGGTGCATTTGTTAAAGATTACGCCCGGCGAAAGTCAGAACAAGGTCAAGCCCCGTTCCCTGGCCATCATGGACCTGGGCTCGGGTACCTTCCGCCTGGTGGTGTACGAATACGAGCCTGGCCTTTCCTTTCACCTGGCGGACGAGTTGCGGGAGCCCGTGGCTTTGGGGGAGGGCCTTAGCCGGGGGCGGATTAACCCCCAGGCTCTGGAGCGGGGAAAGAAGGCCCTGAGGGCCTTTGCCGACTTTCTCAGGGCGGTGGCCCCGGACGAGGTGCGCATCCTGGCCACCAGCGCCATCCGGGACAGCGAAAACGGCCGGGAGATCCTGGAGGAGGCCCTGGCCCTGGGGCTTTCCCCCAAGCTCCTTTCCGGGGAGGAGGAGGCCCGGCTTGGGGTGTTGGCGGTGGCCAACGCCCTGCCCCTAGAGGAGGCCTTGGTGGTGGACCAGGGTGGGGGGAGCGCTCAGGTTTCCCGCATGCAGGGGCGTCGGTTCCTGTGGGGCAGGGCCCTTCCCTTGGGGGCTTTGCGCCTCACGGAGGGGTTTTTGGCTTCCGACCCGCCCGCCAGGGCCGAGGTGAGGGCCCTGGTCCAGGCGGTGATGGCCCACCTCGAGGCCCTGCCCCTGGAGCCCGGCGTGCCCGTGGTGGGCCTGGGGGGAAATGTCCGGGCGGTGGCCCGCCTGCACCAGAAACGGCGGGGCTATCCCCTGGATTTCGTGCACGGCTACTACCTGCCCCGGGAGGGAGTGGAGGAGCTTTACGAGGACGTGCTGAGCTTGAGCTTGAAGGCCCGCTCGGAGCTTCCTGGCCTCCAGCAGGACCGGGCCCGGACCCTTCCCGCCACCTTGGTGCTGCTTCGCACCCTCCTGCGCCATACCCGGGCCCCAGGCCTCTGGCTGAGCGGGATGGGGATCCGGGAGGGTGCCCTTTTTCAGCACCTCCTGCCCTCGCCCCACCTTCTCCCCGACCCCCGGGCCTTTGCCGTGGAGAACCTCTTCCGCCGCTATCCCTTTCGGGCGGACCACCGGGAGCGGGTGAAGGCCTTAGCTTTGGCCCTGTACCGTGGCCTTTCCCCCCTGCACGGCTACGGCCCGGAGGAGGAGCGCCTTCTCCTGGAGGCCGCCCACCTTCACGACATCGGCATGCACCTGGGCTACCACGAGCACCACAAGCACGGGGCCTACCTGGTCCTCTCCGAGCCCCTCTTGGGAACATCCCACCGGGAGCAGGTTCTCCTGGCCCTCCTGGTGCGCTACCACCGGCGCGGAGAGCCTTCTTTGGGAGGCTACCGCAACCTCATGGCCCGGGGGGATGGCAAGAGGCTTTGGCGCCTGGCTGCCCTGCTTCGCCTGGCGGAGATGCTGGAGCGCACCCGTTCCGGCCGGGTGAAGGGGGTGCGGGTGGAGCTGGGAGAGAGGGTGCGCCTGACCCTGGAGGCGGAGGAGGACCCGTGGGTGGAGCGCCTGGAGGCGGAGAAGCAAGGGGGGCTTTTCCAGGAGGCCTTCGGGCTTCCCCTCGAGGTGGTGTGGGGAAGATAATGTCCCAATGGAGCTCCTCCTGGTACGGCATGCCCTGGCCCTGCCTCCCGAGGGAGAGGGGGAGGAGGCGGACCACCTTCGTCCCTTGGCACCCCGGGGGGTGCGGCGGTTCCGCAAGGTGGTGCGGGGCCTTAGGGGGCTTGGGGTCAAGCTGGATCGGATCCTCACCAGTCCCAAGCGACGGGCCCTGGAAACCGCCGAGCTCCTGGCGGACCTCCTGGAGGGGGAAACCCGGGTAACTCCCCTCCTGGCGGCTCCTCCTTCGGAAGCCCTCCTGGCCGAGATACCCCATCAGGGCCGGGTGGCCCTGGTGGGACATGAACCTTACCTTTCCACCCTCCTGGCTTGGCTTCTCCTGGGGGACTTCATGGGGGCCTCGGCCCGGGAGCCCCTGGGGGCCCGCTTCCCCTTGAAGAAGGGAGGTGTGGCCTGGCTGGAGGGGAACCCCGTGCCCGGGGGGATGGTGCTTAAAGCCCTGCTTCCGCCCAAGGTTTTCCGGCTGTGAGTGAGTTTCCATCCTTGGCCTCTGGCAAACCCCTTGAGGGTTTTCTGTCGCCGAGAGCCATGTGCCCGTCCTATCCTCGTGGACTTGGCCCGACCAGGACGTTCCTACCCTAGCCTTACGGCCTGGGGAGTGGAAGAATAGGGCTATGCCGGTTAGTCGCTATTACGATGTCAAGCGGGACGAGCGAGGCGAGCGCTACCTGGAGCCCTACGTTTCCGGTTTCCTTCTGCTGAGGCTTCCCCTCCTCAACAAGGGCACGGCCTTCACCGAGGAGGAGCGGAGAGCCCTGGGCCTCGAGGGCCTTCTTCCCCCCCATGTGAACACCCTCGAGGAGCAGAAGGAGAGGGTCTACCGCCGCTACCGCCTTATCCAGAGCCCTTTGGAGAAACACATCTACCTACGCCACCTCCAGGACCGCAACGAGGTGCTCTTTTACGCCCTTTTGGTGGATCACCTGGAGGAGATGCTGCCCATCCTCTACACCCCCACGGTGGGGGAGGCGGTGCGGGAGTTTTCCCACATTTACCGGTATCCCCGGGGCTTCACCGCCAGCACCAAAAACATCGACCGCCTCGAGGAGGCCCTGGCCAATGTTCCCCTGGAGGAGGTCCGCCTCATCGTGGCCACGGATTCCTCCGCCATCCTGGGGATCGGGGACCAGGGGTATGGGGGCATGGCCATCTCCATCGGGAAGCTAACCATTTACACCGCCGCAGGGGGTGTGGGACCCGACAAGACCCTTCCCGTGGAGCTGGACGTGGGCACGGACCGGGAGGACCTCCTCACGGATCCCCTGTACCTGGGCGTGCGGCACAAGCGCCTGAGGGGCGAGGAGTACTACCGCTTCCTGGACCGGTTCGTGGAAGCGGTGCGCAGGCGCTACCCCAAGGCCCTGATCCAGTGGGAGGACTTTGCCAAGGAGGCGGCTTTTAATGTGCTGGAGCGCTACCGCAAGGTGGTGCCCTCCTTCAACGACGACATCCAGGGCACAGGGGCGGTGGCTTTGGCGGGGGTGCTCTCCGCCTGCCGTCTGAAGGGGGAGAAGCTTTCCGACCAGGTGATCGTGATCTATGGGGCGGGCGCCGGGGGCATCGGGGTGGCCTGGGCCTTGCGGGAGGGGATGAAGCGGGAAGGCCTTTCCGAGGAGGAGGCCCGGGCCCGGGTGCTGGTGCTGGATTCCAAGGGCCTCCTGGTGGAAGGCCGGAGCATGGAGGCTTACAAGCAACCCTACGCGCAACGGCGGGAGCGCATCGCCGGGTGGGAGTTTGCGGGTTCCTGCCCCAACCTCTTGGAAACCATCCGCAACGCCCGGGCCACCGTGCTTCTTGGGCTTTCCGGCCAGGGGGGAAGCTTTACCGAGCCGGTGGCGCGGGCCATGATGGAAAACACCCCCCGCCCGGTGATCTTCCCCCTTTCCAACCCCACCTCGGCCTCCGAGGCCCTTCCCGATGACCTCATCTACTGGACCGAGGGAAGGGCCCTGGTGGCGGCGGGTAGCCCCTTTCCCCCGGTGGGCTACATGGGGCGGACCATCCCCATCGGCCAGGGGAACAACGCCTTCATCTTCCCGGGCCTCGGCCTGGGGGCGGTGCTGGCCCGGGCCCGGGAGGTGACGGACGGGATGGTGCTGGAGGCGGCCTACGCCCTTTACGACTACACGCAAGGCCACTTCCCCGAGTTCCTTTACCCCCCGGTTTCCCGGCTGAGGGAGGTTTCCCCTTACGTGGCGGCCCGGGTGATGCAGAAGGCCCTCGAGGAGGGCGTGGCGGAGGAGGAACGGGTGAAGGGCCTTTCCTTCAAGGGGCTTATGGAGTTCGTGCGTAGCCGCTTCTGGGAGCCCAAGTACCTCCCCTACCGCCCGGCCCCGGTAATCTAAGGGCATGGCCTGGCGGCTTTACGCCCTGGATCTTTCCCGCCTCGAGGGCCCGGCAGGGGAAGTTCTTCCTGGGGCCCCGGAAGGCGCTGAGGAGGGCTACCCTGCCAGCTTCCAGCCCCTGGAGGAGCCATGGGAGGCCAGAAGGGCTGGTCCGGTGCCCTGGCCCGAGCCCCTTTACTTCGTGGACGGCCGGGAGCGGGGGGAGGCGGTGCTTTCCGACGGGAGGAGGCTTGCCCTCTTGGGGTGCGTGGCCGCCGGCGCCGTGGTTTATCAGCAAGGGAATATGCGCCTGCTGGAAACCAGGGTGCGCCGGGTGGGGGTGGGGTTGGAGGAGGCCTTGCGCCTGGGGGAGCTGGTGTACGAACCCCTGCCCCTCGAGGGCCCTCCAAGCCCGGGGGACGTCCTCACGGCCCTTCAGGAGGGTTTGCGGAAGGCCAGGACCCTCTTGGAGGAGAAGCTGGCCGGAGCCCTCACGGGAGGCCTTCTCGTGGTGGACGGTCCCGTGCGCTTAAGGCGGCAGGGCCCGGTTTTGGGGTACATCAAGACCCACTGGGCCCGTTACCTCCCCGAGGACAGGGAAGCCCTCCTCTCCACCCTGAAGCCCGGGGAGCGCACCCCCATGTTTAGGGTGCGCCGGAAGGGGCAGGAACTGGCCAGCTGGTACCTGCGCCTGCCCCTGCCCCCGGAGGGGGTGCGCCCGCCGGAAAGCGGGCTTCTGCGGGTGGAAACCCCGCTGCAGGGGGATTTCGGCGCCCTGGCGGACCTATCCTTAAGCCTCTTTCCCGCCCTAGCCTCCCACCCGGTGAAGGACCCCAGGGCCCCGCAGAACCTTCTGCCCGTTGGCGGGCTTGAGCGGGAGCTGGCCCGCAGGATGGGGAGCCGCGAGGTGGTGGCCCGCATCCTTGCCCGGCACCAGGATAGCCTGTCGGCCGATCTGGGAGGTGGTTGATGGAGCGCATCGGGGTGGTGTTGGGCAGGCGGGAGGCCACCCCCCTGGAGTTCTGGGTGGGGGTGGAGGGGGAGGGCCTTCTGCGCCTGGACGACCTGGTGGTGGTGGAGGGGTTTCACCCCAAGGTGGGCAAGGTGCGCTACTTCGGCATGGTGGACCTGGTGGCCAAGGCCCACGAGGGGGAAAGCTTTGACACCGATGTCTTCTTGGCGGTACAGGGGAAGATCCCCGTGAGCCTGGCCTACGTGGCCCATGTGAGCGTGACCCGCATCGTGCCCGAGGAGTTTTTCCCCCCCGATCCCGGCTCCGCTGTGTACCTGGCCCGGGGGGAGGACCTGGAGCTTGCCCTTTACTACGATGCCATGAAAAACCAAAGGGGAAGCACCAAGCTTCCTGCGGGGTTTTTAAAGAGCGGGGAGGTGGCCTACCTGAACCTGGAGTTCCTGAACGGGGTGAAGGGGGGGCACGTGAACATCTCGGGCATCAGCGGGGTGGCGGCCAAGACCAGCTACGCCACCTTCCTCCTGAAAAGCCTTTTGGAAAGCGGGGTCCTCGAGGAGGCCCACCAGGCCCGGGTGCTCCTCTTCAACGTGAAGGGGGAGGACCTCCTCTTCCTGGACAAGCCGAACCTAAGGCTTTCCGAGGAGGCCAAGGAGGAGTACCGCCGCCTGGGCCTTCCCCCCACCCCCTTTGGGAGCGTGCGCTTCCTGGCCCCGCCCAAGAAGGGAGAGGAGGGGATTCTCCCCGATGTGGAAACCCGCCTGGAGGGGGTGAAGGCGTACCATTGGGACCTGGTGCAGTTTGCCCAGAAGGGGCTTCTCCCCTTCCTCTTCACCGACAAGGGGGCCCTCACCAACCTGGGCTTCCTGGTGGCCCACGTGACGGAGAAGCTAAGGCGGCTTGCGGAGGGGCAGAAGGGGCCCCACCTCCTGGTGGCGGACTGGCCCGGAGGGGAGCTTCCCGAGGACATCACCTTTGACGACCTGGGCAGGGTGCGGTTGACAAGTTTCGCCGACCTGGTGCGCTACCTGGAGTACAAGCTTTTGGGCCCCGAAACGGGGGAAGGGGAGGGGGACCGGACCTGGGTCGCCCGCCAGGCCCGGGGGACCCTCGAGGCCTTTGTCCGGCGCCTCCGTTCAAGCGTGGAGAACGTGGGCCACCTGGTTCGGGGAGACCGCAAGGGCAATCCCCCGGACCCCCTGGAAGGAGGGGAACAGGTCCACGTGGTGGACCTGGCCAAACTCTCCCCCCAGGGCCAGATGTTCGTGGTGGGGAGCCTTCTTTCCGACCTCTTCGCCAAAAAGGAGCGGGGCCAGTACCGGGGCCGGGTTTTCGTGGTGCTGGACGAGCTCAACAAGTACGCTCCCCGGGACGAGGAAAGCCCCATCAAGGACGTGCTCCTGGACATCGCCGAACGGGGCCGCTCCTTAGGGGTGATCCTCATCGGGGCCCAGCAGACCGCCAGCGAGGTGGAGCGAAGGGTGGTGGGCAACGCCGCCATCCGGGTGGTGGGAAGGCTGGATGCCGCCGAGGCCGAGCGGCCCGAGTACCGCTACCTTCCCACCTCCTTCCGCCAGCGGGCTCTGATCCTGCCCCAGGGGATGGTGATCCTGCACCAGCCGGAGATCCCCGTGCCCCTTCTCGTGCGCTTTCCCTTCCCCGCCTGGGCCACCAAGCGGGAGGAGGTCCTGGAGGACAACTCCGCCGAGGCCTTGAGAAGGGAGTTCTTTTAGTAGGATGGGGCTTGCCATGAAGAAGACCCCGCTTTACCAAGCCCACCTGCGCCACGGGGGGCGCATGGTGGAGTTTGCCGGCTACGCTTTGCCCCTGCAGTACACCTCCATCGTGGAGGAGCACCTGGCGGTGCGCCGGGGGGCTGGGCTTTTCGACGTGAGCCATATGGGGGAGTTCCTCATCCAGGGCCCTGAGGCCCTGGCCTTCCTCCAGTGGGCCACGGCCAACGATGCCGCCAAGCTAAAAGTGGGTCGGGCCCAGTACTCCATGCTTCCCAACGCCCGAGGGGGGGTGGTGGACGACATCTACCTGTACCGGCTCGCCGAGGAGGAGTACCTCATGGTGGTGAACGCCGCCAACATCGCCAAGGACTTCGCCCACCTGAAGGAGCTCTCCCGGGGCTTTGCCGTGGAGCTCACCGACCTCTCCGAGGAAACCGCCCTCCTGGCCCTGCAGGGTCCCAAGGCGGCTTCCCTCCTCCAGGGCTTGACCGACGCCGACCTTTCCCAAAGGAAAAAGAACGACGTGTTCAGCGCCCGGGTGGCGGGCCGGCCCGCCCGCCTGGCCCGCACCGGGTACACGGGGGAGGATGGCTTTGAGCTCTTTCTGGCTCCCGAGGATGCCGAGGCGGTCTTTGAAGCTCTTTTGGGGGCGGGGGCGACCCCGGCGGGCCTGGGAGCCCGGGACACCCTGAGGCTGGAGGCGGGGTTTCCCCTTTACGGCCACGAGCTTACCGACGACACCAACCCCCTGTGCACCCCCTGGGCCTGGGTGGTGAAGAAGGAGAAGGATTTCCACGGCAAGGAGGCGATGCTGGCCACGCCGTGCGCTGAGAAACTCATCGGCCTGGTGCTGGAGGCGGGGATTCCCCGGGAGGGGTATAGGGTATACTCCGGCGACCGGGCGGTGGGCCGGGTGACCAGCGGGGGTTATTCTCCCCTCTTGGAAAAGGGCATCGCCCTGGCCTACGTGGAGAAGGAGGCGCAGGAGCCCTTCTTTGTGGAGGTTCGGGGGCGCAAGGCGGGGGCTTCCCTTAGCCCATTGCCCTTTGTACCGCTAAAATAGCGGGGGTTAGGAGGCGCTATGGACATACCCAAGGACCGCTTTTACACCAAGACCCACGAGTGGGCCCTGCCCGAAGGGGACACGGTTTTGGTGGGCATCACCGACTACGCCCAGGATGCGCTCGGGGACGTGGTGTACGTGGAGTTACCCGAGGTGGGGCGCAAGGTGGAGAAGGGCGAGGCGGTGGCCGTGGTGGAGAGCGTGAAGACCGCCTCCGACATCTACGCCCCGGTATCGGGTGAGGTGGTGGAGGTGAACACCGCTTTGGAGAAGACCCCGGAGCTCATCAACCAGGACCCCTACGGGGAGGGCTGGATCTTCCGCATCCGTCCCTTGGACATGGGGCACCTGGATGACCTGCTGGATGCCGCTGGCTACCAGGAGGTCTTGGAGAGCGAAGGGTAAGGCGGCCGGTATGGCGAGCTCGGGGCTTTGGGGTGCCCGGATGTCCTTAGCCGGGCGGCAGAGCCCTTCTGTGGCCCCGGGTCAAATGGCCCGGGGGTTGTGTTTAAGGATGATCCTATGGACTACACGCCCCATACCGAGGAAGAGATCCAGGCCATGCTGGAACGGGTGGGGGCCGGAAGCCTCGAGGACCTCTACCGGCACCTGCCAAAGGAGGTTTTAAACCCCGAGATTTCCCTGCCCGAGCCCTTGCCGGAGTGGGCGGTGCTGGAGGAGCTCAAGCGGCTTGCAGGGAAAAACCAACCGGCCTTTAAGGCCTTTTTGGGGGGTGGGGTTCGTAGCCACCACACCCCGCCCGTGGTCCAAGCCCTGGCGAGCCGGGGGGAGTTTTTGACCGCCTACACCCCCTACCAGCCGGAGGTGAGCCAGGGGGTTTTGCAGGCCACCTTTGAGTACCAGACCATGGTGGCGGAGCTTGCGGGCCTCGAGGTGGCCAACGCCTCCATGTACGACGGGGCCACTGCCCTGGCGGAGGGGGTCCTTCTGGCCTTGAGGGAAACGGGAAGGATGCGGGTCCTGGTTTCCCAGGGAGTGCACCCGGAGTACCGGGAGGTGCTCAGGAGCTATTTGGAAGCGGTGGGGGCGGAGCTCATCCCCCTGCCCCTGGAGGGGGGCCGCACCCCCTTGGGGGAGGTGCCCGAGGGCACGGGGGCGGTGGTGGCGCAAAACCCCAACTACCTGGGGGCCCTGGAGGATCTCGCCCCCTTGGCGGAGAGGGCCCATGGGGTGGGAGCGCTTTTCGTGGCGGTGGCCGATCCCCTTTCCCTGGGGGTTCTGGAGCCCCCGGGGGCCTACGGGGCGGATATCGCCGTGGGGGATGGCCAGACCCTGGGCCTGCCCATGGGCTTTGGTGGGCCCCACTTCGGGTACCTGGCCACCCGGAAGGCCTTCGTGCGCCAGATGCCCGGGCGGTTGGTCTCGGAAACCGTGGACGCCGAGGGAAAGCGGGGCTACATCCTCACCCTCCAGGCCCGGGAGCAGTACATCCGCCGGGCCAAGGCCAAGAGCAACATCACCACCAACGCCCAGCTCACCGCCCTCATGGGGGCCATGTACCTGGCGGCCTTGGGGCCCTTGGGGCTTAAGGAGGTGGCCCTGCAAAGCGTGGCCATGGCCCACCGCCTCTGGGAGCTTCTTTTGGAGATCCCGGGGGTGGAGCCCTTCACCCCAAAGCCCTTCTTCAACGAGTTTGTTCTGAGGCTTCCCAAGGAACCCCAGGCGGTGCGGGAGGCCCTGGCGGCAAGGGGCTTCCACGCCGCCACCCCGGTGCCGAAGGAGTACGGGGAGAACCTCGCCCTCTTCGCCGCCACGGAGCTGCACCGGGAGGAGGACCTTTTGGCCCTACAAGCGGCCATGCGGGAGGTGTTGGCATGAGCTATCCCTTGATCTTTGAGCGAAGCCGCCCGGGAAGGCGGGGCTTGAGGCTGGTGGAGGAGACGCCTGAGGCCACCCGCTACATCCCGGAGAAGTTTTTGCGCAAGGCCCCACCCCGGCTTCCCGAGGTGGACGAGCTCACCCTGGTGCGCCATTACACGGGGCTTTCCCGCCGCCAGGTGGGGGTGGACACCACCTTCTACCCTCTGGGTAGCTGCACCATGAAGTACAACCCCAAGCTGCACGAGGAGGCGGTGCGGCTTTTCGCCGACCTGCACCCCTACCAGGATCCCAGGACCGTCCAGGGGGCCCTGGAGCTCATGTGGCAGCTTTCGGAGTACTTGAAGGCCCTCACGGGCATGGACGCCATCACCCTTGAGCCCGCCGCCGGAGCCCACGGGGAGCTTACCGGGATCCTCATCATCCGCGCCTACCACGAGGACCGGGGGGAGGGGAAAGAGAGGCGAGTGGTTCTGGTGCCGGATTCTGCCCACGGCTCCAACCCCGCCACCGCCAGCATGGCGGGGTACCAGGTGAAGGAGGTACCCTCGGGGCCGGATGGGGAGGTGGACCTCGAGGCACTGAAGCGGGAGCTTGGTCCCCACGTGGCCGCCATCATGCTCACCAACCCCAACACCCTGGGCCTTTTTGAGCGGCGCATCCTGGAGATCTCCCGCATCAGCAAGGAGGCCGGGGTGCAGCTTTACTACGACGGGGCCAACCTGAACGCCATCATGGGCTGGGCCCGGCCGGGGGACATGGGCTTCGACGTGGTCCACCTGAACCTGCACAAGACCTTCACCGTGCCCCACGGGGGGGGTGGGCCGGGCTCGGGGCCCGTGGGGGTGAAGGCCCACCTGGCTCCCTACCTCCCCGTGCCCACGGTGGAGAGGGGCGAGGAGGGCTTCTACCTGAACTTTGACCTTCCCAAGAGCATCGGCCGGGTGCGGAGCTTTTACGGGAATTTCCTGGCCTTGGTGCGGGCCTGGGCCTACATCCGCACCCTGGGGCTAAAGGGCCTCAAGAAGGCTGCTGCCCTTTCCGTTCTCAACGCCCGTTACCTCAAGGAACTCCTCAAGGAGAAGGGGTACAAGGTGCCCTACGACGGCCCTTGCATGCACGAGTTCGTGGCCCAGCCCCCCCAGGGCTTCCGCACCCTGGACCTGGCCAAGGGGCTTTTGGAGATGGGCTTCCATCCCCCCACCGTCTACTTCCCCTTGATCGTCAAGGAAGCCCTGATGATCGAGCCCACGGAAACGGAGAGCAAGGAGACCCTCGAGGCCTTCGCTGAGGCCCTGGGGGAGCTTTTGCAAAAGCCCAGGGAGTGGCTGGAGGGAGCTCCCTACACCACCCCGGTGCGGCGGCTGGACGAGGTGCGGGCCAACAAGTACCCCAAGCTCACCTATTTTGACCGGGAATAAGGACCAAAGGGGGAGGGGCAAGGCCCCTCCCCGGTCTTTTGGCCACCGTTTACTTCTCCACCGGCAGGTTGGCCCCGGTCCAGGCCTTATAGCCTCCCAGGATGCTCTTCACGTTGTACCCCTGGCCGCGGAGGAAAACGAGGGCCATGGCGCCCCGGTGCCCGATGCCGCAGTAGATGATGATGGGCTTGCCCTTGGGGATATCCCCAAGGCGCTTGGGCAGGTCGCGGATGGGGATGTTGACGGCTCCGGGGATCCGGCCATCCTTGAACTCCGCAGGCTCCCGCACGTCCAGGATGAAGACATCCAGGGTGTCCATCATCTGCTTGGCGGCGGCGGGCTGGATGCCGTGGAAGTCGGCGGGCAGGGTGGCGAGGAAGTTCCCCACCTCCCGCACCGTGAGGGCGGAGAAGGTGGTGGTGGTCGCCTGCGCCAAGACCGGAAGGACCAAAAGAAGCCCGAACCAAGCCAGTTTCCTCATGCCTTTCATGGTGCACCTCCTTGATTCCCCAGGGGGTTTCCCCCTAAAGGCCAAGCCCCTGCCACTGGCCCACGGCCACCAGAAGGGCTCTAAGGCCAGCGGCAGCCAAGAAAGCAGCCCAAGGGGCCAGGCTTTCCTTCCCGAAGGCCCCAAGCCCCAGGGCCAGGAATAGCCCATAAAGAACCCCCCCTTCCTCCCATAGGTGTCCCTGGGCCTCGAGGGTCAGGGTGAAGGGGTAAAGGAAGGCCAGAAAGAGGGAGGCCCCCAGGAGGATGCGCAAGGGGTATAAAGCCCAGGGGCTTTTCATAAGGACGGCCACCCCGGGTCGTGTAAGGAATTATGTGTAGGGGTTTGTGTATAAAAGGGGGGTACCAGGATTAGGAAGGAGGTACCCCGTGGACCAGGATACCTTGCAGGTGATGCTAAGGGAAGCGGTGAGGCAGACGGTGACCGAGGTCTTGCAGATTCTCCTGGACGCCGACCGGGAAGCCTTCTTGCGCCAGCACGGGGGACGCAAGAACGGCTACTACC
>NZ_BAAJPG010000048.1:0-211 GCF_057547025.1 Thermus sp. KWY1
CTGGTCGTGTCAAGATTTATGTGTAAGCGTCTGTGTACGGGGGGCATACCTCTCCAGAAGCATCTTCTCCAGCACTTCCCGCACCTCAGCAAAGCCCTTCAATCGCCGCTCAGACCACCTCCCCTCCTGACGCTCCGCCTCCAAGTAAAGGAGCTTAAACACAGACTCGGGTCGGGGGAACTTATGATCCCGCACCTTCGTCCCACGCCTC
>NZ_BAAJPG010000049.1:0-210 GCF_057547025.1 Thermus sp. KWY1
GTGGGGCAAGAGGTGGGGGTTGGCGCGGGCGAAGCGTTCCACGCCCCTCAGGGAGTCCACGCGGGAAAGAAAAGCCACCAGGATGAGGGCCAGGAGGCCCCAAAGGGGGTACTGCCGGTTGCGGGCCCGGGGGTCGGGGATCTGGGACAGGGCTTCGCGCAGGGTCATGCCCCCTCTTTACTCCAGGAGCCGCATATAGGTCAAGTCTGC
>NZ_BAAJPG010000050.1:0-419 GCF_057547025.1 Thermus sp. KWY1
CTCGGATGAGCTGGGGTTAGGAGTGAAAAGCTAACCGAACCCGGAGATAGCTGGTTCTCCCCGAAATGACTTTAGGGTCAGCCTCAGGTGCTGACTGGGGCCTGTAGAGCACTGATAGGGCTAGGGGGCCCACCAGCCTACCAAACCCTGTCAAACTCCGAAGGGTCCCAGGTGGAGCCTGGGAGTGAGGGCGCGAGCGATAACGTCCGCGTCCAAGCGCGGGAACAACCGAGACCGCCAGCTAAGGTCCCGAAGTCTGGGCTAAGTGGGAAAGGATGTGGCGTTGCTGAGACAGCCAGGAGGTTGGCTTAGAAGCAGCCATCCTTTAAAGAGTGCGTAATAGCTCACTGGTCGAGTGACGCTGCGCCGAAAATGATCGGGGCTTAAGCCCAGCGCCGAAGCTGCGGGTCTGAGGGGTG
>NZ_BAAJPG010000051.1:0-210 GCF_057547025.1 Thermus sp. KWY1
TTTGGGTACGGGACGTTCTCCTCCACGAGGATGCCTGCCAGGTGCGGGGGGTGGGGGCACAGGTCTTGGCGGCCCTCCGGGCCTTTCTGGTCTCCATGCTTCACCGCCAAGGGGTCAGGGAGAAGAAGGCGGCCTTGGAGGCCTTCTCCTTCAACCCCCTCTCCGCCCTGCGCTTCCTGGGGCTCTATGCGGCATAGCGGTCAAGTCTGC